>NZ_JAUSXR010000001.1:2551341-2870259 GCF_030816155.1 Arthrobacter woluwensis | reverse complement strand
GTGCGCGACGGCGACGCCGGCCTGTCGCCCGGCGCTGCGGGTGCGGGGTGCGGTGGTGCTGCTCACGATCTGCTGTCCTTTCCGAAGGTGCGGGTGAGATAGAAGACGATCGGGACGAGGGAGACCACCAGGAGGACAGTGGCCAGTGCCGACCCGACCCCGAGGACCTGTCCTTCGCCGACCAGGTTCTGGATGACCAGCGCAGAGAGGAGCTCCAGGCCGTTCGTGCCGCGGTTGATCACGTAGACGACGTCGAACGCGCGGAGGGATTCGATGATGGTGATGACCACGATCACGATGTTCACGGGCTTCATCGCCGGGAACACCACGCGGAAGAAGGTCTGGAAGCTGTTCGCGCCGTCGATGGCGGCCGCCTCACGGAGCGTGGGGTCCACGCCCTTGAGACCGGCTAAATAGAGCAGCATGACGTAGCCGGCGTGGCGCCAGGTGGCGGCGATCAGCGCGGCCCAGATGTTGACCGAGGAGTCCCCGAACCAGTCGACCGCCTGCGGGGTCCCCGCGGTGCCGAGGAGGAAGTTCAGCAGGCCGTTGTCCCGCTGGTAGAAGAGCTGCCAGATGATGCCGACCAGCGCGAGCGAGAGCATGACAGGCCCGAAGAAGATGCTCTGGTAAATCCGGGTCCCGCGGATGTTCTGGTCCAGCAGGACCGCGAGGAGCAGGCCGATCGGGGTGGCGATGACGGCCAGGAACACGAGCCAGAGGACGTTGTGCTGGATGGCGGGCCAGAAGGGCGGATAGTCCTGCAGGATGAAGCGGTAATTGTCCACGCCCGCGGGTTTCATGTCCGCGAAGTCCAGGCCGTTCCATTTGATGAAGCTGAGCCCGATGGAGAAGAGGGTCGGCAGCCAGACGAAGACCAGTTGGATGAGGGTCGGGATGGCGACCATGGCGCTCAGGACGAGCACATCGCGTCTGCTGAGCCGGCGGACGCGGCCCGGGCGCTTCCGGCCCGGGCCCTTCCGGGGTGCGGGGCCGCCGCCCGTCCGGGAGGCGGTGGAAGAGGTGGTCATGGGGGTCTCCTTGCAGCGGTGACCGGGGCGTCCTGGAGAGCGCCCCGGCCACCGGGTGGGTCCGGGCTACTGGGCCGAGTAAAGGGCCTTGGCCTGGGACTCGAGATTCTTGACGTCGACGGTGCCGTCCTTGAGGAAGGCCTGGAGCGCCGGGATCATGACGTTGTTGGCCATCGCCGGGAGGGCGTCGCGGTCGAAGAACTGCGTGATGGACTTCGCCTGGCCGATGACGTCCGCGCACTTCTTGTTCAGGGCGGTGAAGCTGCTCTGATCGGAGCCCTTCGCGGTCTGAATGTTGGAGGGGTCGCCCTTGTAGTAGGCGTCCTGGCCCTCCGGGGCGCCCATGAATTCCAGGAAGTCCTTGGCCGCCTGGTTGTCGCCGCCCTTCTTGGACAGCAGGAACCCGTCGATCGGAGCCTCCACTGCCTCCTGGCCTTCGACCGCCACTTCGGGGAACGGGAAGAAGTCGATGTCCTTGAGCACGGCTGGATCGGTGAACTGCTGCGTCACGAAGGAACCGAGCAGGTACATACCGGTCTTCTGGCCTGCGAGAGCCTTGGCGGCGTCCTGCCAGGTCTGGCCGAGTGCGCCCGGATCCTGGTAGGGCAGAAGGGCCTTCCAGGTGTCGAAGACGTCGCTGACCTTCTTCTGGTCCCACGATTCCTTGTGGGCGCAGAGATCCACATGGAACTGGTAGCCGTTGAGCCGCAGGTTCAGGTAGTCGAAGGTGCCCATCGCCGGCCAGCCGTCCTTGTCGGCGAAGCCGATCGGGATGATGCCGTCGCTCTTCATCTTGGCGCACAGGGTCTTGAGCTGGTCGAACGTGGTGGGGACTTCGTAGCCCTTGGCCGCCCAGACGCTCTTCCGGTAGAAGAAGCCCCAGGGATAGTTGTAGTTCGGGATGAAGTACATCTTGCCGTCGGGGCCGGTGGAGGCCTTCTTGAGGGCGTCCGAGTAGTTGCCCCCGATCTTGGACCAGACGTCGTCGATGGGCGCCAGAAGTCCCTTGCCCGCGTAGTACTGCATGCGGTAGCCGGCGAACCAGGTGAAGGCGTCGTCCGGGGACCCTTGCAGGTACGAGTTGATCTTGTTCTGGAAATCGTTGTGGGGAACGGTGTTGATGGTGGCGGACTTGCCGGCCTTCTTCTGGAAGGCGGCGAGCGTGTCGGCAAGGGCCTTCTTCGGCACCTCGTCGGAAAGACTCGAACCCAGGGTGAACGTGGTGGCCGCGGAGCCGCCACCGGAGGGGCCGGAGCCGCCGGTGCACGCCGCGAGCAGCGGAACGCCGGCGAGGCCGGCCGCGCCGAGAGCGAAGGATTTGAGAACGGTGCGACGCGGGGCGACTACGCTGCCGGCCGGCATCTGAGGCTGTGGCATTTTTTCTCCTTCAAGAACCCATTGCCTGTGATGTGCGCCACACTAGCAGTCAATGGAACAAAAGTGAACAAGAAGAAACCTTCGCAAACATAAAGATTCAGAATCGATCTGGGTGTCGCGTCGGCACAACGGCCTCCGTGGCACGGATTGGCGGGGTTCAACGGGAGGCCTGAGCCAACAATCTACACGGGTCACTTCTATGTAACGCAAGCATTTCAGGAAGAATCTCGAACCTATTGACTCGAGTAGATCGTGCTGGGAGACTCTTCCGCATGACTCAGATCTCACCGTTCTCCCTCGGAATCGTCGGCGCCGGCCAGTTCTCCGGCCAGTTCGCCAAACTCTTCAAGGCGCACCCCCTTGTCCGGGACGTCTATGTCACCGATGTGCTCGCCGAGCGGGCGGAGACGCTGGCAGCCCGGCAGAACCTGGCCGGCACCTTCCCCAGCTTCGAGGACATGCTGGCCTCCGACGTCGACGCCGTCGCGATCTTCACGCAGCGCTGGACCCACGGGCCGCTGGTGGTCCAGGCCCTCAAGGCGGGCAAACACGTCTACTCCGCTGTGCCGATGGCGATCAGCGAAGAGGAGATCGCCGCGATCATCGAGGCCGTCCACGAGACCGGGCTGACCTACATGATGGGCGAGACCAGCTACTACAACCCCGCCACGATCTACGCGCGCGACCGCAAGGCCGAAGGCGCGTTCGGCCGGATCTTCTATGCCGAAGGCGACTACGTTCACGACATGGACCTCGGTTTCTACGCCGCCTACCAGTACAGCGGCGGGGAGGAGTGGCAGAAGACCGCCAGCTACCCGCCCATGCTCTACCCGACGCACTCCCTGGGCGGCGTCCTCGGCGGCATCGGGGGCCATGTGACGAGCGTGAGCTGCATCGGCGTCCGGGACGACCGTGGCGACGGCGTCTTCGACCGAGAGATCAGCATGTTCGACAATGACTTCTCCAACGCCACGGCCCTGTTCGAGATGGACGGCGGCGGGAGCATCCGCATCAATGAATTCCGTCGCGTGGGCTACCCGTCTCATCTGCGCGAGAGCCGGTTCCGGTACTTCGGCACCGAGGGCAGCTTCGAGCAGCTCGTCGAGACGGCCGTGTGGCAGGACAAGGAGGGCTTCACCGATGTGAGTGAGCAGATCAGCACCCTGCCCAGCATCCCGCTTGATGACCCGTCCCTCGCCGACGTCGACCCCTCCCTCCGCGACGCCTTCGTCTCGGGCCTCGCCCCCGTCCACGATCCGTCCCGGCTCCCCGCGGAGCTCCGCGCCTTGCCGAGCGGGCACGAGGGGAGCCACGCCTTCCTGGTGGACGACTTCGTGACCGCCGTGGCCGCCGGCACGCTGCCGCCCGTGAACGCCTGGACGGCCGCCCGCTTCACGCTGCCGGGCATCGTGGCCCACCAGTCGGCGCTGCGGGGCGGGGAACGGCTCCCCATCCACGACTTCGGAGACGCCCCGGAGCTTCCGGCAGCCCGCAGCACCGAGGCCGCCCGCGGCTAGCATGGTGGCTATGCCGGACCTCTCCGCTTCACCCCGACCCGTGATCACGCGGAAGGACGTCGCCCGCCTGGCGGGCGTCAGCACCGCCGTCGTGAGCTATGTGGTCAACGGGGGCCCCAAGAACGTGGCCCCGGCCACCGAGGAGAAGGTCCGGCAGGCGATCGCGGCGCTCGGCTACCGGCCCAATGCGGCGGCGCGGGCCCTCAAGAAGGGGTCGTCGCAGATTCTGGGCATGGTGGTCCCGAAGATCAGCAACCCGTTCTTCGCGAGCCTGGCCGAGGCCGTCGAGCAGGCCGCGGAGGAACAGGGGTTCGCCATGCTCCTGGCCGACTCCCGGGACTCGCTGTCCGTCGAGCGGCGGCATCTCAGGAACTTCATCGACCGGCAGGTGGATGGCGTGTTCCTCTGCTCGGTCCTGGTGCAGCCGGACATCCAGGAGCTCCGGGAGCGCGGCGTGCGGACGGTGCTGCTCAATTTCTCCGAGGAGTCCCCGTCCGTGGACGCGATCGGCCCCGAATTCTCCGAGAGCACACGACGCGCGGTGGAGCACCTGGCCTCGCACGGCCACCGGGACATCGCCCTGGTCATGGGCCTCACCACCGGGAATGCGCCGGACCGCCGCGAAGGTGGCTGGCGTGCGGCCCTGCAAGGCCTGGGTGAATCGGAAGGCCGGATCTTCCGCTGCACCTTCGACCGGCAGGGCGGCTACGAGGCCGGGAAGCAGTTCCTCGCCGTCACGCCCCGGCCGACTGCTGTTTTCATCAGCTCGGACCAGCAGGCCATCGGCTTCCTCCGTGCGGTCCAGGAGGCCGGCCTCAGCGTGCCCGACGACGTGGCGGTCATGGCGTTCGACGGCTCGGCCGAGGCGGAATACTGCTGGCCGCCGCTGAGCACCGTGCGGCAGCCCGTCAAGGAGATGGCCGAGGCCGGCGTCCGGGCGATCATCGGGGCCGAGCGCGACGAGCCCTCCCGGAACCAGGTGTTCGAGTGCGAGCTGATCCTGCGGCGGTCCTGTGGCTGCCGGGCCGAGGGTTCCTGAGCGCACCTGCCGCCGCGCATCTCCACCACCCCCGTCGCCCCGCACTTCCGCCGCCCGCAAAGCGGCGTCACGGACTACCGTGCGTCACAGCCCGTGTGCCACTCTCGGAAGGATCGCTCAACGACGGGAGAACGCCATGCCGGGCGGGTACACGCACATCGTCATCGGCGCGGGGGCCATCGGCTCCGCGGCCGCCTACTGGCTCTCTCAGACCCCGGGCACCCGTGTGCTCGTCCTGGAGCAGGACGAGCTGGTCAACACGCGGAACTCCTCGGGTGACGTCTCCCGCATCATCCGGCACGCGTATCACAGCACCGCGTACACGGCCCTGACGCCCGCCATGTTCGACGCCTGGGCGCACGTGGAGGAACAGTCCGGACTGCCGCTCTACCTCCGGACGGGCGGGCTGGACCTCGCCTCTTCAGCACCCGCGGCGCGTGCTTCCCTGGACGGCTACCGCAGCGCGCTCGCGGCGCAGGGCATCCCCTATGAGGACCTCGACGCGGACGAGATCCGCCGCCGCTGGCCCCAGTGGCGGATCGAGGATGATGTCACCGGCATGTACCAGGAGGCCGGCGGGCTGATCGACATCCGGGCCAGCGTCGCCGCCCACACCTCCCTGGCCCTCGCCCACGGGGTGACCTTCCTCCCGCACACCCGGGCCACCGGGGTCGAGGTGAGGCCTGACAGCGTGACGGTCCGGACGACGCGGGGCGACTTTCATGCGGACCGGCTCGTGGTGGCCGTGTCCTCGTGGCTCGGCGAGCTGATGCCGGACCTCGGGCTGAACTACCGCCTCACGCTGTCGCAGGAACAGGTCAGCTATTTCACGTCGGCCCGTCTGTCCGAGTTCACCCCGGACCGGTTCCCCATCTGGATCTTCCACGGCGAGCAGGACCACTACGGGTTCCCGGTCTACGGTGAGCCGGCGGTCAAGATCGCGCGGGACATGCGCGGCCGCTTCATCAGCAGCGACGAGCGCGTCTACGAAGGCGACGCCGAGGAAGCCGCGCTGCTGGAAGGGTTCCTGCGGCGGCACCTGCCGGGCGCCGTCGGGCCTGTGTATGCGAACAAGACGTGCGTATATGACATGCCGGCGGACCGCGACTTCGTGCTGGACACCATTCCGGGCGCGCCACATGTGGCCGTGTTCAACGGGGCGGGGCACGCGGGGAAGTTCGCGTCTCTCATGGGGCGCATCCTCGCGGAGCTGCTGACCGACGGCTCCACGTCGCACCCCATCGAAGCGTTCTCGCTGCGGAGGCCGGCGATCACGGACCCCGATTTCGTGCCCACATTCCAGCTCCACCACTGAGCCATCGCCGCGCCGGGAACGGAGCCGGGAACGAAGGGGTGGACGCCGGAAACCGCCGGCGTCCACCCCTTCGTCCTCAGAAGTGCGTTCTAGAGCACGCGCTCCGGCCGGGCCAGGATCCCCGGCACCAGCTGGGCGGCCAGCGCCGCCGCGCCGCGGACCACCAGGAAGCCCGCCACGAACACGGCCGCCGTCGTGATCACGGCCAGCGGCTGAACGAAGACGGCGAAGCCCACCAGCGGGAACAGCAGACCTGCGGCGCACGCCGCGGAGCCGCCCGCCACCACCCACAAGGCCGACATGACGGAACGGCGGCTCGCCTCGACCATCACGGCGCGGGGCATGCCGAGCCGGTCCAGCGAGACGTGCACGGCGGCGCGGTCCAGGGTCGAGGCGGCCTGGTTGATCCCGACGGAGCACGCGACCATCACGAACGACGCCGCGACCGTCACGAGCACCCCGGTGGAGATGTCCCGCATGAGCCAGCGCGAGGCGTCATCCATGGGGTGGTCCTCCGTGATGGCGGCCATCGCGAGACCGACCGCTCCGAACACTCCGACGAAGCTGGTCATCGCCACGCCGCTGACCTGCCGCCATGCGGCCTTCGGGTCCTCGAGGATCATCCGCGCGGCGAGGAGCTTCGCGACGGTGGGCGCCTTCCGGTGCCGCCGGCGGGCCACGACGCGGATGAACCAGGGGCCGATGAAGTTGAGGGCGAGGAGGGCGCCGCCGAACGCCACAGCCATCGCGATGATCATCGCGGCGACGCCGCCGAACTGGCCCAGCGCGCCGATCCCCTGCAAGAGGAACACGCCGACGACCACGATCCCGGCCGCCACCAGCGCGCGGACCCAGTGGGCGGTGCCGGCGCGCTGTCGGGTGCGGACGCCCAGCGGAGTCACCACCACGGACCGGAGCCCGACGACGGCGCTCACCGAGGCGAGCAGCACGATCCCCAGGGCGAGGAGGGGCACCACGGCCCAGGGCAGCCAGATCTGATCGCCCAGTGCGGCGCCCCGGAAGTGGAGCAGTCCGAGCAAGGGAGCCGTGGCGCAGTAGAGGACGACGCCCAGAAGGGAGCCGAGCAGGGCGGTCGTGGCGGCCTCCAGCACGGTCAGGAGGGTGACCGTCCCCGTCGAGGCGCCCAGGAGGCGGAGCGAGGAGAGGCGGTCGTCCCGGCGTCGTGCGGCGAGTTTCGCGGCCGAGGCGCCCACTGTGCCGAGCGGCACGAGCAGCAGGACCAAGGCGATCACGGCGAGGATCTGGTAGGTGATGGCGAGCTCGTCGTCCCAGCGGAAGAAGGCCTGTGCGCCGCCCGTCACCAGCAGGAGAAGCGCCGTGACGAGGGCGAAGGAGAGGAGCGGCAGCAGGGTCGCGGCGCGGTCGCCGTCCTGCCGGCGCCGGAAAAGCCCGGCCAGGCGGAGTGAGGTCCGGAGGGTGTTCATCGGGCCGCACCGCTTCCGAGGCCGAAGGCCCCCGGAGCTGAGGCGGAGGCGGGGGAGCCCGTGTCGGAGACGATCCGGCCATCGCTCAGGGTCACGATGCGGCCGCAGCGGCGGGCGACCTCGGGATCGTGGGTGACCATCACGAGGGTGCGTCCTTCCCCGACCGTGCCGAGCAGCAGGTCGAGGACCTCGGTGGACGTGGTCGAGTCGAGGGCGCCGGTGGGCTCGTCCGCGAAGATCAGGCGGGCGCCGGTGATCTGGGCCCGGGCGATCGCCACGCGCTGCGCCTGACCGCCGGACAGCTCGCCGAGCCTGCGGTTCTCCATCCCGGCCAGGCCGAGGTGGGCCAGCCAGCGGACGGCCTCCTCCTCGGCGTGCGCCCGGGGGACGCCGTTGAGCATGCGGGCCACCGCCACGTTCTCCAGGGCCGTCAGTTCGTGGAGCAGGAGTCCCTGCTGGAAGACGAAGCCGAATTCCTCGCGGCGCAACCGGGCGCGGGCGCCGTCGTCGAGGGTCTCGACCTGAAGTGGCCCGGCGCTGGAGACGAAGGTGATGGAACCACTGGCCGGCCGGATGATGCCGGCCAGGCAGTGGAGGAGGGACGTCTTGCCCGAACCTGAGGCGCCCATGATCGCCACCGACTCACCGTGGCCGATGCTCAGGCTGACGGAGTCAAGCGCCGGGAGCGACGCGCCGGGGTAGGAGAGGGACAGGTCTCTGGCGTGGAGGATCGTGGTCATGACTCCAGTCTTCCGAAGCGCGGAGAAAGGCACATCGGAGCAGGAGCGGAGTCTGAGCGGGGTGGTTCATACCCCGGTATGAAAGAGACGACGGCGGGTGTGCACCCTCGCGCTGAGAGTGCGCACTCGCCGTCGTCGACCGGCCGGGCCGGGGCGGGCCGGGTGGCCCGCCCCGGCCGCCCCTACTTCCGCAGGTCCGCGGCGATCTGCTGCATGACCGTGGGGTCCGCCAGCGTGGTGGCGTCACCCGGGTCGCGGCCTTCCGCCACGTCCTTGAGCAGACGGCGCATGATCTTGCCTGAGCGGGTCTTGGGAAGTTCCGGCACCACCAGGATGTTCTTCGGCTTGGCGATCGGGCCGATCTCCTTGCCCACGTGGGTGCGGAGGTCCTGGACGATCACGTCTCCCGTGTCCTCCACGCCTTCGCGCAGGATCACGAACGCCACGACCGCCTGGCCGGTGGTCTCGTCGTTGGCGCCCACCACGGCGGCTTCCGCCACCGACGGGTGGCTGACCAGGGCCGACTCGATCTCCGTGGTGGAGAGCCGGTGGCCGGAGACGTTCATGACGTCATCCACGCGGCCGAGCAGCCAGACGTCCCCATCGGCGTCCTTCTTGGCGCCGTCGCCCGCGAAGTACATGTCATCGAAGCGGGACCAGTAGGTGTCCTTGTAGCGCTCCGGATCGCCCCAGATGCCGCGCAGCATGGAGGGCCAGGGCTCGCGGATGACCAGGAAGCCGCCGTGGCCGTCCGGCACGGACTCGCCGACCTCGTCCACCACGTCCACCGCGATGCCGGGCAGCGGCACCTGGGCCGAACCGGGCTTCGTGGCCGTCACGCCGGGCAGCGGGGAGATCATCATGGCGCCGGTCTCGGTCTGCCACCAGGTGTCCACGATCGGGGCCTTGTTCGAGCCGATGACCTCGCGGTACCACATCCACGCTTCCGGGTTGATGGGCTCGCCCACGGAACCGAGCACGCGGATGGAGGAGAGGTCGTACTTCTCCGGGATCTCGCGGCCCCATTTCATGAAGGTCCGGATGGCCGTGGGAGCGGTGTAGAGGATGGAGACCTTGTACTTCTCCACGATCTCCCACCAGCGTCCCTGGTGGGGGGAGTCCGGGGTGCCCTCGTACATGACCTGGGTGGCGCCGTTGATGAGCGGCGCGTAGGTGACGTAGGAGTGACCGGTGATCCAGCCGACGTCGGCGGTGCACCAGTAGACGTCCGTCTCCGGGTGGAGGTCGAAGACGTTCTTGTGGGTGAACGCCGCCTGGGTCAGGTACCCGCCCGTGGTGTGCAGGATGCCCTTGGGCTTCCCGGTGGTGCCGGAGGTGTAGAGGATGAAGAGCGGATGCTCGGAGTCGTGGGCCACCGCGGTGTACGCGGCGGAGGCGCCTCCCACCACGTCGTCCCACCACTGGTCGCGGCCCTCGGTCCAGGACACCGGCTCGCCGTTCCGCTGGACCACGACGACGTTCTGGACCGTGTGGCCGTCCGCGGCGAGCGCTTCGTCCACGGCGGGCTTCAGCGCGCTGGGCTTGCCGCGGCGGTAGGTGCCGTCGGCCGTGACGACGAGCTTGGCTTCGGCGTCGTCGATGCGGGAGCGCAGAGCGTCGGCCGAGAACCCGCCGAACACCACCGAGTGGATGGCGCCGATCCGGGCGCAGGCCAGCAGGGTGATGACGGCTTCCGGGATCATGGGGAGGTACACGGCGACGCGGTCACCCTTGCCGACGCCGAGGGATTCGAAGGCGTTCGCCGCCTTCTTCACCTCGTCGGTGAGCTGGGCATAGGTGTAGCTGCGGGTGTCCCCGGGCTCGCCTTCGAAGTGGATGGCCACGCGCTCGCCGAGACCGTTCTCGACGTGCCGGTCCAGAGCGTTGTACGCCGCATTGACCTCGCCGCCCACGAACCACTTGGCGAAGGGGGCGTTGCTCCAGTCCAAAGCGGTCTCGAAGTCTTTGTCCCAGGTCAGCAGCTCACGCGCCTGCCGGGCCCAGAACGCGGGGCGATCAGCTGCGGCTTCCGCATACAGTTCCTCACCGGCGACGGCGCTCGCTGCGAATTCCGGGGTGGGGGCGAAACGGCGGTTCTCCTGGAGCAGGTTTTCCAAGGCGTCACCTGCGGCTGGAGTGGTCTCTTCAGACATCCTGGATCCTTCTACTTCTTCGTTGAGGTGCATTCCACCGACCACCTTAGTCCTCCGCTCCGACAAATGAGTGTCGACGGTCACACTATGGACCACGGTGAACAGATATGGCAGTGGAGCCGGCCGGGCGATCCTCGACAGCGGTGGGACGGGGTGTGGCGGGCGATTTGGCGCTTTTCTGGAGAAATCGCAGCGAGCGTCGGCGCGGGGGCCTCGGCGTTCTCAGGCAACACTTCTCCCGGGCGGGCCGTCCGCCCATTAGGCTGGTGACAAGTCCGCAGCATGACCTCCATCGACAGGAGAACACAGCCGATGTCAACGCCAGAGTTCAACAACCAGGGCGGGCCGGAAACGCCTGGCCAGCAGAACCCGGAGCGGAATCCCTGGGGACCTCCGGGTCAGTACCAGGGCCAGCCGCAAGGGCAGCCGGCGCAGCAGGTTCCGGGACAGTATCAGGGCGGTCCGCAGAGTGGCACTTCCGCCGGTGCTCCGTACGGAGGCGCGGGCGGGCAGGGACAGCAGTACGGCCAGCAGCCCGCTCCTCAGCAGAACGCGCCCGACTACGGCCGGCAGGCGCCGGGCGCTGGATATCCCGGCCCCGGCTACACCCAGGCGCCCGGTGCGGGTCACGGCGCCTCGGTGAGTCAGCAGCCCGAGGGTGGAAAGGCCCTCCTCGGCCCTCTGACTCTCCGTGATGTGCTCGTCCTGGTCGCCGTCGTGCTGCTCCTCGTGAGCAATGGCCTGGGGAACTTCGGCCGTCTCGGCTTCATCCCGAGTCTCGAGTTCCTCGGGCTGGACATGATCCTTCCGCTCGCGGTCGGGGTCGGTTTCGTCATCCGCCGGGTCAGCCCGACCACCAAGCTCCGTCTCGGGTCCTTCTCCCTCGACCAGCTCGCCTCGGTGCTGGCGTCCCTGGCGCTGCTGGGCGCGCTGAGCCGGCTCAGTGTCCTGCCGTTCCTGGGGTATTACGCCTACATCAACTGGACGTCGGTGATCCTGAGTCTTCTGGGCGCCGCGCTGCTCTTCGTGACGACCGTCCTGGCGCGTTTCATTCCCGTGTTCGCGGCCGATTTCACCGGCCGTCCCGAAGCGCCCGCTCACGTCGTGGCCCGGGACGCCGCTCCGGCGAACCGTCCCGCGCAGCCGGTGCACTCCGGTCCGTCTCACTCCGGTCCCGCTGCGCAGCAGTACCCGAGCACCCCGGGCTACGGGAATCACCCGGGTGGCCCGGCACAGGGCGGTGCGCCGCAGGGTGCGCCGTCGCCGTACGCTCCGCAGGGCTACCAGTCGCAGCAGTCGCAGCAGGGCTCAGCCTGGGCTGCCCCGGCTGCTGCCGGTGCGGCAGGGGTGGGCGCGGCAGCCGCTGGGCACGGTGCGCCGGCTGCCGAGCCGGCGGAATCGCCGACCGACGACGCCGGAGCCTCGCCGTCCGGGTCGCGGCACCGCGCGCCGGAGGCGCCTGGAGCACCGGAGGGTACCGTTGAAGGTCTGGGGGAGGGTGTGGGCGAGGCCCGCGACGCCGGTTCCGCCGCCTCGGCTGACGAACCGTCGCCCGCGCCCGCCGCAGGAGCTGCGGGTTCCGATCCCGAAACGGTCACCAGTTCCGATGCCGGCGCCGCCGCCGCTGAAGTGCCGTCGGAGGAGCCGTCCTCGACGCGGGACGACTCGGCGCTCGCCGGGTCCGATCCGATCCTGGGCGACGAAGTCCTGGCGACCGCCGACTACGACGCGTCGGAAGGCCCGTCCGAAGACGACCTTCTGAAGGAGGCCCAGTCGCGCGTGGCCGAAGCTCCTGAGCTTCCGGAGCCCGTGCTCGGCGTCCCGACGCTGAACGAACCCGTCGAGGAGCCGGAAGAGGAGGAGTTCTTCGCTCCCCATCCGGACGATGACTCCGACGTCACGGTGCTCCGCAGTGCGCTCAACACCGGCAGTGCACCGAATACTGGGGCGGGCAGCGCCTCTGCCGGCTCTGCGGAGCCGGCAGAGGCTGAGGAGGCCGCTCCCGCAGGTTCCGGGTCCGCGGACCCGATTCACGCCGTCGTCGACCCGCACCGTGAGGCCGAGCAGCCCGCGCAGCAGGCCTTCTGGTTCGCGGTGCCGGAACGGCGCGTGGCCCTGGACGAGCGCAGTGGCGCTCCCGTGTTCGACCTGGAGCCGGGCAAGTGGATCCTGGCGCTGCAGGAAGGCCCGCAGGGTCTGGTGGTCCAGAACGAGGACGGCCGGATCGGCGTGCTGCACGACCTCCGCAGCATCGAGCGGGGTTCCTGACCCGCAATGACGAAGAACACCGTGGCGGCCGGCGGCGAAAGTCTGCTGGCTAAGAAACGCCGGGCGCGGAAGATCAACAAGGTCCTGGGGGAGTTCTATCCGTACGCCCACCCGGAGCTCGACTTCCGGAACCCGTTCGAGTTGCTGGTCGCCACGGTGCTCTCCGCGCAGACCACTGATATGAGGGTCAACCAGATCACCCCCGCGCTGTTCGCCCGCTATCCGGGCCCCCGCGAGATGGCGCAGGCCGAGCTTCCGGACCTGGAAGCCATCATCCAGCCCACCGGTTTCTTCCGGGCCAAGGCGCGGAACCTCGTGGCGCTGGCGACTCGGCTGGTCGACGAGTACGACGGCGAGGTCCCGCCGACCGTGGAGGACCTGATCACCCTGGCCGGCGTGGGTCGCAAGACGGCCAATGTGGTGCTGGGCAATGCGTTCGGCATCCCCGGCATCACGGTCGACACGCATTTCGGGCGCCTCGCCCGGCGCTTCGAGTGGACCACCTCGGACGATCCGGTGGTGGTGGAACGCGAGGTGGGCGAGCTGGTGGAGCGCAAGGAATGGACGCAGCTTTCGCACAGGGTCGTGTTCCACGGGCGCAGGGTGTGCCATTCCCGGAAGCCGGCGTGCGGCGCGTGCGTGGTGGCCCAGTGGTGCCCGTCGTACGGCATGGGCGAGACGGACCCCGTCAAGGCGGCCAAGCTCCTGAAGTACGAACTCGCTCCCGGCCAGGAGGAACTCCGCGCCGCGTATCTGGCCGCAGTGAAGGATCCGGCCGAGATCCGGATGGCTTCTCAGCGGGCACTGCTGGCCGAGTCCGCTTCGTGAGCGCCCTGCAGGACCTCCGCCGGTTCGCCGGCGAGGCCGGAACCGTCCTCGCTGAAGAGCTGGGCGCACGGTGGCGGCTCACGCTCGCCGAGCCCGACACCGCCCGCGACGCCGCGGTCCTCATGCTCTTCGCGCCCACGGCCGAAAGCGCCGGACGCGACCCGCAGAGCCTCGGCCCGGATGACCTGGACCTTCTGATGCTTCAGCGCGCGACGACGCTCGGCAGCCACGCGGGGGAGATCGCCTTCCCCGGCGGCAAAGTGGAGCCCGAGGACGCCGACGAGGCCGCCGCCGCACTGCGGGAGGCGGTGGAGGAGACGGGTCTGAACCCGGCCGGTGTGGACGTGGTCGGGGTTCTGCCGTCGCATCCGCTGCCCTACAGCAATTTCATGGTCACTCCTGTCCTGGCCTGGTGGCGCGAGGCGAGTCCGGTGTTCGTGGTGGATCCTCGGGAGTCGGCCCTGGTGTTCCGCATCCCCGTGCGGGACCTCCTGGATCCTGCCAACCGGGTCACGGCCAGCCTGGAGCGAGCCGGGGTCACCTTTGAATCCCCGGCCTTCCTGGTGGAGGACATCTTCATCTGGGGATTCACCGGCAAGCTGCTGGAGGAGACGTTCCACTACCTCGGGTGGGCCAAGCCGTGGGACCCGGAGCGGAAGCACTTTTTCACGCTCTGAGCTGTGCTCTCTGACCGTCGGGTTCTGAATGGTGGCGGGGTTCCGCGTGGCGGTCCGGGGGCCTGTGAAAGGTGCAACGCTGCATCACTTGGCCTGATCGTATGAATCGACCACGGCCACCGTGAGCGGAAAGTCCACGGGGGCCGTGCCGAACAGGAGCCGCCCGGCATCCCGGGCCGCGCTTTCCACCGCCTCGACACAGTCGGGGATGAGCTCTTCGGGAGCGTGGACCATGATCTCGTCGTGGAGGAAGAAGACGAGTTCCGCGGGGCCCGTGATCGGCCAGGACGAGGATCCGGCCTCACCGGTATTGCTCTCCCGAGCCCTCGGCAAGGCGGCGCCGAGCTCGTGGAGCCGCGACCTGATTCCCGCCAGCCAGCACTCGGCCCATTCCGCCGCGGTTCCCTGGACGACGAAGTTGCGGGTGAACCGGCCTCGTGACCTGGCCCAGGAATCCGCGCGGCGCTGTTCCTCCTGCGTCTGAGTCCGCTGGGCCGCGTCCCATGCGGCGCCGGGAGGAGGAGTGGTCCTGCCCAGCCACGTGGAGACGGATTCCCCGCGTTCCCCGCGCCGGGCGGCGTCCTCCACCAGCCCGATGGCTGCGGGATACAGCTTCTTCAGCTGGGGCATGAGCCGAGCGGATTCGCCGGTGGTCGCCCCATACATCGCACCCAGAAGGGCTACCTTCGCCGAGGAACGGCTGCCCCCGAACCCGGCGTCGGCGATTTCCGCGTACAGGTCCTGACCGCGGGCGGCGGTGGCCATGCCCTGATCGGCCGACATCGCCGCCAGAATCCGAGGCTCCACCTGTGAGGCGTCGGCGACCAGCAGCTTGTACCCCGGAAGCGCCCGGACCGCGTTCCGGACTGATTTCGGGATCTGCAGGGCCCCGCCTCCTCGGGACGACCATCGTCCGGTGACCACGCCTCCCACCACGTAATCCGATCTGAAGCGCCCATGACGCACCCAGCTGTCCAGCCATGACCAGCCGTTCGCCGTGTAAAGCCGGGACAGCTTCTTGTACTCCAGCAACGGGGCGATCACGGGATGGTTGAACTCCTGCAGCTCCCACTGCCGGGTGGTCCGCACTTCGATCCCGTTACGGTGCAGCGCCCGCAGCAGATCCTGTGGCGAATCCGGGTTGAGCGAGGGCGAGCGGAGCAGTTCCCTCATCTCCGCCACCAGGGTCTCCATCTTCCGGGGCCGTTGTGCGGGGGCAGGTTCCGGGCCGAGCACGTCCTCCAGCAGCCTGCGATGGGCCGCCTGGTCCCACGGAACGCCCAGGAACTGCATCTCGGTGGCCACCAGTGCCGCCGCCGATTCCGCCGCGACCAGCAGGCGCAGCCGGACGGGCGAGGTGGAATCCGCGATCGCCTTCAGCTGAGCCGCGAACTCCTGGCGCGTCAGTTCGTGGTCCCGGGCTTGGCGCGGTGCGTCGAAGAGGCTGTCCTGGACCTGCTCCACAGGGCCGGCATCGGGGCTGGGATATTCCGTGGAACCGCTGATCCGGGCGGCCATCTCCGCATAGTCCGGGGCATCCACCCGAGAGGAGAACCGCAGGATCGTGCGGATCAGGCTGATGTCGTGACATCTGGCCACTCGCACACCGGCGGCCAGGAGACGGGGGTAGAAGTCGTGCACGGTGTCCCACACCCAGCGGGGCTGCTCACCTTCGAGCGACAGCACCTCCGCGGGGAGCTCCTCCGCAGGGACCCGCCACGGACTGCCGATCGTCACGCCCGAGGCGTCGAGACGGGACAGGTGCGCCCCGCCGTCGTCGTCGGGGGTGATCAGGATGTGCATGGTTCCATTCTCCCGGGTGGCGCCGACGTTTCCCGACGGGGTTCTCGCGGTGTGGATAAGTGGCTGTGAGGCCTGTCCACATCGCGGAGTCGGCCCATGCCGGGATGCCCGATTCGCCAGCACGCTGGATTCATGAAACGACGTATGCAGAGCGCGACGGCACCTTTCCCGGCCGCGCAGGGCGCCCCCGGATCCCCGGTATCGGCTGCCACCGGAACGGATCCCTTCAGCGCGCCATTCCTCGTGATCACCGGACGCGCCGTCATCCGTGAAGCGGTGAGGGCTGCTGCCGCTGCGGCCGGTGTGCGGCTGCGGGTCGCGGAAGACGTCCAGAGTGCGCTCCCGGAGTGGGACCGGTCCAGAGCTGTGATCGTGGGAGGAGACGTGCTGGAACTGCCGGTTCGTCGTCGGCCGGTGGATGCGCTGCTCGGCGCCGAGGATGACTCCGGGCTGTGGGACCGTGCGGCCATGTGGGGCGTGGAACGAGTCGGTGTCCTGCCCGCCGCCATGGGCTGGCTGGCGGAATTCCTCGGCGGTATGGGCACGGTGCGCGACGGCGGGCTGGTCACCGGGGTCTGGGGTGCCTCCGGAGGAAGCGGCACCTCGACCCTCGCGGTGTGGCTGGCGGCGCAGGCGGCTGAGCAGGGATTGCGCGCGGTGCTGGTGAACACCGCGTCCCAGGACACCGGCTGGGGATACGCGTTGTCCGCCACGGAACTCGCGGGAGTGGGGTGGACCGAGCTGAATTCGAGTGGTGGCGCGATCAGCCCCGAGCGCCTTGCGAACTCCTTGCCACAGGTCTCGGGTTTCTCGGTCCTCACGTGGACGGCTGGCAGTGTCGAGCCGGGAACGACGGTTCATGATCCTCGTGTCCTGGATGCGGCGCGCAAGGCGTATGACCTGGTCATCCTCGACCTTGCGGATTCCACCCTGCACCAGCTCGCGCGGTGGTGCGATTCGTTGACCGTGTGCGCCCCTCTCACCCTCAATGCGGCCGTCCGTGCCAGCAACGAACTCGGCCATGTGCCGGTGTCCTCTCCTGGACTCGTGGCCCGGGCTCACCGAGGACGGGGTCCGGAAGCGGCAGAGCTCGCTGGGAGGCTGGGTCTCGAGTATCACGGCCTGATCCCGCCTTTGCGGGGCGTCGTCGCTGCGGCGGATGAAGGCCGCCTGCCCGCGCTGGCCCACGACCGCCCCGTGCGGAAGGTGGTTCACGCGGTGCTGACCCACGTCGGAGGTGGTGCCCGATGACCGAGACACCGGACGAGCGACGGATCTCGTCGGATCTCCCCGGGCCGGACAGCGGCCGCCGACGCGCAGTCCGTTCGGCCACTCTACGGCGGCGGCGTCCTTTCGCGGCCATCGACAGCGGCCCGGATGATGGCTTCGCCCAGAGTCCCGGGAACGGACACGGCGTGGATCAGGCGCTCCTCGAGACCATCCGCCAGGATGTGCTGAGCTCACCCGGCCCCGTGACCACCGAGCTGGTCGCTGCCGCTGTGAACTCGACGGGCCGGTTCCTGGGGCCTTCCGTGGCGCTCGCGGCGGTGGAGAGCATCAACGCGGAACTGCGAGGTCTGGGACCGTTACAGGTGGTCGCCGACGTTCCGGGAGTCACCGACATCTTCGTCAACGGTCCCGACGACGTCTGGTGGGACCGCGGTTCCGGGCTGGAGCGGATCGCTGTGCCCTTGGGGCATGAAGAACAGGTGCGCGCCCTCGCCCAGCGGTTGATCTCGGCCGGTGGGAGACGCCTGGACGAAGGCAATCCGTGCGTTGATGTGCGGATTCCGGGCGGCTACCGGGTCCACGCGGTCATCCCGCCGTTATCGCCCGACGGCACCGTGCTGTCCATCAGGATCCGCCGTGATCAGCGGTTCACTCTCTCCGAACTCGGCGAGGCCGGGATGTTCACCCCGGACCTCCAGGGTGTGCTCCGTGCCTTGATGATGCGACGCATGAACTTCTTGATCAGTGGCGCCACCGGCTCCGGCAAGACCACTTTGCTGTCCTCGCTGCTGAGCCTCGCGGGACCACAGGAGCGGCTCGTCCTGATCGAAGACGCATCGGAACTCGACCCCGGACACTCCCACGTCATCAGGCTGGAGTCCCGGCACGGAAACATCGAAGGCAAAGGAGCGATCGGGTTGCGTGAACTCGTCCGGGAGTCCCTGCGTATGAGGCCGGACCGTCTCGTGGTGGGGGAGTGCCGCGGCTCGGAGGTCCGCGAACTGCTCATGGCCCTGAACACCGGACATTGTGGGGCCGGGACGCTGCACGCGAACTCGGCCGATGACGTGCCGGCCCGTCTCGAGGCCTTGTGCGCCTTGGCGGGGATGGACGGCGTCGCCACAGCGGCCCAGGTGTCGAGCGCGGTCGATGTGATCATCCATCTGGCCCGGACGTCGACGGGACGGGAAATCCGTGAACTGAGCGTGGTGCGCGCAGTCAGCGGCCGCTTGATCACGGAATCCGTCCTGCGGCACTCCGGCGGGCGAGTGAGTCACGGGCCGGGCTGGCCGGCATTCAGGACCAGGCTGTACGGCGAGGCGGACTCGTGATGCTCTTCACCGTCTTTCTGATGGCGGCCCTGCTGGTCGCCGGTCCCGGACAGGGCGCATGGGTGTGGCGGGACCACTGGCGATTCGCTGACGGTTGCTCCCGTCGCAGCGGTGGGAAATTCTGGAACGGCACTTTGGCCCCCTTCCGGAATCGGTTCGGTCGGGGCGCTTCCGGCGCACGGAAATCCGTCGCCTCGGATCTCGAAGCCATGGCTGTTCTGGTCCACCATCTCGGTGCATTGCTGAGTGGCGGGCGCAGCCCGGCCCAGGCGTGGCGGGAACTGCTGGACCTCCAACGGACGGACGATGGGCTGCCCTCCATGTCCGGGCCGGGCGGGGGTCGCCTGGCGGATCCGGGCCCGCTCATCGCGGCGGCTCAGGCGGCCGCTCTGGGGGAGAGCCCCGCGCTTGCCATTCACCGTCACGTGACGACCGGACATTTCGCGAAGGCGTCCGGCTCCGCCGCTCGGCATTGGTCCAGGCTCGCCGCCTGCGTTCGGGCCAGCGAGCTCAGTGGCTGTCCGCTGGCAGAGCTTCTGGCGCGATTCGCCGTTGACCTCGAACACTCCGCCGACGCGGAGAGGTCTCGCCAGACTGCGCTCGCCGGTCCCAGGGCCAGTGTCGTGTTGCTCGGCTGGCTGCCGTTCTTCGGGCTGGGCCTTGGACTGCTTCTGGGTGTCGACCCGGTGACCATCATGCTGCAGTCGCCGCTGGGCGGGCTTTCCGTGGGAGCGGGCCTGGTCTTCTGGTTCCTCGGACGGATCTGGTCTTCGCACTTGGTACGCCAGGCGGAGGCGGCGCTATGACGGGCCTTCTCCAGTTTCTCGCCCTGCTGATCGCGTGCTGGTGTCTGACCAGTGCCAGACCATCGAGCGTCGCAGTTCTGGCCCGGAGGACCGGTCCTGCCCGGCAGAGGTCCGGCGAGCCACCCAACCCGTCGGAAACCTTTGGGGGTGCCGGAGCCGTGGATGACAGTGCCCTCCTGCTGGAACTGGTCGGGGTTCTGCTGGAGGCCGGACTCAGTGTGCAGCGCAGCCTCGAAGTGCTGGCTGAGTGCACGGATCAGGCCATAGCGGCTCAGCTTCGAAGAGTCGTGGCAGGTCTTGCCCTGGGCGGCGCGTGGGATGAAGCCTGGCGCAGTGCATCCGGAGCCGGTCTCCCTTCTGGCGTGAGCCCCAGCCGGGCGGGTCCGGTCCGGTTCGCAGTCCGCCTCGTTCGTGGATCCGCGCCTGCTCTTCACCCGGCGCTGCAGGCGGTGAAGCAATCACTGGGATTCGCCGCACTCAGCGGAGCGCCGTCGGCTCAGAGCATCCAGTCCAGTGCTGCGGCAGAGCGGCGCAGGACTCTGAGGGAATCCGAACGACGGGCCGCGACTCTGGGCGTCCGGCTCGTCCTGCCCCTGGGGATGTGCTCCCTGCCGTCGTTCATCTGCCTGGGCATCGTCCCGGTGGTCCTGGCGCTCCTCCCTGGAGTCGTTTGACATCGCCCGGAAGGGCACCCACCGAAAGTCGCAACTGATGCAAGCAACCCCTTATGCAAGCAACCCCTTATGCAAGCAACAACTGAAAGGAAATCTCTATGCACAACAACACTTCTCCGTCTCCAGCAGACGTGAGTATCCCTGAACGCCGCACCCTTGCGGGCGGGGTCCGCGCAGGGGTCGCCCGGTGGACGGAGATCCTTGCGGGCGAGTGTGCCGTTCTCTGGCTCCGCGTGGCCGGAATCCTCTGGCGCTTCCGCGCCAGGCTGGCCAGGACCTGTTCAGGGCAGGCAGGGACATCGACGGCGGAATATGCCATCGCGACCTTGGCTGCCGTGGCATTCGCCGGACTCCTGGTCGTCATCATGCGCAGCGACGAGGTCCGAGGATTCCTGCTGAACATCATCCGCACGGCCCTGGCGATCCCGTGAAAGAGCACCGTCCCGGCCACCGGGGACCGGGTGAACGCGGCACGGTGACTGCGGAGTTCGCGGTGACGTTGCCGGTGGTCGTCTCCCTTCTCGCGGTACTGCTGGGAGCCGTCGCCGCCGGCTCACAGCAAGTGCGCCTCGAGGAGGCGGCCCGGGCCGCCTCGCGTGCCCTCGCCCGCGGTGACAGTCAGGAAGCGGCCAGCGCCGGTGCTCTCCGGCTGGCAGGGGACCACGCGTCGCTGGAGTTCCACGACGACGGCGCGGGCTTCGTCCGCGCCACCGTCCAGGCACCCGCACCGGGCGTCCTCGGCGCCGCGGTTCCCTGGGTCCAGACGGCTCAGTCGACCGCGGCGTTGGAAGATCCCGGAGGAACCCCATGAGCTGTCGGAAGGCGTCCTGCCCGGCTTTAGAGGAGACCCGCCGGCTGTCGGAAGGTGGTTCGGGCACCATGCTGTCACTCGGACTCGGGCTGGTGGTCCTCGTCGCGGTACTGCTCGTCGTCCTGCTCGGACAGGCGGCCTCGCTGGCTTCCCGCGCGGCCGCTGCGGCGGATCTCTCAGCGCTCGCGGCCGCGGACGCCGCGCGTGGCTTGCGGAACGGAGATCCATGCACCGTAGCGGCGGAGATCGCCTCCAGAGACGGAGCACAGCTGGACTCCTGCGAATTGCAGGGGCCATCTCGAGACATCGCGGAGATCCGGACGAGCATCGGCGGTGTGTTCGGGGTGGGACGCGGCGAAGGTCGCGCACGCGCGGGTCCGCCGCCTGAGGAAGGAGGCGGCACTTCGCCAGCCGTCACCGGCCCGCGCAGCTCGCGTGGTGTGGGCGGCTTGGGCGTTCGGGCCGCTCAGGGCAGCACTTCGCCAGCCCTCTCCGGCCAGCGCGGCCCGCGTGGTCTGGGCGGCTTTGGAGGCCGAGTCGGCCTGGGCGGCCAAGAGGGCCGAGTCGGCCTGCGCGCCGGCCCCTACGCTTCGCCGTCGGGCGTCTTCGGGCCTGTCCAGTCATGGGCGTCCTTGAGGAAGGCCTCCAGCAGGACCAGCGCCCCCGCCTTGTCGAGCGGGTTGTTCTTGTTACCGCACTTCGGGGACTGGACGCACGAGGGACAGCCGGATTCGCACTCACAGGACAGGATGGCCTCGCGGGTGGCGGCGAGCCAGGTGCGGGCCTTGGCGAAGGCCCGCTCGGCGAAGCCCGCTCCACCGGCGTGCCCGTCGTACACGAAGATCGTGGGATGCCCGGTGTCGGCGTGCAAGGCCGTGGAGACACCACCGATGTCCCAGCGGTCGCTCGAGGCCACGAGCGGGAGCATGCCGATCGAAGCATGTTCTGCCGCGTGCAGGGCGCCCGGGAACTGCGCCTCCACCAGGCCGGCGTTCATCAGGCGCTGGTTGCCCACCACGAACCACACCGCCTTGGTGAACAAGTCGCGTGCCTCCAGGTCGAGGGGCTCCTCGCCGAGCACCTCATTGGAGGCCAGCGATTTCCTCTGGAAGGAGACCACTTGAGTCGTCACCTTGACCTCGCCGAAGTGAACCGCGACGTCGCCCCATTCCATGGAGCGGTCCACGGACAGGACTTCCACCTGGGTGACGTCCCTGGCGGTGGTGTAGTAATCCGGATTGGCCCGCCGGACCAGGACGGTGTGGTCCTCCTCATCCAGTTCCTCCACGAGGTAACTGGAACCCTGGTGGATGTAGACCGCTCCCCGGTGCGCCTGATAATGCGTCTGGGGCGAGTCCATCGAGCCGAGCAGGGCACCGGTGTCCGCGTCCACGATCCGCGCGGGTCCACCGCCGTCATCGCGGATACTGACCATCCCCGCCGCGCTCTGGGCGTGCGTCCAGAACCAGCCGGCGGGGCGGCGGCGCAGATAGCCGCGTTCCACCAGGGTGTCCAGCATGGCGCGGGCGGTGGGACCGAAGAGCTCCTCATCCCCGGGGCGCAGTGGCTGTTCAGCCGCGGCGGCGCAGAGATGCGGGCCCAGGACGTAGGGGTTGGACGGATCGAAGACCGTGGCCTCAACCCCGACGTCGAACACGGCCTCGGGATGGTGCACGAGGTAGGTGTCGAGGGGGTCGTCGCTGGCCACGAAAGCGGCCACGGCGTCCTGACCTGCTCGCCCGGCCCGGCCGATCTGCTGGAAGAAGGAGGCCCTGGTTCCGGGCCAGCCGGCCACCAGGACAGCGTCGAGCCCCGAGATGTCGATGCCGAGTTCCAGGGCGGAGGTGCTGGACACCCCGAGGAGTTCCCCGGAGCGCAGGGAGGCCTCCAGCGCCCGGCGTTCTTCGGGGAGGTACCCCGAACGGTACGCGGCGATTCGACCCGGGAGACTGGGATCCACGTCGTCGAGGAGCCGCTTGGTGATGGAGGCGATCCGCTCGGCCCCTCTGCGGGACTTGATGAAAGCGATGGTACGCACGTGGGACGACACCAGATTGGCGAGCATGTCGGCGGACTCGGCGATCGCGGTCCGCCGGGTGGGCGCTCCGTTCTCTCCTTGCAATTCGGTCAGCCGAGGTTCCCAGAAGGCGACGGTGGTGGCACCCCGAGGGGAGGCGTCGTCCGTCACCGCGGTGACGGGAGCGCCGATGAGCCGGGAGAAGGATTCCGCGGGTTTCGGCAGCGGTGGCGGAGGCAGCGAGGAACACCGGTTCGGCACCGTAGTAGGCGCAGACCCGGCGCAGGCGCCGCAGCAGATTCGCCACATGGGAGCCGAAGACGCCCCGGTAGCTGTGCGCCTCGTCGATGACCACGTACCGCAGACGCCGGAAGAACCGGGCCCACCAGGAATGGTTCGGCAGGATGCCGTGGTGCAGCATGTCCGGGTTGGCCAGGATGATGTTGGCGTGCTCGCGGATCCACCGGCGTGAGCTCGCATCGGTGTCGCCGTCATAGCTCTCGGCCCGCAGCGTCCCCAGGCGAAGCGAACGCAGGGAGGCCAGCTGGTCCGCCGCCAGAGCCTTGGTGGGGGCGAGGTAGAGGACCGTGGCGCCGTCGTCGTGGAGCTTGCCCGGCTCGGCGAGCACCCGGAGTTCGGACCGGTGCACGGCGTCGACGGCGGGCAACTGGTACGCCAGCGACTTGCCGGAGGCGGTCCCGGTCGCGATCACCACGTGGTCGCCGGCATGAGCCCGCTCCGCCGCTGCCACCTGGTGCTCATACGGGGTGTCGACCCCCAGCCGCTGATACGCGGCCACGACGTCGGGGTGAGCCCATTCCGGCCAGGAACCGTGGCGGGCCTGACGCGAGGGGATGGTGCGGACGTGCTGAAGCTGTTCCGGTTCCGCGGAGCGGCCCAGGAGAGGGATCAGCGAGTCAGAGGAGCGCACCGGAATATTGTGTCACCCGCAGGCTGGGCCCACTTTCGCGGCGGGAACCGGGCCGGCCGTATGACTGGAGCGGCGCCCCCGTCCGACGGTTCGCGGATCGCGCATGCCGGGCTCGGCCGACCGCGAACGCGGGACCCAGGTGCCCGGCCGGAGCGGCATCCCATCAGGAAGTGCCGGCGGAACCGACGACTCAGGAACCGACGATTCTGGAACCGGACGCTCAGGCCGCTCAGATGTCGGCGGGCTTCTGCTCCGTGCTGGAGAACATGACCACGGCGCAGACTTCCTGCCAGCCGAGGTGGGAGTACAGCAGGCGGCCGTCCGCGGAGGCGAGGAGCAGGCCGATTTCCACCGGGTGCTCGAAGGACCGTGCCGCCAGGGATTTCATGATGAAGCTGCCGAGGCCGCGACGGCGGAAATCGTCATGGGTGACGATCTGGTCGAAGACGGCGACGGTGCCGTTGGCCACGAACACCCGGCCGCTGGCCGCTACGACGTCACCCGCGCGGACCTCCGCACGGTGGGAGCCGTCCACGACCGTGTAGCTGACTTCGAGATCATCGTCCGGGAGCCAGGGGTCCTCGGTGTCCTGGGTGTCCATGTCGACGATCATCATCGACTCGGAGGTCGAATTGAGGAAAAGGCCCTCGGAATCGCCAAGAGCAAGGTACTTCTGGGGGTCACGGGTCAGGACCGTCAGGAGACGTCCCGGCACCTCACGGGTCTGCTGCGCGAGGTTCGCGAAATCCTCGGCCGACGGCTCCACAGCGAAGAACTCGCGGGCCTTGACGTTGTCGTCACGGTCCACGGCAGGGAAGGCCCCGACGCGCGCCACCGAATAGCCTCGGCAGCCGGCCCAGCCTTCCACCCAGACATCCAGCAGGCCGTCAATGTCTTCCATCAGGGTCTCCGCAGTCATGATTCGAGCCTATGACAGGGCCGGTTAAAGCGACAGCCGGTATCAGTATCTTGTCGGTAAACTCTCAGTCTCAAAGTCATCTCGACGCCGAGCGGACGCGGGCCCGTGCCCCCGGGGACAGCCGCGATCCGCCGGAACGTTAACCTTTAACGGTGGCCCAGAACAAGATTGCCCTCTATTACGCCTTCGCCCCCGTCGCCGACCCGGACGCCGTGCGGCTGTGGCAGCGTGCGCTGTGCGAGAAGCTCGGTCTGCGGGGCCGGATCATCATCTCGAAGGACGGCATCAACGGCACCGTCGGCGGTCCCATCCAGGCCGTGAAGGAGTACGTCCGCACCACCAAGGAGTACGGGGCGTTCCGGGGACTGGACGTGAAGTGGTCCGACGGCGGGGCGGAGGACTTCCCGCGGCTGAGCGTCAAGGCCCGCGAGGAGATCGTCTCCTTCGGGGCACCCGGTGAACTGAAGGTCGACGACCACGGAGTCGTCGGCGGTGGCACGCACCTCTCGCCCGAAGCGCTGCACACCCTGGTGGCCGAAAAGGAGGCCGCGGGCCGGCCCGTGCGGTTCTTCGACGGGCGCAACGCCTTCGAGGCCCAGATCGGCAAATTCAAGGACGCGATCGTGCCGGACGTCGCCACCACCCATGACTTCATCCGTGAGCTGGACTCCGGGAAATACGACGACCTCAAGGATCAGCCGGTCGTCACGTACTGCACGGGCGGAATCCGCTGTGAGGTGCTCTCCAGCCTGATGGTCAACCGCGGCTTCACCGAGGTCTATCAGCTCGACGGCGGGATCGTCCGCTACGGCGAGAAGTTCAAGGACAAGGGCCTCTGGGAGGGCTCGCTCTACGTCTTCGACAAGCGCATGCACCTCGAGTTCAGCGACGAGGCGAAGACCATCGGCGCCTGTGCACGCTGCGCCGCCCCCACGAGCGACTTCCACAATTGCGGCAACCCGGAATGCCGCACACTGACCCTCTACTGCGCCGAATGCGCCGCGGACCCGGAGAAGTTGCGCTGCCCGGACGGCTGCCAGGTCGCCTGACCCGGCCCCACCACGGCCCTGCCGACGGTGCCAGCGCCGCCACGGCCCCGCCGACGGCGGCAGCCCCTCCAACGGTGCCAGCGCCAGCCCGGCTCAGCCCTTCGGGACGAGCTGGAACGCGTAGATGATGGGGGCGTCGACCGTGGACGCCTTGACACTGAGATCCCCGGCCGGCAGGGACACGGTCACGACGTCCTTGTTGCCGTTACAGGCGCTCGTGGCATCGGCCGCTTCCTTGCCCGCCACGGAGAGGGTGAAATACGTCTTGCCGTTGCCTTCGCAGGTCATGGTGAAGGTGTAGTTCCCCGCCGTGAGGTGGGCGAGGGACGTGTCGGCCGGATGACGGTCCAGGAGCTTGCCGCTGCCACCCAGAACGGCGCCCGAGGCCGAAGGCAGCGCCGTGGCCTGCCAGGACGGGACGTCCACCTGCTCGATGCCCGGCCGCTGCACGCATCCTGACACCGTTCCGAGCAGCAGTGCGCCGAGCGCTCCCGCCGTGAGGGCGCGGGTGAGGACAGTCATGCGGGAGGTCATGTATCTACGCTACCGCGCGCCGTCGTCGTCCCCGTGCAGTGCCCGGGCAGTCACCGGCCGACGACGCCGGCCCCGCCGCTCACGCCGTCCGCCACCCGGACGCTCAGACCGGGAGCCGGGCCGCCCGCGTGTGACCGCTCAGTCTCATGCCACCCCAGTAGAGCAACGCCGAGCAGACGAACGTCGGCAGCGTGGCTCCGAGGGGGCTGGGCCACACGAAACTCAGCACCACCGAGACGGCGGCGCCGGAGGCCCAGCTCACGACCGCCACCCAGTTGACGCCCCCGGAGTACCAGAACGCCCCGCCGGAGGACCGCAGCAGGTCCGCGCCGTACCGCGCGCGCTTGAACCAGTAGTAGTCGACGATGACTACGGCGAACACCGGGACGAACAGCGAGCTGATGACCGTCAGGAAGGACGTGAACTGGTCGAGCAGACCTAGCCAGGCCGAACCGGCGATCGAGACCGTCCCGAGGATGAGAGCGGCGGGGAGGAACCGGACGCGCCCGTCGGGCCGGGCGTTCACCACGGTGGTGGTCATGCCGTAGACCACCATCGAGTTGGTGGCCATGACGGAGAAGAAGATCACGAGCGCGAGCGGGATGCCGAACGGGCCCACGATGGCGACGGGGTCGAACGAGACGGCGTCCCCGCCCGAGAGCACCACGTAGCCGAGCGCGGTGGCGCCGAGCAGCATCGCGACGATGGTGGAGAGCGAGTAGCCGATGCCGCCACCGAGGACCCCGGCACGGGTGCTGCGGGCCATGCGGTTGATGTCGGCGGACAGGACGGTCCAGGAGACCGCCGTGGCGATGACGAGGTCGAGGACGATCGCGGGCGTCGAGCCGAGGGCCGGGTCCACCGCGATCGCGGCGAATTCCGAGGGGGCGAAACGGCCCAGGGCGGTGGCGAAGACCCAGGCGATGACCACCAGGATCACGACGGCCAGCCACGGCTCGACCCGGGAGATGCCCGAGTGTCCGAAGATCGCCAGGATCACCACGAGCAGCTGGCACAGCATCGAGAACAGCACCGGATTGCTGAAGCCCGTGAACTCGTGGACCACGTGGTTCACGGTCACGCCGGCCAGCATCGCCTGCACCCAGCTCCAGCCCATCAGGATCACGACGTTCGCCCCGACCGGCAGCAGTGAGCCGCGCAGGCCGAACGCGCCGCGGGTCACGGCCATGGTGGGCAGACCGGTGCGTGTGCCGATCGCGCCGATGGACGTCAGGACCATGGCGCCCACCAGCGTCCCTGCCACGATCATCGCGACGGCGGTGGGGAACGGCACCGCGGTCACGAACAGCGTGCCTGTCAGCAGCGTGGTGACCACGAGGTTCGCGGCGAGCCAGATCATCCCGATCCGCGCGCCGGACAGGGTGCCCTTGACGGGCCCGGAGCTGTCAGCTTCCGCGGAGAGCCGGGCGTCGAGTCCTGCGTACACCGTTTTCAGGGACACGCGTCACTCCCCGGGGACGGTGGACAGGTGCTCGTGGACGGCGATCAGGCCGTCCCCTTCGGTGCGGAAGACGATGGTCTCGCGTTCGGTGCTGCGCTCGGTGCTGCCGTCCCCCGGGTCCACCGTGGTGTCGACGGTGTGGGTGAAGACGGCCATCCCGGGATAGCACTGGATGAGGGCGTCACGGGAGACGCAGTCGAGGACGGCCCAGCCCTCCGCGCGCCAGCCGTCCCACGCGCGCTCGTAGGAGGCGCGGTCGTTCAGGCGGTGCTGTTCGGGGTGGAAGACGAACGTGGCGTCCTCGGCGAACGTGCCGAAATACGCATCCCGGTCATTGGCCCGGAAGGCCTGGACGATCGCTGCGGCAGCCTCTTCGACGCTGGCCTGGGTGGGTGTCTCCATGATGCTCCTTCGAATCGACGCCGGGCGGAACAGCGGGGAGCCCGCAGGTTTCGCGTCAGGCAACATGTGATGCTACCGGAATAACAATTAGCGGGGTAGGGGCGGGGTCCCAACCCGCCCGTCCCGGCCGGTGCGCCTACCATGGCAAGGTGACTGAACCGACCTCCTGGCAGGACTCGCCCGAAGCCCGCGTGGACGCGCCGCGCGCCGACGACCTCCCTCTCCTCCAGGCCCTGGCCTCGGATCTGAAGGCCCTCGACTACACCGCCGACGGCGTCGCCGACCTGCTCGGAGCGCCCGCGTACGAGTCGCTCTCGCGGGACCAGCTCGTCCCGGCCCGTATCGCCCTCGAGCCGCACGCCGGGCGCGGGCTCGCCGCCGTCGTCGGGCTGTGGCTGCTGGCCGCGCCGCAGCAGGCCGAGGCGCTGGAGGCGGCACTGCCGCGGCTGGGGATCGCGGGCCTCCTGGCGCTCGGCCTCGTGGAGCGGGCCGACGACGGCGCCGTCCAGGCCGCCGTCGACCTGCGGCCGTACGCGTGGACCGGTGAGGACGGGGCGGAGACGCTGCTCTGGGTCGCCAGCGATCTGGGCGCTCACCAGAGACCCGGGGTGCTCCGGCATGACCACGTGCTCGGCATCGGCCAGGCCTCCACCACGCTCGTCCAGGTCACCCTGCGCCGCCCGGTCGGGACGGCTCTGGACCTCGGGACCGGCTGCGGGATCCAGACGTTCCACCTGCTCCAGCATGCGCGGCACGTGGTGGCCACGGACATCTCCCCGCGGGCGCTCGCCGTCACCCGTTTCAATCTGCTGCTCAATGCCGGGCCTCTGGGGATCGACCCGGAGCACCCGGACGACCGCGTCAGCCTGCGCTGCGGCTCGCTCCTGGAGCCGGTCGCCGGGGACCGATTCGACCTGGTGGTCTCGAATCCGCCGTTCGTCATCACCCCGCGTCACGACGGCGAGTCCACCGACGACCAGTTCACGTACCGGGACGGCGGGCTCCCGGGTGACGCGATCGTCTCCACGCTCTTCAGGGACCTGCCGGGCGTCCTCAACCCGGGCGGGGCCGCCCAGATGCTCGGGAACTGGGAGATCGCGGAAGGCGCCGCGTGGGACGAGCGGGTGCGGTCGTGGCTGCCGGACGGCGCGGGGGCGTGGGTCATCCAGCGGGAGCAGCTCAGCCCCGAGCTCTACGCCGAGACCTGGCTTCAGGACGCCTCGGAAGGCCGCGACCCTGAGCTGTACGCCCGCAGCTACCGGGACTATCTGAACGACTTCGCGGCCCGCGATGTGGGGGCGATCGGTTTCGGCATGGTGCTGCTGACCGGCGCGTGGGAGGGACCCGACCTCGAGCGCTTCGAGGAGATCACCTATCCCGTGGAGCAGCCGCTCGGGCCTCACCTGCTCGCCGCCCTGGAGCGCCGGGCCTGGCTCGAGGAGCATGAAGTGGGCGACGCGGCCCTCGTCGTGGCGGAGGACGTGACGGAGGAACGTCATCAGCGCCCGGGCGCGGAGCATCCCGGCGTGATCCTGCTCCGGCAGGGCGCCGGACTGCGGCGCACCAACCTGCTCAGCAGCGAGCTCGCGGGCTTCGTCTCGGCCTGCGATGGCGACTTCACGGCCGCCCAGCTGGCCGCCGCCGTCGTGAGTCTGACCCCTTCGGCGGAGGGTGGCGGACCGATCGATGACGCGTCCCGCATTGCCGCATTGCTGGAAGACGTGCACAATTTGGTGATCGATGGCTTTCTTGTTCCCGTAGGCCTGGTGTCCCAGCCCTGACGGAGTGCTGGACCTCAGGGGCAGTTTCGTCAAAGATTTCCTTCATATCTGCCCCCAATCGATAGAATGGTTTTGTGAGCACCCAGGCTTCAGAAACTGCGCAGGAGCCCCGCCGCCAGGTGGAGATCTCCGACCCGAAGGCCATCCGTGCGCTTGCGCATGCCGCTCGCCTGGCTGCCATCAGTGACCTCTATTCGAGCCAGGTGAGCCGCACGGCCACCGAACTCGCGGCCGTCACCGGACTCACCCCCAGCGCGATGAGTTATCACCTCCGCGCACTCCAGAAATGGGGCATGGTGGAGCCCGCCGAAAGCGACGGCGACGCGCGTGAGCGCCGCTGGAAGGCTGCGGGCACCGATTTCATGATCAAGTCGGTCAGCGGTTCGGGGCACCCCGAGCTCGCGATCCTGGATCTCGAGCTGGATGCGCAGCGCCGCCGTATCCTCGCTCACAATCAGGAACGGGACGAGCTGACCCTGCGGGGCGCCGAGAACCAGCGCTTCCCCTCGATGTCGATGTCCACCGAAGTGCTCTACCTGGACCCGTCCAAGGCACGCGAGCTGATCGACCGGATGAACCAGTTGATCAGGGAATACGCCGTGCAGGACCGCAACGAGGCCTCCGAGGACACCCGCAGGGTCTCCGCCCTGTGGTCGATCGTGCCGGACAGCGCTCCCTAGAGCCGCGGTCCCGTCCCGGCCGGAGGCCGGATGTCCACAGGGCAGGCTCCATGTCGGAACTGCCCGGCAAAGTGTGGTGAACTAGGCAGATATGGGCGTCAGGCCCGCCAGAGAAGAATTCCGTAGGAGCACCGTGCCCACCAAGGCCAAGACCGGCAAGAAACTCGTGATCGTGGAGTCTCCCGCCAAGAGCAAGACCATCGCCAAGTACCTGGGCGAGGGTTTCGTGGTGGAGGCTTCCATCGGTCACATCCGTGACCTGCCGCAGCCCTCCGAACTCCCCGCCGAGCTGAAGAAGACCTCGGTGGGCAAGTTCGCGGTGGACGTGGATCACGACTTCAAGCCGTACTACGTGGTCTCCAGCAACAAGAAGAAGGTGGTGGCGGAACTCAAGGCGCAGCTCAAGGACGCCGACGAGCTCTACCTCGCCACTGATGGGGATCGCGAAGGCGAAGCCATCGCGTGGCACCTTCTCGAGGTGCTCAAGCCCAAGGTCCCCGTGTACCGGATGACCTTCGGTGAGATCACCAAGGAAGCCATCCAGCGGGCCATGACCAGCCTGAGGGACATCGACACGGATCTGGTGGACGCTCAGGAGACGCGCCGCGTCCTGGACCGCCTTTACGGCTACGAGATCTCCCCGGTGCTCTGGCGGAAGGTCGCCAGCGGGCTCTCCGCAGGCCGCGTGCAGTCGGTGGTCACCCGCCTCGTGGTGGACCGCGAACGGGAACGCATGGCGTTCACGTCCGCCTCGTACTGGGACCTCACCGGTGTCTTCAGTGCCGCGGGCGAGTCCTTCAAGGCCAAGCTGAGCGCCGTCAACGGCGAGCGTCTCGCCACGGGCAAGGACTTCACCGACGCCGGCCAGCTCAAGGGCAAGGCCGTGGCCCTGCTGGACGAAGCCTCGGCCACCAGCCTGGCGGAGAACCTGGGATCCGCGGACTTCAGCGTCCGCTCCATGGAGACCAAGCCGTACACCCGCCGTCCGGCAGCGCCGTTCACCACGTCGACCCTCCAGCAGGAGGCGGGCCGTAAGCTCCGCTTCTCCTCGAAGATCACCATGCAGGTGGCGCAGCGTCTCTACGAGAACGGCTACATCACCTATATGCGCACCGACTCGTCGGCGCTTTCGGACGAGGCCGTCAACGCGGCCCGCAAGCAGGCGAGCGAGCTGTACGGCGCCGAGTACATCCCGTCCAGCCGCCGCGTGTATGCCAACAAGAGCGCCAACGCGCAGGAGGCCCACGAGGCCATCCGCCCCGCCGGTGACGCCTTCCGCACCCCGGCGCAGGTCAAGTCCCAGCTCTCCGCTGACGAGTTCCGCCTGTACGAACTGATCTGGAAGCGCACCGTCGCCTCGCAGATGGCGGATGCCAAGGGCTCGACGGCGACCATCAAGCTGGGCGCCGTGTCCTCCGACGGCCGGGACGCCGAGTTCACGGCGTCCGGCACCGTCATCACCTTCCCCGGCTTCCTGGCCGCCTATGAGGAGGGCAAGGACGAAAGCCGCGAGGACGACTCGGACGAGTCTCGCCGGCTGCCGAACGTCGGCGAAGGCGACCGCCTGCAGGGTGGCGACATCACCGCCGTCGGGCACCAGACGTCCCCGCCCCCGCGGTACACGGAGGCTTCGCTGACCGCCGAGATGGAGAAGGAGGGCATCGGCCGTCCCTCCACGTACGCGGCCACCATCTCCACCATCCAGGACCGCGGCTACGTCCGGAAGCAGGGTTCCGCCCTGGTGCCCAGCTGGATCGCGTTCTCCGTCATCAAGCTGCTCGAACAGCACTTCTCCGACTACGTGGACTATGAGTTCACCGCTGACATGGAGACGGACCTGGACCGCATCGCCCGCGGTGAGGAGCCCGGCGCCAGCTGGCTCAAGCACTTCTACTTCGGTGACGGCGGCAAGGACGCCGGCCTGAAGTCCGTGGTCAACAACCTCGGCGAGATCGACGCGCGTGACATCAACTCGATCCCCGTCACCGACGGCATCGTCCTCCGGGTGGGCAAGTTCGGCCCGTACCTGGAGAGCACCGTGCCCACGGTCGACGCCAAGACCGGTGAGGTGGTGGAGGCGCTGCGCGCCAACGTCCCCGAGGACCTGGCGCCGGACGAGCTGACCCCGGAGAAGGCCCGCGAGCTGCTGGAGAACTCCGCCCCGGAAGAGCGCGTCCTCGGAGTGGACCCGCACACCGGGCACACCGTGGTGGCCAAGAACGGCCGCTATGGCGCCTTCGTCACGGAGATCATCCCCGAGCCGACGGCCGAGGAGATCGCCGCGCAGCCGGTCGAGTATTACAAGAACGGCAAGCCGAAGCCCCCGAAGAAGCCGGTCAAGCTCAAGCCGCGTTCCGGTTCGCTCTTCAAGTCCATGTCCGTGGACACCGTCACGCTGGACGAGGCCCTGGCGCTGCTCAGCCTGCCCCGCGTGCTGGGCCAGGATGAGGAAGGCACTCCCATCACGGTGCAGAACGGCCGCTTCGGTCCGTACCTGAAGAAGGGCGCGGACTCCCGGTCGATCGGCTCCGAAGAGGAGATCTTCACCATCACCCTGGAACAGGCGCTGGAGATCTACTCGCAGCCCAAGCAGCGTGGCGCCCGTGCGGCCGTTCCGCCGCTCGCCGAGTTCGGGCCGGACCCGGTCTCGGAGAAGAACATCGTGGTGAAGGAGGGCCGCTTCGGGCCGTACATCACCGACGGGATCACCAACATCACCGTCCCGCGCTCCACGAGCGTCGAGGAGCTGACCCGGGAACGCGCCGTCGAACTTCTGGCGGAGAAGCGGGCCAAGGGGCCGGTGAAGCGGACCGCCCGTAGCACCACGTCACGGAGCACGGCCAAGAAGCCGGCCGCGAAGAAGAAGGCCTGACACAGGACATAATGAGCACATGCGTCTAGGCGTCCTGGATATCGGTTCCAACACCGTCCACCTGCTGCTGGTGGACGCCCATCCGGGTGCCCAGCCGGTGCCGTTCGCCTCCCACAAGAGGCCGCTTTCCCTGGTCCAGTACCTGGAGCCGGACGGCAGCATCAACGAGGCCGGGCAGAAGGAACTCGTCGAGTTCGTCCTGGAGGCCTGGGAGTTCGCCGCCCGGCACAAAGCGGAGGACCTCCTGGCGTTCTGCACCTCGGCGATCCGGGAAGCGACGAACGGTCCGCAGGTGCTCGCCCGCGTGAAGCACGAGACCACCGTGACCCTGCGTGAGCTGTCCGGCAGTGAAGAGGCGGAGATGACCTTCTTCGCCGTCCGGCGCTGGTTCGGCTGGGCTGCGGGCACCGTCCTGGACCTGGACATCGGCGGCGGTTCGTTCGAAATGGCCCTGGGTCGTGACGAGCTCCCGGAGATCGCCACGAGTGTTCCGCTCGGCGCGAGCCGCCTGACGCGTGACTGGCTGGCTGAGGATCCTCCCACCGCCAAGAGCGTCAAGGAACTCCGGAAGTACATCCGGTCCACGCTCAAGCCCGTCGTGAAGGACTTCGCCCGGGTCGGCACCCCGCATGTGGTGACCGGGACGTCCAAGACCTTCCGCTCGCTGGCCCGGATCGCCGGTGCCGCGCCCAGCGCGGCCGGCCCGTATGTGCGGCGTGAGCTCCTTCGCGAGGACCTCGGCCTCTGGGCGCAGCGGATCTCCGCCATGAGTGCCGAAGACCGCCTGCATCTGCCGGGCGTCTCGCTGGCCAGGGCGCCTCAGTTGCTGGCCGGCGCCCTCGTGGCCGAGGCCGCGCTGGAACTCTTCGACCAGCCGCGGATCGTGATCTGCCCCTGGGCCCTGCGTGAAGGGCTCATCCTGCGGCGTCTCGACCAGCTGGTCTTCGACGGGCCGCTGGACCCTCCGGCCCACGTCAAGGACGAGGGAGAACTCTGAGATGGCCGAATCCGGCAAGTCTCCCCTCACGGTCGCGCTGTCCAGCGCCTCCGTGTACCCGCTGAGCGTGCATGACGCCTTCGCCGTGGCCCAGGACCTGGGCTACGACGGGGTGGAGGTCATGGTCACCAACAACCCCATCAGCCAGGATCCGCGCGCCCTCCGCCAGCTGAGTGAACGGTACGGCCAGGAGATCGTGTCCATCCACGCGCCGACGCTGCTGCTGACCCAGCAGGTGTGGGGCAAGGCGTGGAACAAGATCGAGCAGTCGTGCCTCATGGCCCGTGAGGTGGGCTGCGACGTCGTGGTCGTCCACCCGCCGTTCCGTTGGCAGAACGGGTATGCCGAGGAGTTCTTCGACGGCGTGCTCGAGGCGCAGGAGCGTCACGGCGTGAAGATCGCCGTGGAGAACATGTACCCCTGGCGCGTCCGTGGCCGGGAGATCCTGATGTACCTGCCGCACTGGAACCCGCTCGGATTCGGGTACCAGCATGTGACCTGGGACTTCTCGCACTCCGCGACGGCGGGCATGGACAGCCTGGACGCCATGCGGGAGCTGGGCTCCGCGCTGCGGCACGTGCACCTCACGGATGGCACCGGCGTGGGCAGCAAGGACGAGCACCTCATGCCGGGGGAGGGCAATCAGCGCTGCGCCGAGGCCCTTCAGTACCTGGCCGCCTCCGATTTCGACGGCGTCGTGGTGGCCGAGATCAGCACCCGCAAGGCCAAGGTCGCGGGGGAGCGGGAAGAGATGCTCGCGCAGACCCTCGCCTTCGCGCGCCGTCACCTGGCCCGCTAGCCACTCCCGCGCCCCCTCTTTCGCCGACACCGTGGGTTTCCGCTGAAACAGTGTGTTGTGCGCGCGGTTTCGGCGGAAACCCACGGTTTCGAGCACCCCTGCCGTCCCGCCTCGTTCATGTCATCGGAGTGAGGGCTTGACCTAGATACCCCCCAGGGGTATTTTTGAAGCGTTGTCAGTGAAGTGGTATGTCCAGGCGGTCGTCTTTCCGCCGCCGTCACAGCCGTTCAACCCCAGCACCCACGACCTTTCTCACGTCAAGGAATGGAACTGACATGTGCGACTCCGAACTCCGGAATGAACTGACCCTCACCCCCGTGCAGGAATCCTCCTGCTCCTGCTGCGCCCCGGCGGCGCCCAGCCCCTCGACCGACGCGCTAGAAACGGCTCCAGAACAGTCCCAGCCGGCGGCGCAGACGCTCGACGTCGGCGTCGACGGCCTGAGCTGCGGCAGCTGCGTCCGGAAGGTGGAGACGGCGCTCTCCACCGTGGACGGCGTCGAATCCAGCAGCGTCGAGCTGGTCCCGGGCGGAACCTCGAGGCTCCGTGTCTCGGGAACGGCCGGACTCTCGGCCGTGCGTGACGCTCTCGCGTCCACCGGCTTCCACCTGAGCGAACGCTGAGCCGATCCGTTGCCGGCGGGCGCGGTCCCGTCGGCAGCGCGCGGCAGATCTCCCGGGAGGGGACATGAAGCAGCAACAGTACGACCATCACCACCCGCAGAATCCTGAAATCCTTGGCGACGAGGCCTCCGCTGGCCACGGCGAACAGGGCCACGAGTCCGATTCCCAGGAGCCCGGCTCCCACGAGCCCGGCTCGCTGACGACGGCGCCGCCCACGGCCACCACGACAGCACACACTCACCACACCCACCACCACGCGCCGGACGACGACCACCAGGTCCACCAGCACGGGGAACACGCCGGACACAGCACCGCCATGTTCCGCAGCCGGTTCTGGCTCACGCTCGTGCTCTCCGTCCCCGTGGTCTTCTTCAGCCCCATGGTGGGCCACCTGCTGGGCTTCCGCGCCCCGGAGTTCCCCGGTTCGTCCTGGATCACGCCCATTCTCGGCACCGTGATCTTCCTGTACGGCGGCGCACCGTTCCTGAAAGGCGGCGCCCAGGAACTGCGGGATCGCCGCCCCGGCATGATGCTCCTGATCAGCATGGCCATCACCGTGGCCTTCCTGGCGTCCTGGGCCACCACCCTGGGCCTGGGCGGCTTCGACCTGGACTTCTGGTGGGAGCTGGCTCTGCTGGTCACCATCATGCTGCTCGGGCACTGGATCGAGATGCGGGCCCTCGGCTCGGCCCGCGGTGCGCTCGACGCCCTCGCCGCGCTCCTGCCCGATGAGGCGGAGCGCCTCACGGATCAGGGGACCGAGACGGTGCCGACCTCCGCGCTGCGGGCAGGCGACCTGCTCCTGGTCCGGTCCGGTTCGCGGATGCCCGCGGACGGCGTGATCACGGAAGGGCGGGCCGAGTTCGACGAGTCGATGATCACGGGCGAGTCCCGGACCGTCCTCAGGTCTCCGGGCGACCAGGTGGTCGCCGGCACCGTCGCCACGGACAACAGCGTGCGGGTCAGGGTCACCGCGGTGGGCGGGGACACTGCACTGGCGGGCATCGAGCGGCTCGTCGCCGAAGCGCAGGCGTCCTCGTCCCGGACGCAGGCCCTCGCCGACCGCGCGGCCGCCTTCCTCTTCTACTTCGCCACCGGCGCGGGGCTTCTGACCTTCCTGGTCTGGGCCCTCCTGGGGAACATCCCCGAGGCCGTGACCCGGACCGTGACGGTACTCGTGATCGCGTGCCCGCACGCCCTGGGCCTGGCCATTCCGCTCGTGATCGCGATCTCGACGGAAAGGGCGGCGCGGGCCGGGATCCTTATCAAGAACCGGATCGCCCTGGAGAAGATGCGGACCGTGGACGTCGTGCTCTTCGACAAGACCGGGACCCTCACGCAGGGTGAGCCGGCCGTCCGCGAGACCGCCGCGGTCGACGGCGACATCGACCGGATGCTCGCCCTCGCGGCCGCCGTCGAGGCTGACAGCGAGCACCCTGTGGCCCGCGCGATCGTCCGCGCGGCCCGGGAGCGTGGCCTGACGGTTCCCCCGGCCCGGGACTTCGCCGCGCTGACCGGGAGAGGGGCTCGCGCCGTCGTCGACGGTGTGGAGTACCAGGTGGGCGGCCCCGCCCTGCTGGCCGAACTGGGCGTCACCGAGCCCGAGGAGCTGCGGGGTGCCACGGAGGCCTGGTCATCGCGCGGCGCGGCGGTGCTGCACGTGCTCCGGGACCGGACCGTGCTGGGTGCCCTGAGCCTGGAGGACGGCATCCGGCCCGAGTCCCGGCAAGCGGTGTCCGCTCTCCAGGCGCGGGGGATCAGGGTCGCCATGATCACCGGCGACGCCCGTCAGGTGGCCGAGGCGGTCGCGTCCGAACTCGGCATCGACGAGGTCTTCGCCGAGGTGCTGCCCGCCGACAAGGACGGCAAGGTCGCGGAGCTGCAGGCCCGGGGTCTGCGCGTGGCGATGGTGGGCGACGGCGTCAACGACTCCCCGGCGCTGGCCAGGGCCGATGTGGGGATCGCGATCGGCGCCGGCACGGACGTCGCCGTCGAATCGGCCGGGGTGGTGCTGGCCGGGAACGACCCGCGGGCGGTCCTCTCCCTGGTCGAGCTCTCCCGCGCGAGTTACCGGAAGATGTGGCAGAACCTGGTCTGGGCCACGGGCTACAACGTGCTCTCCGTGCCGCTCGCCGCGGGCGTCCTGGCCTTCGCCGGCGTCGTGCTGTCTCCGGCGGCCGGTGCCGTGCTCATGTCCCTGTCCACGATCGTGGTGGCTCTCAACGCACAGCTGCTGCGCCGCCTCCGCCTCGATCCGGCGTCGCTCGTATGACCGTGCTGAAGCGGCTGCTGCTCGTCCTCGGCGTGGTGGCGGGGCTCCTGGGCATGCACCCGCTCGCGGGCCTTCCGCTGGCCGCGGCCCACTCGCATGCGGCGGCTCAGCCGGCCCACGACGACGGCGCCGTCCCCCACGCCGGGGACGGCTCGCCGTCGGAGGCTACCGCACCGTGTGACGGCCCGGCTCCGTGCCACACCATGGCAGGCACGGGGTCGGGCTGCGTACCCTTGCCGGGCGGCCAGGCACCGGGGCTCGTGGCTCCGGCCCAATTGCGGGCCGGATTCGGGATGACGTTCCGGGAGTTGATGGTCCCGGCGTCGCCTCGTGGTCCGGGAGCGCCGTCCCTGGTGGAACTCTGCATCAGCAGAACGTGAGGTCCCGGTGGCATCGCTGACCGACCCCTGAATCCACTGGAAGGACCCATTTCATGAAGAAGACACTGATCACCACGGCGGCCGCACTCAGCGCCGCGCTCCTGCTCTCAGCCTGCTCGACGGGCTCCGGGGGCTCGGGCGGGGACATGGCCGGGATGCCCGGGCACAGTATGTCCGCGTCCAGCGCTCCGGCGTCGTCGGCCGGCACCCCTGCTCAAGGTGGCCACAATGCCGCGGACACGATGTTCGCCGCCATGATGATCCCGCACCATCAGCAGGCCCTTGAGATGAGCGGGATCGTGCTGGAGAAAAAGGGGCTGCCTGCGGAGGTGACGGCCCTGGCCCGAAGGATCCAGAAGGCGCAGGGTCCGGAGATCGCCACGCTCACCTCGTGGCTCAGCGGCTGGGGTGAGAATCCCGCCGATCACGGAGGCCACTCGATGGAGGGGATGATGAGCGCCGAGGACCTGAAGCAGCTGAAGTCCGCTCAGGGAACGGCCGCCGCGCGGCTCTTCCTGACGCAGATGATCAAGCATCACGAGGGGGCGCTCACCATGGCCCGCACGGAGAGCCGTGACGGCAAGGATGCGAAGTCCGTGGAACTGAGCCGCAAGATCGTGGCCGATCAGGCCGCGGAGATCGCCGAGATGAAGAAGCTGCTGGCCGGACTCTGACCGTCCGGGGTCGCCGGCGGGCCGGGATCGTGACGATCCCGGCCCGCCGGGGGCCCGCGGTTGAAGGGCGGGCCTACTCACGGGCCCGCTGACGAACCTGCACGTTAACGAGCGAACGCCGGGTAGCTTGATCAAGGAACACTTGGGGGGAACGTTCCTTGCACTACCCGGCGTCGTCCAGCCCTTGCGGGGCTGGATCATCACTCGCACCTCCATGAGGCAATAACTACTTTACTCTTCAAGCTCCCCGAAACAACAGTTTTTACCTTGGAACTCCCTGGGAAAAGCGACGATTTTCACTTAACACGTGTTTGACGTGGGAATACTTTGTCCACGATGTCAGATGACGCGTGGCGCTCCGGCGTGGCGGGCCGCGTAACGCGGCGTTAAAGACCGAAAGCCGGCAGCTGAACGGGGGATCAGGGGGAAAACCCGAACAGCTACCGACTTCCGTGCGGACGCTTTCGCATCCGCAGATTCACTCGCACCCTTTGAGGTAGTTACTACTCTAGGAAGGCAAGTTGTGAAGAGGCTTCACCGAACCCGTGCATAGCCTGGGAATCGGGAAAACGGTCGGTGACCTGCGTCTCAAGATGTGGTCGGATCGCTTGGCCTGACCGGCGTGCCACGCCACGCTCGGCCCCCGTGTGGTCGGGCCCGGTGCTGGCACTCAATGTGGCCGGCCTCGTGTTCAGGCCCGGTGCTCAAACCAACCCCCCCAGCTTGCTCAGGCGCTCGACCCCTCGACCCCTTGCTGTCACGAGCCTCGTGCCCCTTGGACGCTCCGTGCCAAGATGGGGACATGAGCAGAATCGCCTTCCTCGGTTGTGGATCCATGAACGAAGCCATCCTGTCCGGCATGATCGCCGCAGGCTCTGAGCCCAGCGACATCGTCGCCACGGTGCGTCGCGCCGAACGGGCCGCGGAACTCGCGGAGCGCCACGGGGTGGTGGCCATCGCGGGCTCCGAGGACCCGGAGGCGAACCGTGAAGCCGTGCGGGACGCCGCCGTCGTGATCCTGGGGGTCAAGCCGGTGGGGATCGCCGCGCTCGCCCGGGAGATCGCCCCGGTGCTCGCACCGGAGACCGTCGTGGTGAGTGTGGCCGCGGCCGTGTCCATCGCGCAGCTGGAAGCGGCTCTGCCGGCCGGTCAGCCCGTCATCCGCACCATGCCCAACACGCCCGCGCGTCTGGGCAAGGGCGTCATCTCGGTGTCCGGAGGCACCAGCACCAGTGCTGACCAGCTCGCCACGGTCCGGGAGCTGTTCGAAACGGTGGGGACCGTCGTCGAGATCCCGGAGGAGCAGGTGGACGCCCTGTCCGCCGTCAGCGGCTCCGGACCCGCCTACGCCTTCTACCTGGCCGAGGCCATGGCCGCCGCCGGCGTCGAACTGGGGCTGGATCCCGAGCTGTCCGCCCTCCTGGCTCGCGAGACGGTCGCGGGAGCGGGCCTGATGCTGGGCGAAGAGGGCGCCGACGCCGCGGCGCTGCGCAAGGCCGTCACGAGCCCCAACGGCACGACGGAACGCGCCATCGCCACCTTCGATGAGAAGGGCATTCCCGCGATCATCGCCGCCGGTGCGCGCGCCGCTGCGGCCCGTGCTGCGGAGATCACCGCAAGCCTGGACTGACGCGCCCGCTCGTCACCCGCGAAGTCACAGTTGAGGCCCGGAAAACATGGTTTTCCGGGCCTCAACTGTGACCTCGCGTGCCGGTGGCCGAAGGAGAGAGTCTCAGGGGCGTGCCGCGAAACGCTCCAGGAGATCGACGTGGCCTGAGACGATCAGCATGTCGTGGCTGGAGACCTTGGTGTCCGGCCGCGCGTAGGTGAAGTCCTCGCCGGGGGACTTCACGCCGACCACGGTCACGCCGTACTTGGAGCGGACCTTGGACTCCTCCAGGGTGAAACCGACGGTCTCCTTGGGCGGGTACATCTTGACGATGGCGAAGTCGTCGTCGAACTCGATGAAGTCGAGCAGACGGCCGGAGACCAGGTGCGCCGCGCGGACGCCGGCGTCGGCCTCCGGATAGATGACGTGGTTCGCGCCGATGCGGGTGAGGATCTTGCCGTGCGACGGCGTGATGGCCTTGACCCACAGGTGTTCGATGCCGAGGTCCACCAGGTTCACGGTGATGAGCACGCTCGACTCGATGGACGTGCCCACTCCCACCACGGCGGAGGAGAACTCCTGTGCGCCCAGCTGCCGCAGAGCATCCATGTTCGTGGCGTCGGCCTCGACCACGTGGGTCAGGACCGGGGCCCACTTCTGGACCAGGGTGCGGTCGCGCTCGATCGCCAGGACCTCGCGGCCCTGTTTGACCAGTTGCTCGGCCGTCGCGGCGCCGAAACGGCCCAGCCCGATCACGAGGACCGGCGCGTTGGGGGAGGGGCGGTTCGTGGCGCCCTGGTTCTTAGCCAATGATCGGCCTCTCTTCCGGGAAGTGGTACAGCTGGCTCCGCTGCCGGATCGCCAGCGCCGCGGCCAGGGTGACCGTGCCGACGCGTCCGGCGAACATCAGAGCACTCAAAACATATACGCCCGCGGGCGGCAGTTCAGCACTGAGGTTGGTGCTCAGCCCCACGGTGGCGAAGGCTGAGATGGTTTCGAAGAGCACCCGGTCCAGGCTGGCGCCGCTGATGGCGAGCAGGGAGAACGCGGCGACCGAGACGAAGGTCGCGCCCATGACGATCACCGAGATGGCCACCCGCATGGTGCCCTGGGGGATGGTCCGGCCGTAGACCTTCACGTCCGCGTCACCTCGGGCCTCGGCCCGGATGGCCAGGAACATCACGGCGATCGTGGTGACCTTGATGCCGCCGGCCGTCGACGCCGAGCCGCCGCCGGCGAACATCAGCGCATCGGTCAGGAGCATGGTGGTGGAGTCCAGATGGTTCTGATCCACCAGGTTGAACCCGCCCGAACGGGTCATCACCGAGGCGAACACGGAGTGGATGACCTTGTCCCCGACCCCCATGCTGCCGATGGTGCGGGGGTTGTCCCACTCCATGAGCGCCCAGAGCAGGCTGCCGACCACCAGGAGGATGAGGGACACCTGGATGGTGAGTTTCGTGTGGAGGTTCCATTTGCGCCAGTTCAGGCCGTTCTGCTGCAGGACCATCACCACGGGGAAGCCCAGGGAACCCAGGAACACGCCCAGCATGAGGGGGATCAGGATCCACAGATCCGTCTCATAGGGCACGATCCCATCCGAATGCGGGGTGAATCCGGCGTTGTTGAACGCGGAGATCGAGTAGAACACCCCATGCCAGATGCCCGTCCAGAAGCTCTCGCCGAGCGTCCAGAAGCGCGGGATGAGGGCGAGGGCCAGCGCGCCTTCGATCACCATGGACGTCATGATGACCACCCGGAGCAGGGTGCCGACCTCGCCGAGCCTGCCGGCGTTGTTCATGGCCTCCTGGGCGATGAGCTTGCCGCGCACGCCGAGCTTCTTGCTGACCATGAGGGCGAGGAGGGAGGCGAGGGTCAGCGTGCCGAGCCCGCCGACGAAGATGCCGATCATGATCACGAACTGTCCGAAGAACGTCCAGTGCGTGGCGGTCGAGACCACCGTCAGGCCGGTGACGCAGACCGCCGAGACCGCGGTGAACAGGGCCTGGTGCAGCGGGGTGACCTGTCCGCTGCTGGAGGCCATCGGCAGCGAGAGCAGGAAGGTGAAGAGCAGGATGACCGAGCTGAAGGCCACGAGCGCGAGGCGGGCGGGCGAGGAGTTGGCCAGCCGGTCGACGAAGTCGCGCACCGCCGTGAAGGCACCGAACCTTCCGGGCTCCTGAGGGGGCTGCCAGCCGGTGAGGGGCTCGGCGAACGGGGCGTCCATGCCGGGATCGCCTCGCAGCGTCCGGCCGCCCGGAGCGGCCGGCGCGACGCCGCGGCGGGCCTTCCCTGTGGCGCGTCCGCCCGACGTCGGAGCCCCCTCGGCCCGGGAGGGCCGTGGGGGCTGGTGATGGGGCCCGGAGGTGGGCATGAGCAGTCCTTCTGTTGAGGCTCTGGGCCGGGGCCCGCGTTGTCCTTGCAGTAGTTAACCACCATTCGGCCCCATTGTGCGGCTGACGTGTAGCCTGTCCTTGATGTCTCAGTCCCATGAAGCAGCACCGGCGCCGTCTTCTCCTGTCCACTCCACGGCAGTGCCACGGAGTGCGGTGAATCATGACATGCCGCTGACCACGGTGGTCTGGGACCCGGCCATGACGGCCTATGACTTCGGCCCCACCCACCCCATGGCCCCCGCGCGGCTTGAGCTGACCGCCCAGCTCGCCCAGGACCTCGGGGTGCTGTACCGGCCTCAGGTGACGGTGCTGGCCCCGGAGATCGCCTCGGATGCCGAGCTGGAGCGGGTCCATGACCCCGCGTACGTGGAGGCGGTCCGCCAGGTCTCGAAGGATCCTGCCAGCCCGTTGCCCCTGCTGGGTCTGGGGACCGAGGACGACCCCGCCTTCTCGGGCATGCACGAGGCAGCCGCCCGCCTGGCGGGTGCTTCATTGCTTGCCGCGGACCGCATACTTTCCGGGGAGGCCGTCCGCGCGGTGAATTTCGGCGGAGGCATGCATCATGCGGCCCGGGACCGTGCCAGCGGATTCTCCATCTACAACGACGCGGCCCTCGCGATCACGCGGCTCCTCGACGGGGGAGTGCGGCGCGTGGCCTACATCGACGTCGACGCCCATCACGGAGACGGCACCCAGAGCATCTTCTGGAACGACCCGAGGGTCCTGACCATCTCCCTCCACGAATCCGGCCAGACCCTCTTCCCCGGCACCGGTTTCCCCGGAGAGACGGGCGGCCCGGAGGCGATGGGCAGCGCCGTGAACATCGCCCTGCCGGCCGGAACGGACGACGCCGGCTGGTTGCGCGCGTTCCATTCGGTGGTTCCGGCGGTGGTGCGGGAATTCGCGCCTGAGGTGATCGTGAGCCAGCACGGGGCGGACTCGCACCGGGACGATCCCCTCAGCAATCTCCGCGTCACGGTGGACGGACAGCGCGAGGCCATGAACTCCGTGGCCTCCCTGGCACAGCGTCATTGCGCGGACCGCTGGATCGCCACGGGTGGCGGAGGCTACGAGGTGTGCTCCGTGGTGCCGCGGTCCTGGACCCATCTGGTGGCCATCGCCAGTGGCCGCTCCCTGCCGGTGAGCACCCCCGTGCCGGAACGCTGGATCGAGCGTGTGGAACGGGACTTCGGCGTGGAGGCCCCGCGCTTCATGGGCGACGGCGAGGACATCTGGTGGCGGTCCTGGGAGACCGGGTACGACCCGTCCAACGCCGTGGACCGGGCGATCATGGCCACCCGCAAAGAGGTCTTCCCGCTCTTCGGGCTCGACCCCTGGTTCGACTGAAGGCCCTGTCGCGCACGCCACGGCCCCGGAGGCCGCGCGCCCACAGGTCAAGGCCGCACGACTCATGACGGCACAAGGATGCCTTCGGCGATATATGTCGCTAGGGTAAGAAACATGGTGGTTGACGACATCTTCGCGGTCATTGCCGAGCCGACGCGGCGGGAGATCCTGTCCGCGCTCCGTTCCGGCGACAAAGCCGTCGGCGAGCTCGTGGCGGATCTCCAGGCGAGCCAGCCCACGGTCTCCAAGCATCTCCGCGTCCTGCGGGAAGCCGGTCTCGTGACCATGCGCGCCCAGGGCCAGAAGCGCTATTACTCCCTCGAGCGGGAACCCCTGCGCGCGGTGCAGGAGTGGCTCGGCGGCCTGACGCCACCGCGACCCGTCCGGCCGCAGACTGCGCCGGCTCCCGGAAGCCGCGTGCCGGCGTCGTCGGCTCCTGCACTGCAGCCCGCTGCAGCGGCGTTCGTCCAGCCGGACGCCGACCATGCCGAACTCGCGGGACTGGAAGCGGGGGCCGTGGCCAACACGGGCCAGCAGCTCGGCCGTGCGGCGAGCCGCGCCGCCACCCGCGCGGCAGAGGTGTTCGCGAACCTCCCCAAGCTGGGCCGCAAGAAGTAGGCCCATCTCCTGATCGACTGCTCCAGAGGATGCCGTTTCCGGCGGAAATCCGGGAAAAACGGCATCCTACGGAGCAGTCGATGGGTTGAGACGACGGGGCGGGTCAGACGAGGGCGGCCTGGAGTCCCAGGAACACCGTGTCGCCGACGGCCAGACCCAGGGAACGGGCCTCGCCTCGGGTCACCACCACGTTCACCGAGGGGCCGTCGGGAGCCGCGAACAGCTGCACTTCGAGGCGCACCTCGAACCCCACCCGGGTGCTCCGGACGATCCGGCCGGCCGTGGCGCCCGGAGTCTCGGACGTGAAGATCTCCAGATCATGCGGCCGGACCAGCCGTCCGTGGAACTCCGTCACGGGGCCCAGGAACCCGAGGACGAAGTCGTTGGCCGGCTCGTCGTAGAGCTCATCCGGCGTGCCGACCTGCTCCACGCGGCCGTGGTTGATGACCACGATGTTGTCCGCCACTTCGAGGGCCTCCTCCTGGTCGTGGGTGACGAAGAGGGTGGTCACATGGACCTCGTCGTGCAGGCGCCGCAGCCAGTCCCGGAGCTCCTTGCGGACCTTCGCGTCGAGCGCGCCGAACGGCTCGTCCAGCAGCAGCACGCTGGGCTCGATCGCCAGCGCGCGGGCCAGCGCCATGCGCTGCCGCTGTCCGCCCGAGAGCTGTGCCGGGAGCCGGTTCGCGAACTGTGTCAGGTGGACGAGCTCCAGGAGCGAGTCCACCTTCTCCTTGATGCGTGCCTTGGGCAGCTTGCGGATCTCCAGCCCGAACGCGATGTTCTTCGCCACCGTCATGTGCTTGAACGCCGCGTAGTGCTGGAACACGAAGCCCACATTGCGCTTCTGCGCCGGCAGATGCGTGGCCTCCTGACCGCTGATGGTGATGCTCCCCGAGTCGGCGTTCTCCAGCCCGGCGATGATCCGCAGCAGGGTGGACTTGCCGCCGCCGGACGGGCCGAGGAGGGCGGTCAGCTGACCGGTGGGGATGTCCAGGTTGATGTCCTGCAGGGCGACGAAGTCCCCGAAGTTCTTGTTGACCTGAGAAACCGTGATGCTCATGAGCGGTGCTCCTTGGAGGGGCGGAGGATGGTCACGACCACCAGCGCGGTGATGGCGATCAGGACCAGGAGGAACGCGGCGGCGTAGGCGGTCGCCTCGTCGAAGTTGCCGTAGCGGTTGGCCACCAGAAGGGTGGCGGTCTCGCCGTTGAAGGACGCCCCCTGGCTCACGATCTTCACGGCGCCGAATTCGCCGAGAGCGCGGGCCAGTGACAGCACGACGCCGTACACGAGCGCCCACTTGATGGCCGGCAGCGTGATGCGCAGGAATGTCTGCACCGCCCCGGCGCCCAGGCTGCGGGCCGCGAGCTCCTGTTCGGTGCCGATCTCCTGAAGGACCGGAACGATCTCCCGGATCACCAGGGGGAGGGAGACGAAGGTGGTGGCCAGGACGATGCCCGGTGTGGAGAAGATGATCTGCCAGTTCAGGGATTCGAGGACCGGACCGAACCAGCCTTGATTGCTGCTGTACGCGAGGACCAGGGCCAGTCCCACCACCACGGGGGAGACGGACATGGGCAGGTCCACCAGGGCGGAGAGCAGTCGGCGTCCGGGGAACGAGTAGCGGACCAGGAGCAGGGAGATGCCGAGGCCGAACAACGCGTTGAGCCCCACGGCCCAGAGGGCTGCGGTGAGCGTCAGGCCGAACGCGTACCCGAAGGCGGGATCGGAGATGCGGGTCAGGAAGGCGTCGAAACCGCCGACGTCGTTCACCGGTGCGAAAGTCCGCAGCACCACGAGCGAGACCGGCCAGACGACCAGGAAGAACAGGTAGACGATCACGAGCACGCGCAGCAGGACGCGGACAGGGCTCCCGCCGTTGCGGCGCGGACCGGGGTTCCGGGACGCCCGACGGCGGGCGGGGGCGCTGGGTGCGGAGGTCCGCGAGGCGTCGGACGCGAGCACGGCCTGGTCAGCGGTCGCTCCCGCGGAGACGCCTGCGGAGACGCCGGTGGACAGGGAGGTCTCAGCCACGACGCGCCACCTTCCGTTGCAGGATGTCGAGGGCGACCAGGACGGCCAGGGAGACCACCAGGAGGACCAGCGCCACGGAGGCGGCCGCGGCCCGGTTGTCGCTCTCGATGAATTTGAGGATCTTCAGGGACGCCACCTCGGTCTCGAACGGGGTGTTGCCCGAGATCAGGACCAGGGCCCCGAACTCGCTGATGGCCCGGGCGAACGCCAGGGAGGCGCCGGCCGTGATCGCAGGGATCAGCGCAGGCAGCAGCACACGCCGGAACGTGGTGAAGCGGCCGGCGCCGAGGGACGCGGCCGCCTCTTCGACGTCCTGGTCGAGCTCCAGGAGCACCGGCTGCACGGTCCGGACCACGAAGGGGAGGGTCACGAACAGCAGCGCCAGGAAGATGCCCTGCTGCGTGTTGACCACGTTGATACCGAGCGGGCTCTCCGGCCCGTACAGGCTCAGCAGCACCAGACCGGCCACGATGGTCGGCAGCGCGAACGGGATGTCGATGATGACCTCGAGGATCGCTTTGCCCGGGAAATGGTCGCGGACCAGGACCCAGGCGATCGTCGTGCCGACCACGACGTTCACGAGCGCCGCGCCCAGGGCCTGCAGCACGGTCAGCCGCAGTGCCGCGAAGGTCTGCGGATCCGTGATGGTGCCGATGAACTGCTGCCAGCCCCCCGCCGTCGAGCTCAGGACGATCGCGGCGAGCGGGATCAGCACCAGGATGCTGAACCAGAGCAGCGCGAGTCCGAGGCCCGCGGCGGCGGGGCGGGTCAGCGTGTCAGGCTTCATTTCTTGACGGCCGCCGCACGCAGCTGGTCGATGAGGGCGCCGTCCGCGAAGAACTTCTTGTCCACGGTGGTCCAGCCGCCGAAGTCCTTCTCCACCGTGAGCAGGTGCTCAGGGGTCGGGAACGGGTTGGCGGGGTCGTTGGCGCCCTTGACCTCGGTCTTCACGCCGTCGATCACGGGGCGAAAGCCGGTCTTGGCGAACTCGGTCTGGCCGTCCTTGCTGAGCACGAAGTTCAGCCAGTCCTTGGCCTTGGGGTCGGCCTTCTTCAGGATGGCGCCCGGGTTCTCGATCAGCACGGTGTCATTCGGCACGATGTAGTCGTAGTCCTTGCCCTTCTGCCGGGCGAGGATCGCCTCGTTCTCGTAGGAGATGAGAACGTTGCCGACCTTCTTGTCGAAGGCTTCGGTGGCCTCGCGGCCGCTGCCGGCCCACTGGGTCACGTTCGCGAAGATCTTCTTCAGGAAGTCGGAGGCCTGGGCCTCGGTCTTCCCGGAGGCGACCGCGTGGCCGTAGGCGCCCAGGATGTTCCAGCGGGCGGAGCCGGAGGACTTGGGGTCCGGGGTGATGATCTTGACGTCGGGACGGGTCAGATCCTCCCAGCCCTTGATGTTCTGGGGGTTGCCCTTCGGCACCACGAGGACGACCACGGAGTCCGAGACGATGCCCTTCGTGGCGTTCTTGTTCCAGTCCTCATCGACGAGACCGGCTTTGACGAGGCGGGTGACGTCGCTCTGCAGGGAGAAGTGGACGTAGTCAGCCTTGGCGCCGGCGGCCACCTTGCGGCTCTGGTCTCCGGAGGCGCCGTAGGAACCGCTGAAGGTGACGCCCTTGCCGGCGTCGGTCTGCTGGAACTTGGCGGCGATGGCCTTGTTGGCCGTTTCCGGCACGGCGAAGCCGACGATCGAAAGCTGGGTGCCGCTCGCCCCGGAGGCCCCACCGCTGCAGGCGGTCATGCCGAGGACTGCTGCGAGAGCGGTGGCGGTGACGGCCAGACGGGATTTCCAGGTCTTCATGAGGTCTTCCTTCAGTTGTCTTCCAGCGTTGGGTCTTCCAGCAGTGGGCCGGTCCTGACGTACGTCAGGGACCGGGCGGAGAAGCGGGGTGGTCGCCGGGCGCCCATGCGCCGCGGTTGCCGCCAAATGTACCGACGCACGACGACGGCGTCGCGTGCGGTTGTCATATAGGTCTCCGTGTGTAGTTGCGTGACCTGGAGGGCGGCCGGGCTCGCCATAATCCGGCCGCGGGCTTGCGCGGGCCGGGCGGAGGTCTTACAGTTTGGGACCATGACGAAGCGTTGGTATGCGTATTTTGCTGTGGCTCTGGAGGGCCAACGGCGTCGCTAGTCGCGCATACACATCGACCTTCAGAGCTCACAGGGCAGGGATGCAATCCCTGCCCTTCGCCATTCCGGCGGGCTCTGCGGGTCAGGGTCCGTCCAGAACCGAGGACCCAGATCATGAAACCAGCAGCCATCGTGAACCCGGCAGCACCGTCCGCCGTGGACCTCCCGCTCACCCCGGGAGCCGCCTCTCCCGCCGCGACCGTTCCGGTGACCCGCTACGCGCCGCTGCCCACTCCTCGCGAACTCCGCGCCTCCCGGCCGCTCACGGCGGCGCAGGGGACCGTCGTCGCGCGGGCCCGTGACGAGGTCCGCGCCATCCTCAACGGTGTGGACGACCGGCTTCTGGTCGTGGTGGGTCCGTGTTCCGTGCATGACACCGAGGCGGGCCTCGAGTACGCCCGTCGTCTCGCGGCGGAGGCCGAACGGCACCGGGAGGATCTGCTCGTGGTGATGCGCTGCTACTTCGAGAAGCCCCGCACCACCGTCGGCTGGAAGGGCCTGATCAACGATCCCGGGCTGGACGGCGGCCACGACATGGCGACGGGCCTCGACCGGGCCCGCGGATTCCTGCTGGACGTGACGGACCTGGGACTGCCCGTGGCCACCGAATTCCTGGAACCGTTCAGCGCCCCGTACCTCGAGGACCTCGTGAGCTGGGGCGCGGTGGGCGCCCGGACCACGGAGAGCCAGGTGCACCGGCAGATGGCCGCGCGGCCCTGGATCTGCCCGTGGGCTTCAAGAACGCGACCGACGGCACCGTGGGACACGCGATCGACGCGTGCCAGGCGGCCGCGGGGGAGCAGTCGTTCCTCGGGACGGACCTGGACGGGCGGACCAGCGTGGTGCACGCGGCCGGGAACCGCGACGGGCACGTCATCCTGCGCGGCGGAGTCTCGGGCCCGAACCACGACGCCGGATCCGTCGCGGAGGTCTCCCGGGCCCTGCAGGCGAGGGGCGGCAACCCTCGCGTGGTGGTGGACGCGAGCCATGCCAACAGCGGCAAGGACCATGTGCGACAGGCCGGGGTCGCCGTCGAGCTCGCCGAGCAGCTGGAGACCGCCGCGACGGCCGACGCGATCGCCGGGGTGATGCTGGAGAGCTTCCTGGTGCCCGGCGCCCAGAAGTTCGACCCTCAGACGGATGCCTCGACGCGCGAGGCCCTCGTGTACGGGCAGAGCATCACGGACGCCTGCATGGGCTGGGAAGTGACCTCTGACGTGCTGAAACGTCTCGCCGTCGCGAGCCGGAACCGGAGGGCGGGACAGTAGTCATCCGACGCATCCGTGGCGCCTTTCACTTTAGGCTCAATTGCCACTAGAGTTACTAGCACTCAGGATGGGACAACCTCAGTACCGACACGCCGCACTACCTCGCGGCGTGAACCAAGGCTGAATTGCAGGAGGGGGAGGCCGGACGTGGCCCACTTTGCGAACACCGACTTCCTCACGGTGGCTGAAGTTGCAGACCAGATGCGTGTGTCCAAAATGACCGTCTATCGCCTGATTCACTCGGGTGAGCTGCCGGCTGTGCGCTTCGGGCGTTCCTACCGTGTGCCGGAAGTGGCTGTCGAGGAGTACGTCCGCGCAGCGGTCACGGGGAATCGCTCCGAAACCGCGTGAACCTGGGTTCCTCCGGACCGGTCCTCAGGGACCCGGTCAAGGGCAGGCTGCCGGAAGCGGTACCCTGTTAAGGAACGTTTTACGTCATCGTAAGAAAGTGTGGCTTGCCAAGCCCCGGATTCTCGGGTGCGGGGTGGCCGCGTATTACCGTAAGGAACTTCTGTGGGTTCAGTTATCAAGAAGCGTCGCAAGCGCATGGCCAAGAAGAAGCACCGCAAGCTGCTTCGCAAGACTCGCCACCAGCGCCGCAATAAGAAGTAGAGATACTTCGCACGCGTACAGGCCCGGAACCGTCAGGTCCCGGGCCTGGTGCTTTTAACGCGCGACGACGGCGGGTCGCCTTGGGTGGCCGCGAGGCAATCCCCCGCGGCTTAGACACGAACCTCCGCTCGTTCCTCGCTACGGCTCGCGATGCGCCGCTTTCGGGATCGCCTCACGGCTCTTCCGATGTCACCGCGGTCGTCGCGCCCGTGAGCGTGAGGCCGGGACGTTGAGGTTCCGGGCTGACGCCTGCTCCGTGGGGAGAGGCCCGAGGGGCGGGGTGTTCTTGAGGTTGCAGTTTCTGGGGTTTGGGAGGCGTGGAACCCCGAGAAAGTGCACTCTCGACCAGCCGCCCCCGCAGAATCCGAGCACCTCGGGCAATCTCCCACCGAAACCACGTCGCGGGCGGAGTGGAACAGGAGCCGGCGTCGTGGGTTTTCGGAAGCGGCGCATCGCGAGCCGTAGCGAGGAACGAGCGAAGGCTCGTGTCTAAGCCGCGTGAAAACCCGCGAAAGCCGGCACGGCAGGAAGAACTACCTCCGCCCGCGGGCGTGGTTGAGACCCCTCCAGAGCCCGTACACCGCCCCGCCCACGGTGGCCGCCTTCAGGCCCAGGGTGGCGGCACGGCGGCCGGAGCGGAAGTCGTAGACCGGCCAGTTCTGGGCTTTGGCGTGACGGCGCAGACCGGCGTCGGGGTTGATCGCGACCGGGTGGCCCACCATGCTCAGCAGGGGGATGTCGTTGTGGGAGTCGCTGTAGGCCCAGCATTCCGCCAGGTCCAGCCCTTCGGCGTCGGCGAGGGCGCGGGCCGCGTCGGCTTTGGCCTCCCCGTGCAGGATGTCTCCGACCAGCCGTCCGGTGTACACGCCGTCGACCACTTCGACCCGCGTGCCCAGCGCGCCGGTCAGGCCGAGCCGTGACGCGATGGGTTCGGCCAGTTCGATCGGGGTGGCCGTGATGAGCCAGACCCTTCGGCCGACGCGCAGGTGCTGCTCGGCGAGGGCGCGGGTGCCGGGCCAGATCCGGCTGGAGATGCTCTCCTCGAAGACCTCGTCCCCGAGGGTCGCGACGTCTTCGGCGCGGATCCCGGCGGCGATCTTCATGCCGCGGTCGCGGATCTCGTGGACGTCGGAGAGCTTCTCGCCCCGGACGATGAATTTGAGCTGCTGCCAGCCGAACGAGGCGGCGTCGCGGAGGGTGAAGACCTTCCGCTCGTACATCTTGCGGGCGGCGTGGAAGATGCTGGCGCCGCGGATCAGCGTGTTGTCCACGTCGAAGAAGGCGGCTTCATGGCGGTGCAGATCGGCCACGGGAACGCTGGAGGATGATTCAGTTCGCGTGGAGGCCATGAAGACGAGTCTATCCAACGGCGCTGATGTGCCGTGGGCGCCCCGATACCGCTACCGTGGGAGGATGCGGGTCCCTGAACTTCTCCTCATCACCAAGAAGGACTGTCATCTGTGCGCCGCGGCCCGTGAGACCGTGTCCGAGGTGGCCGGCCGCCTGGGCGTCCCCTGGCGCGAATCCCTGATCGACGACGACGCCGGGCTGCGGGAACGGTTCGCCGACGAAGTGCCCGTGGTGATGATCGACGGCGTGCAGCGCGACTTCTGGACGATCGACCCCGTCCGCCTGGAACGGAAGCTGCGCGCTGCGCAGCAGGGCTGACCGAGGCCGCCCGTGAAGAAGACAGACCGATGAAGAAAAAAGAACTGAGTCCGCTGCCGACCGGGGGGAAGCCCCCTGTGGAGGTGCCGCGCACCGCGCAGGACCCGCTGAGCGGATATCCGGCTGCCGGGCAGGCGGTCAAGCAGATCCCGCCGGCCGCCGTCGCTCGTCTGACGCTCTACCTGCGCGCCCTCAACTCCCTGACCGGCGACGGCGTGGAGCGGGTCTCCTCGGAGGCGCTGGCGGAAGCGTCCGGGGTCAGCTCGGCGACGCTGCGGAAAGACCTCAGCTACATCGGCTCGCACGGCACGCGCGGCGTCGGCTACGAGGTGGATTACCTGAACCGGCAGATCGCCGCCGCGCTGGGCCTCACGCTGGACTGGAAAGTGGCAATCGTGGGTGCGGGCAACCTGGGCCGCGCGCTCGCCCGGTATGGCGGCTTCCAGTCACGCGGGTTCGACATCGTGGCGATCTTCGACGCCGACCCGCTCATCGTCGGCCAGGAGATCGGCTTCCTGCGGGTCAGCGACGTCCTCGGTCTCGAAACAGGACTGGCGCAGACCCGGGCGAACATGGTGGTGCTCGCACTGCCCGCGCATGTGGCCCAGGAGATGTGTGACCGCGTGGTCTCGGCCGGGGTGAAGAGCATTCTGAGCTTCGCGCCCATCACGCTCCAGGTCCCGGACGGGGTGAATCTGCGCAAGGTGGACATGGCCACCGAGTTGCAGATCCTGGCGTATCACGCTCAGCGTCTGGTGGACTGACCCGGCCCTTCGTGGCGCCGGAACGGCCGCGGGGATGAAAAGTCGCCGCCTGGCGGGGGAACACTCGGTAAACTTTGGTCTAGACCAAAAGATCCCGGGAGTCGAGCCTCTAGTGTTCCCTCCGTAAGGTCTCCCGCCGCAAAGGAACTCCCATGCCTCAGCCCTCCTCCGCCCCCGACGCCGTCCGCGCGCTCCTGGACTCGGCCGAGGCGGTGCTGTTCGATTTCAACGGGACGCTCTCCCTCGACGAGGACCTCATGGCCCGGCTCTACGCGGACGCCGCACGGGAGGTCTGCGGGCTGGAGCTCACTCCGGAGGAATACGGCGAGCGGTTCGTGGGCCTCAGCGATCCGGACATCTGCGCCGCCCTGGCCTCGGGGGATGAGCGCCTCGCAGCCCGCATCCTGGACCATCTCTGTGGGGCGTACCTCCGCGAGATCCGCCGGGAGCCGCGGATCCCCGCCGCGCACGTCGCCCTGGTCCGCGAACTCGTTGCCGCCGGGACGAGGGTCGCCGTCGTGACGGGCACACTGCGCCGCCTGCTGGAGCCTGCGCTGGAGGACAGTGGGCTGTCGGGGCTGATCTCCGCCACGGTCTGCAGTGACGACGTCGAGCGCGGCAAACCGGACCCGGAGGGTTTCCTGCGCGGCGCCGAGCTGCTGGGTGCGCCTGCCGCGGCGACCGTGGTCTTCGAGGACTCACTCGCCGGGGTGGCCGCTGCGCGGGCGGCGGGCATGCGGTGTGTGCTGGTCGGGCCGCTCGCCACTGCGACGCCGGCCACGGGTGCGCCCGCGGAGGTGCACCCGCTCGGGGAGCTCGCGGCGCTGGCGGCCTGAGCGCTCCCGGACGGGATTGGCTCAGGTGGCGCCGGTGGTGACCCGCAGGCGCAGGGAGTCCGAGCGGTGGATGTCCTCCGCGTACTCCACCGGCAGGCCGTCCGAACGATAGGCGGTCCTGATGATCCGCAGGACCGGGTGGCGGGCGCCGATCGAGAGGAGTTCCCGCTCTTCCGGTGTGGCCGCGGAAGGGGTGAGGTCCTCGGTCTTCCGGACGGGTTCCCAGCCGAGACCCTCCAGGCGCGCGTAGACGGAGCCGGTCAGTGATTCGACGGCGAAGCCGGGCAGCCTCTCCGTCGGGAACCACGAGTCCTCAAGCATGAGCGGTTCCCCGTCGAGGAAGCGGAGCCGACGGAGCCGGTGCGCGGGATCTCCCGCGGGGATCCGGAGCGCCTCGGCCACGTCCTCCGGAGCGGGGAAGGTTTCGGCGAGCAGGATCCGGGACTCGACCACCGCTCCGGCACGTGAAAGCTGCTGGAAGAGCCCCTGCAGGGAACCGAGTTCCAGCACGGGGACGTCCCCGGACACGAACGTCCCTCCGGCCCGTCCCGGACGGCGGCGGAGCACCCCCTGGAACTGTAGGGTCTCCAGCGCCTGCCGGAGCGTCATGCGGCTCACGCCCAGTTCCGCTGCGAGGTCACGTTCGGCCGGGAGCTTCGTGCCGGGCGCGTACCGGCCGGAGGCGATGGCGTCCCGGAGGGCGTCTTCAATGCGCTGCGAGGAGGGGCTGCCGGTCACGGGGTCAGCCTATCGCCCGGCCGTGACGGCCGCAGGAATGCCGCAGCTGGGTATGCCGATGCCGGAAATGCCGCAGCCGGGAATGCCGCAGCGCCCCGCCCAGGTGGGCGGGGCGCTGCGGGGGGACGGAACGGGTGGGAGTCGCCGTCGTCGTCCGTGAGAGGTGCGATCGTGGTCAGAGCGGTGCGCGGAAGCGGGCGAACTTCTGGAAGTCCCTGTAGAGCTTCATGCGCGCGAAGAAGGCGCCCGAGTCTGGCAGCCAGCACAGCACGATCGCGACGACGCCGCACAGGATGCTCAGCAGATCCAGGAGGGAGGGGGAACCGAAGCCGGTCACGGAGATCGCGGCCAGGACCGTGCCCAGGACCCTGGCCCAATGGTGGCCCTTCTTCACGAAGATGGCCACCAGCAGATAGAGCGCCACGGTGAGGATGAGGGTGATCACCATGGACGCGATGACCATGCCCTTGAGCGAATCGCCGCTCTGCCGGGACAGGATGTCCCTGGTGCTGGCCGGCGCCTGCTCCAGGGCCCGGCGGAACAATTCGTCCAGGTCCATGCCCAGGAACACCTGCAGCGAGGAGATGAGGCCGAAGGCGCAGCCGGAGAGGATCAGCCAGAAAGCCCAGCCGATGGTCCGCGGTTCCTGCGGCTTTTCCGGCGGGGCGCCCTGGTACCAGGGACCGGGCTGCACGGGTGTCTGCCAGGACTGGGCGCCGGGCTGTGGAGCGTATGGACCCTGGTGCGGGGCGTACGGACCGGGCTGCTGCTGGGCGTGACCCTGCCAGCCGCCCTGCTGGGCGGCGCGTGCCTCGGCCTCCTGGTCGCGCTGGTACTTCTCATACGGGGAGGGCAGCCCGAGATCGGCGGCGCGGAGCCCGTACTGGGGCCGGTCCTGCTGGGGCCGGTCCTGCTGAAGTGGCGCCTGGGCGCCGGCCGGCTGGCCCGGCGCCTGCTGGGCGTCCTGCCCCGAGCCACCTTCCGGGGCGACGGGCTCGCGGCCCGGTTCCGGAGTGGGCGTGTGGCTGTTCATGTGGAAATCCCTGACTGGGGCGTGGCCCCGGACGAGCCGGGGTGGGACGTCGACCACGTCCCACCCCGGCTCATGGACGGTGTGCTGCTGCGGTTCCGGCGCTCAGAACTTCGGGCGCTTGGCGAAGTACGGGCTCGAGTCCTTCAGGTAAAGGAGCACGATGGCGGCGATGCCCATCAGGACGACGACGATGTTCAGGACGTTGCCGCTCATCAGGCTGAAGAGCGAGAGCGCCGCGAAGACGGTGCCGAGGATGCGCGCCCAGTTGGCGCCCTTGCGGACGAAGAACGCCACCAGGAGATACAGGCCCAGCTGGATGACGCCGATCACGATCGACATCACGGTGATCATGGACCGCAGGGAATCCGCGGTGCCGCCGGACTGCTCGACCTGGCGGACCAGGTCACGGTACTGAGCCGTGTCGCCGACGAGGGCGGCGCCCAGCAGGGAGGCCACCAGATTGAGCACGCCGGCCGCGATGATGAGCCAGAAGGCGATCTCCACCTTCTGGGGACGTGCGACGGGTGCCGAGGGGTTCTCGCCGGGCCACTGCGGAGCGCCGGGGTAGCCGGACGACGGCGGGCCCGGCTGGGTTCCATAGGCCGGGGGAGCGCCGTACTGCGGTGCGCTCGGATTCGCACCGTACTGCGGCGGGCCCGGCTGGGATGCGCTCGGCTGGGATGCACCGTACTGGGGTGCGCTGGACGGCTGGTCTTGGCCTGGCTGCTGAGGGGTTGCAGGCTCGTTGGGTGTGCTGCTCATGACAGCTCCTTCGTGAACGGCATGTACGGGTCGCGCCGCCAGGAACACGGCGTTCCCTCTACCGTATCCCCTGGGCGGGGGCGTATCCCCAGCCCAGGGGATGATTCTTCAATTCCTCAGACGAAGTGCTTCTGCGACTCGGGCAGCCACATGAGGACGGCCGCGGCGACGGTCACCGCGGAGCCGATGGCTGTGATGCTGAGGCCTACCAGGCCCACGATCAGCCCGATGACGGCGAGGCCGCCCAGGATGCTGAGGACGATCCGTGCCCAGCGGGAGCCTTCCTTGAGCCGGACGGCGATGAAGATGACGACGGCGGCCCAGATGATGCTCCAGATGATCCCGCCCACGGAAGCGCCGATCGCGATGCCCGCGTAGGAGCCGTACGTCGCGGTGAGGAGGAAGACGTTGATGATGGACAGGAGCACGCCGAGCACGGCTCCTGCCACCCAGAGCCAGTAGGAGTAGGCCAGCTGCTGGGGGACGCCGGACACGTCCTTGAGCCGGACGGCGAGATTCTTCGTGTCGAAACCGAAGCTGTTCCGGGCCGGGGCTGCATAGCCGAGACCCGCGGGAGGTTGGTTGCTGGGTGCGGTGCCCGGAGCCCCGGGATATTGGCTGCTCATAATCCACACTTTAGGGTCGACGGGCCGCGCCGGATAGACCCTGGCGTAACTTTCGCCGGAGCGCAATGCATCCGTTACCCCGAGGTAACGGTGTGAGTGACCTGGGATGACGCGGCGCTTAACGCAGGATGCCCGACGGCGCCGGGTGGCGTCGTCGGGCATCCAGGCCGGCATCATCCTTCAGGACGATGCTGCGGCCGTGCGCCGGGCGGGCTTCAGTTGGCGGACGGGGCCAGGAAGGAGAGCTCGAGGTTGATCTTGACCTTGTCGGAGACCAGCACGCCACCGGCTTCCAGGGCCGCGTTCCAGGTCAGGCCGAACTCCTTGCGGGAAATGGTGGTCTCGGCGGAGACGCCGGCGCGGGTGTTGCCGAAGGGGTCGACGGCCACGCCGCCGAACTCGGCGTCGAAGGTCACGGGGACGGAGACGCCCTTGATGGTCAGCTCGCCGTTCAGCTTGTAGTCCTCGCCGTCGCCTTCCAGGCTGGTGGACTTGAAGGTCAGGGTCGGGTGGTTCTCCACGTCGAAGAAGTCCTCGCCCTTGACGTGGCCGTCACGGTTGGCGTCGCCGGTGCTGATGCTGGCGGACTGGATGGTGGCGTCCACGACGGCGTCGCTGTCGCTGACGGTCACGGTCGCGGCGAGATCGCCGAAGGTGCCGCGCACCTTGCTGATGCCTGCGTGGCGGACGGTCCAGGCGGCCTCGCTGTGGGACGGGTCCAGGGTCCAGGTGCCGGCGGTGAGGTTGGTGGGGATGCTCATGGGGTTCTCCTTGTCAGGTCACTCAGGTCGATTGGTTGAAGCCTCAACCAACCTTCTGTCACCCAGTATAAACATGCATATGCATCTTTTGTTCCCGGGTTCGGAAAATTTTTCCTGAACTTCCAGCGTGGCGCCAGTCACATGTCCCCGCGTGATCGGCGCCGCCCGCCGATTCATGGCGGATTCTCAGCCGCTGCGGGCCCACTCTGGCCCGGGCCGCCCTTAAACTCTGAGAAAATGGAGCCATGCCCCATGCAATCGTTCATCTGATGCGCCACGGCGAGGTCCACAACCCGGACGGCGTCCTCTACGGGCGGCTCCCCGGCTTCCACCTCTCAGAACGTGGTTATCGCATGGCGGACCGTCTCGGCGAGTACTTCGGCGCGCAGCGTGAGGCCGGTGCGGCCATCGTGCACCTGGTGGCGTCACCCCTGCTCCGCGCCCAGGAGACCGCCGCTCCCACCGCCTCCGCGCTGGGACTGGAGATCGAGACCGACGAACGGGTCATCGAGGCGGAGAACCACTTCGAAGGACTGCGGGTCAACCGCAAGGAACTCCTGAACCCGCGGCACTGGCCGCACCTGATGAACCCCCTGCGCCCGTCCTGGGGTGAGCCTTACGCCGCTCAGGTGAGCCGCGTCATGGCGGCCGTGCACCAGGCCCGGGAGACCGCCGTCGCGCGTGCCGGAGCGGGAGCGGAGGCCGTGATCGTCAGTCACCAGCTGCCCATCTGGTCCACGCGCCTGGCCGCCGAGGGCCGCCGTCTGGCCCATGACCCCCGCAAGCGGGAATGCACGCTCACCTCGGTCACCTCCCTCCTGTTCGACGACGCCGGCCGGCTGGTCGGTGTGACGTACCGTGAACCCGCCGCCGACCTCCTGGTGGGCGCCTCGACCACCCCGGGAGCCTGAGCGATGAGCACCGAACGTTTCTCCCCGGACCGCCGCCGGGTCCTCGGCCTGGCGGGCGCCGGTCTTCTGGGCCTCGCCTTGTCCGCCTGCAGCCAGGACGACCCGCTCGCCAAGCAGGCCCGCGCCGGTGACAACAAGAACTACGTGGCCGGGGACGGTTCCGTCACCGAGTTCGCCCCGGATCAGCGCAAGGCGGCCAAGGACTTCCAGGGTGTCCTGTTCGACGGGAAGCGCGTCACGAGCAAGGACCTCGAGGGCAAGGTGGTGGTCATGAACTTCTGGTTCGCCGCCTGCGCGCCCTGCCGCGTCGAGGCCCCGGACCTCAAGGCCATGCACACCGAGTTCGCGCCGAAGGGCGTCGAGTTCTACGGCGTCAATCTCCGCGACGAGAAGGCCACGGCCGAGGCGTTCGAGAAGAACTTCGGCATCACCTACCCCAGCTTCAACGACAAGGACGGGCAAGTGCTGCTCTCCGTGTCCGGCCTGGTTCCTCCGGGCGCCGTGCCCACCACGCTGATCTTCGACCGGAAGGGCCGGGTCAGTGCCCGCATTCTCGGCCAGCTCGAGAAGGGCACGCTGAAGACCCTGATCGCGTCCGCCCTGGCGGAGCGGGCCTGACCCATGCCCAACAACCCCTTCGCGGAGACCGTGCTCAACGGTTCGCTGCTCCTGGCGATCCCGGTGGCCATGCTCGCCGGGCTGGTCTCCTTCCTCTCACCGTGCGTCCTGCCCCTCGTGCCGGGATACCTCGGCTACGTCACGGGGCTCACCGGGGTGGATCTGGAGAAGCAGCGGCGCGGCCGGATCTTTGCGGGCGTGGCGCTGTTCGTGCTGGGCTTCTCCGTGGTGTTCGTCCTGCTGGGCGGCGCGTTCGGTCAGCTCGGCGGTCTGATCTCGGGTGACCGGCTGCCGACCGTCACCCGTTGGCTCGGCGTGGTCGTGGTGATCATGGGCATCATCTTCCTGGGCGGTTTCGACTTCTTCCAGCGCAACGCCAAGCTCAAAGCCAAGCCGCCCGCCGGGCTGTGGGGCGCGCCCCTGCTCGGCATGACGTTCGGACTGGGCTGGGCGCCGTGCATCGGCCCGACCTATTCGGCGGTGCAGCTGCTCAGCCTCTCGGGCGGTTCGACGGCGGCCAAGGGCGCCTTGCTGGCCTTCGCCTACAGCCTCGGCCTGGGGATCCCGTTCCTGCTGATCGCCCTGGCGGTCCGGCGCGGCATGGGTGTCATGAAGTTCTTCCGCCAGCACAAGCTCGCCATCCAGCGGCTCGGCGGACTCATGCTGATCGCCTTGGGCCTGCTGATGATCAGCGGCCTGTGGGGGGAATGGACGGTTCAGCTCCAGACCTGGTTCCAGAACGAGGTGAAGCTGCCCATCTAGGGCCGGCGCGGGAATGGGACCAGAGGACATGAAGCGCGGACAGGGAAAAGCGCAGACAGGGAAGAAGCACGGATGAGTGAGACGGTGAAGAAGCCCGAGGACACGGAAGCGCAGGCCACGAAGGCACAGGCCAAGAAAGCCCAGAGCAAGAAAGCCCAGAGCAAGAAGGCGCAGCAGCGGGACATCGCCGTCCCGGTCCTGGGCCCGCTCGGCATGCTCCGCTGGGCCTGGACGCAACTGACCAGTATGCGCACCGCCCTGCTGCTCCTCCTCCTGCTGGCGGTGGCGGCGGTCCCCGGCTCGCTCTTCCCGCAGCGCCCGGCCAACCCGGCCGTGGTCACGCAGTACATCAAGAACAACCCGGTCACCGGGCCGTGGCTGGACCGTCTCCAGCTCTTCGACGTCTACGCGTCCTACTGGTTCTCCGCCATCTACCTGCTGCTCTTCATCTCGCTGATCGGCTGCATCATCCCGCGCGTGCGGGCGCATTACAAGGCGCTGCGCACCGCCCCGCCGAGGACCCCGCGCCGCATCTCGCGGCTGCCCCAGTACGGCACCCTGGTGATCCCGGCCGCGCAGGGGGCGACGGCGTCGTCGGCGCTGGAGGATGCCGCGGCGGTGCTGCGCAAGCGCCGCTACCGCGTGGAGACCCGCGACGCCGACGGCGAGCGTCCCCACCTCGGCGCCGAGACCGGCTACCTGCGTGAGGTCGGCAACCTCGTGTTCCACAGCTCGCTCGTGGGTGTGCTCGTCTCCGTGGCCCTCGGTGGACTTTTCGGATACAGCGGCCAGCGCACGATCGTGGAGGGCGAGACCTTCGTCAACACTCTGGTGGGCTACGACCAGTTCACGCCCTGGGACCAATTTCCAGTCGGCCTGGCTGAGCCCGTACTCGATGAGGCTGGACAAGTTCGAGGTCCGCTACGACCGCGAATCCGTCAAGCAGTTCGGCCAGCCGATCGACTTCACCGCCCACGTCACCACGCAGGTCGGCCCCGACGCGGCGCCCCAGCAGCAGACCCTGAAGGTCAACTCCCCGCTGGAGATCGGCGGGACCGGCGTCTACCTGGTGGGCAACGGCTACGCTCCGGTCGTCACCGTGCGCGACGGCAACGGGAACGTGGCACTGCAGGGGCCGATGCCCTCTATCCCGACGGACGGCGTCTACACCTCCACGATGGTGATCAAGGTGCCCGACGCCAAGCCGGATCAGCTGGGCTTCGTGGGCTTCTTCCTGCCGACCGCTGAGCTCAACGAGCAGGGCGTGGCGTTCAGCGCAGACCCGGATCCGCTCAAGCCGCAGCTGAACCTCAACTCGTACTACGGTGACCTCGGCCTCGACTCGGGATCCCCGCAGAACGTCTACAGCCTGGACGTGAAGAACCTCAAGCAGCTCAACGGCCGCGATCTGCCGGCCAAGGGCATCGTGCTGGACGCCGGGCAGACCTACAAGCTCCCGGACGGCAAGGGGTCCATCACGTTCGACGGGCTCAAGCGCTTCATCGCCGTCGACGTCCGGCACAACCCGGGCCAGGTCCCCGCGCTCGTGTTCGCGCTGGTGGCCGTGGGCGGTCTGGTGATCTCCCTCTACGTCGGGCGCCGCCGGGCCTGGGTCCGGACCGGAACCGCCGACGACGGCCGGGTCATGGTCGAGTACGGCCTCCTGGCCCGCGGTGAGGACCACGGCCTGGCCAAGGAGACCGCGAAGATCCGGCAGGCGCTTCAGGACGGCTGGGGACTGAACGCCGGACCCGGAGACCCGCCTGGCGGCTCCGGAAGCACGGCGGATAATGGTAAGAACGCGTCCGGGCCTGACACCGGGGCGGCGCGCAATGGAAAGGAAAGCTCATGACACCGCTGAACCCGCTGCTGGGGCAGTACAGCGAGCTCTTCATGCTGCTCGCCGCCGGAACCTACACGGTGGCGTTCATCGCCTTCGCTTGGGACCTGGCCAAGAGCAGCGCCACCCTGAAGGCGATCGATGAGCGGGCCGCGCAGCAGCAGGCCCGCCAGCTGGTCGGAGCGGGCGCGCCCGTCACGTCCCAGGGCTCCTCCGGGGGCGGCGCCATCACGGCGGATCCCTCCATGCGCTACGCCACGGAACGGCGAGTCCCCGCCCGCGTGGCCGTCGCGCTCACGGTCCTCGCGGCGCTGATCCACGGCGCCGGCGTGATCACCCGTGGCATCGCCGCCGGCCGTGTGCCGTGGGGCAACATGTATGAATTCCTCACCACGGGCGCCTGGCTCGTGGCCGTGGTCTTCCTGCTCGTCCTGCTGCGCCGCGACCTGCGCTTCGTGGGCACCTTCGTGACGGCGCTCGTCATCATCATGCTCGTGGCGGCCTCCGTCGCGTTCTGGACGCCCGTGGGCCACCTGGTCCCGGCACTGCAGAGCTACTGGCTGATCATCCACGTCTCCATCGCGGTGCTGTCCTCGGCGCTGTTCACCCTGACGTTCTCCATGTCGGTGCTGCAGCTCATCCAGTCACGCCGCGAGGGTCAGCTCGCCCTGGGACGCGAGGACAAGCTCAGCTTCATGCGCTTGGTCCCCAACGCCCTGAGCCTGGAGAACTTCAGCTACCGCATCAACACCATCGCGTTCGTCGGCTGGACCTTCACCTTGATGTTCGGCGCCATCTGGGCCGAGAAGGCCTGGGGCCGGTTCTGGGGCTGGGACACCAAGGAAGTCTGGACCTTCGTGATCTGGGTGGTCTACGCAGGCTACCTGCACGCCCGTGCCACCCGCGGCTGGACCGGAACCCGTGCGGCCTGGCTGTCGATCGTCGGCTACCTGTGCGTGGTCTTCAACTTCACGATCGTGAACCAGTACTTCAACGGGCTGCACTCCTACTCCGGACTCTGAGCCCGAGCCTCTGCGGCGCCTTCCGGACAGCGATCAGGCCCGGTCCCAGGATTCCTGGGACCGGGCCTGACGTGTATCCGGGGCCTCCGGCGGAGACGCTCGCGGGGCTTGGTGCGGAGCCGACCGGAGGTGCGGGGGGCGAAGGCGCGGGGTGCGGAGGTGCGTCAGGCGTCCTGGCCGGGAGCGCCGTCGTCGCCCTTGTGAAGCCGGCGTTCCTGCTCTTCCAGCTTCTTGCGCATCTCCTCGAGCTTGCGGGCCTCCTCCTGGTTGCGGCGGCGCTCCTCGAGGTTGCGCAGGAACTGGGGGTCGTCGTCGGGGCCCAGAGGCCGTCCGCTCGCGGTTCCACCGCCGCCCGCCCGGCCGTTCGTGGTGGGGCCGCCCGTGGCCGGACGCGTCGCGGCGGAGCGGGGACGGCCGAGCAGGAACCACAGGAGGGCGCCCAGCAGGGGCAGCAGAAGCAGCGCGACGATCCACACGCCCTTCGGGACTCCGCGCACCTCACGGGAGTCCGTGCGGAGGCAGTCGATGAGGGCGTAGATGCAGACAGCGACGATGACGACTGAGATGATGACCCGGGGCATCCTGTCAGTCTACTGAGCCGCCCTGGAAACCAGCTGGGGCGCGTGCGCCTGTGCCTGCCGCTGAGACAGTGAGTTTCCGCTGAAACAGTGAGCTGAACACACTGTTTCAGCGGAAACTCACTGTCTCGGCCGGGCGTGGGGGTGGGGTGGGCCGACGGTGGTGCGGGTGCAGGCCGGGGATCGCCCAGGAACGGCCGGTAGAATGGTGAGGTGGCGAATCTGAAGTACCTTCTCATCCGGCTGGCCCTCTTCGCGGTGGCTCTGGTCATCTGCCTCTTCCTGGGGACCGGCCTGATCCTCGGCGCGATCTTCGCCGCCGTGATCGCGTTCGCGGTCAGCTACCTCTTCTTCAGCCGCCAGCGCGACGACGCCGCGGTCCAGCTGGCGAGCACCATCGGCGCCCGCCCGCGGGACGGCCGCGCGGAGAAGGACGCCGCTGCGGAGGACGCCGAAGTGGGCCGGGCCGAGCAGAGCCTGCCGGAACCGGTGGAACCGCGCCGGAACGACGCCCCCACGGATTCGCGGAACGCTTAGAAACCCCTCAGCCCAGACCCACGGATGCCCCGGACCACGATGGTCCGGGGCATCCGTCGTTTGGGCCTGGTGTTGAGGTCCAAGAGTCCGGGTCCCCGGGGCCCGCGTCCCCAAATGCTGATTCCCCCGTGCCGAGTTCGTGGTTTCCGGGTGAGTTCGCGGGCAGAAGCCACGAATTCAGCCGGAAACCACGAACTCGGCCGGCCGCCAGGCAGGCCCGGGCCCTACACCCCGTGCTGGAGGATGAGCGCCACGGCGAACAGGGCCGCGTAGCCGAGGTTGAGCATGCCGGTCTGCTGCAGCACCGGGATCAGGGCCTTGCCGGTCCGGCCGGAGAGCATGAGCCAGCAGGGGAGCAGGGCCGCCGGGATCAGCAGCAGCACCAGGAGGATCCAGAGGTTCTCCGGCACCAGGATGAGCGAGGACAGGATGGCGACCGCGAGCATCAGCACGTAGGTGCGGCGGGCCAGGCGATCGCCGAGCCGGACGGCCAGTGTGTACTTCTTGGCGGCCTTGTCCGTGGGGATGTCCCGCACGTTGTTCGCCATGAGGACCGCGCAGGCGATGAGGCCCGTTCCGACGGCGCCCACGATCGCGCTGAGGCTGATGTGCCCCGCCTGGGTGTAGGTGGTGCCGAGCGTCGCCACGAGGCCGAAGAACACGAACACGAACAGCTCGCCGAGGCCCTGATAGCCATACGGGTTCTTGCCGCCCGTGTAGCCCCAGGCCGCGATGACGGCTCCCAGGCCCACCAGGATCATCCACCACGTCTGCGTGAGCAGGACCAGGACGAGGCCGGCCACCATGGAGAGCCCGTAGCAGCTCAGCGCCGCGATGAGCACGGCGCGCGGTTTGGCGGCCCCGGATCCGACCAGACGGAACGGGCCGACACGGTTCTCGTCCGTGCCGCGGATGCCGTCCGAGTAGTCGTTCGAGTAGTTGACGCCGACTTGGAGCAGGAGCGCGATGACCGCCGCCAGAATCGCGTTGACGAGATTGAAGGCGTGCAGCTGGTACGCCGCCGCGCTGCCGATCACCACGGGGGCGATCGCCGCGGGAAGGGTGCGGGGCCGGGCCCCTTGGATCCACTGGGCGGCTGTAGCCACGGTTACCTCTCGCTCGGCATCGGGTGCTGTTTCAGAATCTGCTGTTTCAGAATCCGCTGTCGCGGAGTCTGCGGCGCGGATGCGCCGTAGCTATTTTCCCCCATGTTCGGAGGCGAGCCGGGCAAGGATCGCCTGCCGGTCCACTTTGCCGTTCTCCAGCAGGGGCAGTGCGTCCCAGACGGACACCAGCCGTGGACGCAGGGCGCCGAAGTCCGCGCGCAGCGCTTCGGCCAGTGCCGTCGGGTCGCCGGCGGCTCCGGGGCGCAGCACGACGGCGGCTGCCACCGCCTGCCCCCACTCGGCGGAGGGGACACCGCCGACGAACGCCTGCGCGACGCCGTCGAGCGCTTCCAGCGCCCGCTGGACATCCAGCGCGGCGACCTTGCTGCCGCCGGAATTGATCACATCGTCCACGCGGCCCGTCACACGCAGCACGCCGTCGCTGTCCAGTTCGCCCAGATCGCTCGTGCGGAAGTACCGTTCGCCGTCGAGGTCCACGAAGGCGTCCTCGGTGGCCCGGGGATCGTCCAGGTAGCCGTCCGCGAGGGTCGGACCGCCCAGGTGCACGCGGCCGTCCACGAGGCGCACCTCGACGTCTTCCAGAGGCCGCCCGTTGTAGACGCAGCCCCCGGACGTCTCGGCGGAACCGTAGGTGGTGACCACGTTCAGGCCCAGCTCCCGGGCATGCGCCAGGAGCGTGGGGGAGACCGCGGCGCCGCCCAGCAGAATCGCGGTGAAGCGGCGCAGCACGCGCAGGGTGTCCTCGGCCGGATTCTCCAGTAGCCGCGCGAGCTGTGTGGGGACGAGGGACGTGAAGCGCACCGGATCGGTCAGCTCGTCCGCGGCGGCCACGAAGGCCTCCGGGGTGAAACCGCCCGAGAGGTCCATGGCCCACGGTCGCGTCCCGGCGAAGAGGGATCTGACCAGGACCTGGACTCCGGCCACGTAGTGCAGCGGCAGGGCCAGGAGCCACTGTCCTTCGCCCCGCAGGGCCACGGCCGTGGCCATGGAGCTGGCCGCCAGGGCCTCCGAGGAGAGCACGACGGCCTTGGGCCGGCCGGTGGAACCGGACGTGCGGACGACGGCGGCGGCGTCCGGGTGGCCGGGCAGCCGCACCGTGCCGATCCGCTCACCGAAGTCGACGGCCGGGCCTTCGCCGTGGAGGGCCGCGGCGAGGTCGTGGAGGACGGGGTCGAGGTTCTGCATGGGGTCCTGGGTGTCGAGGGCCTGGAAAGGGGAAGGGTCAGAAGGAGGCGGGCCTAGAAGTAGTACGGGAAGTCGGACCAGTCGGGATCGCGCTTCTCGAGGAACGCCTGCTTGCCCTCCACGGCCTCGTCCGTCATGTAGGCCAGGCGGGTCGCTTCGCCGGCGAAGACCTGCTGACCGGCCAGACCGTCGTCGGCGAGGTTGAAGGCGAACTTGAGCATGCGGATGGCCTGCGGGGACTGGCGGGCGATGTCCCGGGCGTAGCCCAGGGCCACGGTCTCCAGTTCGGCATGTGGCACGGCCTCGTTCACGGCGCCCATCCGGACCATGTCCTCGGCGGAGTACTCGCGGGCCAGGAAGAAGATCTCCCGGGCGTTCTTCTGGCCCACCTGGCGGGCCAGGAGCGCCGAGCCGTAGCCCGCGTCGAAGCTGCCCACCGTGGCGTCGGTCTGCTTGAACTTGCCGTATTCGCGGGATGCGATGGTCAGGTCCGAGACGACGTGCAGCGAGTGCCCGCCACCGGCCGCCCAGCCGTTCACGACGGCGATGACCACCTTGGGCATGGTGCGCATGAGGCGCTGAACCTCGAGGATGTGGAGGCGTCCGGCGCGTGCCGGGTCCACGGTCTCGCTCGTCTCGCCCTCGGCGTACTTGTAACCGTCACGGCCGCGGATGCGCTGATCGCCGCCCGAGCAGAAGGCGTGGCCGCCGTCTTTCGGGGAGGGGCCGTTGCCGGTGAGGATGACGGTGGCGACGTCGGGCGTCATGCGGGCGTGGTCCATGGCCCGGTAGAGCTCGTCGACGGTGTGAGGGCGGAAGGCGTTGCGCACCTCGGGCCGGTCGAAGGCGATCCGGACGCAGGGGAGGTCACGGATGACGGCGCCGTCCTCGTCCCGCTCCACCTGCCGGTGATACGTCAGGTCCGTGAAATCGAAGCCGTCCACCACGCGCCACTGGCGGGGGTCGAAGGTGTCGGAGACGGACGCTGGGAGGGCATTGGCGGTCATGGGTGCATACTATGCCCGGCGAACCCTCTCCAAATAAACGATAGAATACTCTCAGTGACGTTGACGTCTATGTCCACATGACCATGAGTCGGCGCACTGGGGGCGGTGCGCGGCATCGAGCCACCGAGGTTCTTCTTCTGATGAAATCCAGTCTGCGCCGCATCGGCGCGCCCACTTTCTCGCTGGCGGCCGGGGTCGCCGCCCTCCTTGCCGCAGGAACTCTCGCGGTCCAGAGCGCACCGGCCGCCGTCGCGGCTGCGGTGAACTGCATCCAGACGCTGCCCGGGATCGACGCGAATCCTGCGCCCGAAGGCTACGACAACAGCCCGAACCTCTTCGTCAAGGGCGGCTTCACGGTCGTGCAGAACGCCGCGGAGATGGAAGGCAAGGCCGTCGTGCTCGGCAACGCGTCCGTGACCAAGGCCAGCGGCATCTACAACGTCGGCACGGCCGGCGTCGGTTCCGGCCTGTGGCCGCAGCCGGGCACGGACCACCTGGTGGTCGGCGGCTCGCTGAGCGCGAGCTCCGGCGTGACGGTCGACGTCGGGGCCAACAACACCCCCCGGTGGAGGCGCGATCTCCGCCGGCGGCGACGTGACCGTGGCCAAGCTCAGCACCAACGGCGGCAAGGTCACCACGAACGACTCGTCCGCCGCTGACGCCTTCCGCGGCCTTCCGGCCCGCATCCAGACGACGTCGGCCTCCTATGCGGCGCTGCCCGCAACGGGCACGGTCTCCGTGACCGGCTGGGGGATCGACCTGGTGGGCGACGGCACCTCCGCGACCCAGGTCTTCACCCTCGACGGCAAGGCGCTGGGCACCGCGGTGCGGTCGCTCGAGGTCAAAAACGTGCCGGCGAAGTCGCGCATGATCATCAACGTCACCGGCGGTCCGCAGGTGACCCTGGGCCTGAACGCCCTCCTCCTCAACGGCGTCCCCGTGCCGATCAGCGACTCCACGTTCGGCGAGCTCGCCGGCCACATGCTGTGGAACTACACCGAGGCGCAGAACGTCCACGTGACGGGATCGGCCCAGGTGCCCGGCTCGATGCTGGTCCCGAGCGGGGCCGGCACCACGACCATCGACGTGCCCGGCTACAACGGCCGCGTCTACGTCAACGGCGATTTCGTCCACGGCGGCAGCGGGTCCGAGGTGCATGCCTACCCGTTCCCGGATGAGCTGACCACCTGCACCGTCGACCCGACCCCGCAGCCGACGACGTCCTCGCCGGTTCCGACGGAGACGGCCACATCGCCTGTCCCGACCGAAATCGCCACGTCTCCGGTGCCGACGGAGACTGCCACGTCTCCGGTCCCGACCGAGACCGCCACGTCTCCGGTGCCGACGGAGACGGCCACTTCGCCGGTGCCGACCGAGACGGCCACTTCGCCGGTCCCGACCGAGACCAGCACGTCCGCCCCGGCGACGTCCGCTCCGGCGACCTCGAGCCCCGTCACCTCCGCTCCGGCGACCAGCACGGCCCCCGTGGCCACGCCGTCGTCGTCCTCGACGAGCGCTCCCGTGAACGGCTCCGCGACGCCGACCGCCACCGGCAACGGTGACCTCGCCGTCACGGGCGCCTCCTCGGCGCTGCTGCCCACCGCGCTCGCCGCGTTCGGGTTCCTGGTAATCGGCGCCGTGACCCTGCTGACCGTGCGAGGCCGCGGACGGCACTGATCCCCGGCCCCGCGACCCTGGGCTCCAGTCTGAAATCCCCCGCTCGGCGACCAGCGCCGGGCGGGGGATTTCCGTGTTTCCGGGGACGGAACCCGACATCTGACTCTGAAACATTCGTCAAATGTTGGAAACTGCGGGAATCGGCCTGCCCAGCTGTCGAAGTCCGGCGAATATCCTCCCACGTGCGGGCCGCATGATCAGTGTGATGTGCGACTCAAGCGCGTGTTAGTCAAATCACGTTCGGTGAAGGGTCCGTACACTTGTCTACCGTGTCAGATACAACGCAGCAGGAGCGCACCGAGGGCCAGGCCAACAGGCAGGGTTCCAGCGCCGCAGACAGCACCACTCTCAGCGCCGAGGGTTACAGCAAGTCCCTGAGCCGCCGTCACGTGACCATGATCGCCATGGGCGGGGCCATCGGCGTCGGACTCTTCATGGGAGCCGGCGGGCGTCTCGCCTCCACCGGCCCGGCTTTGATCTTCTCCTACGCCATCGCCGGCGTGATCGCCTACTTCCTCATGCGGGCCCTGGGCGAGCTCATCATGTACCGCCAGACCTCCGGGTCGTTCGTGTCCTACGCAGGCGAGCTCTTCGGCTCCAAGGGCGCGTTCCTCTCCGGCTGGATGTACTTCCTGAACTGGGGCATGACCGGCATCGCCGAGCTGATCGCCATCGGCCTCTACTTCCAGTACTTCTTCCCGAACGTCCCGGTGGAGATCTCCGCCATCGCGGCGCTCGTCCTCCTGGTGGCCGTGAACCTCCTTTCGGTCAAGGCCTTCGGCGAGTTCGAGTTCTGGGCCTCCGTCCTCAAGGTCGGCGCCATCCTGATCTTCCTCGTGGTCGGCACCGTCCTGGTCGTCATGAACGCCCAGGTCGGCCCCTCGCACGCCAGCCCGGCCAACCTCTTCGCGGGCGACGGCGGCATGTTCCCGCATGGCGCTCTGGTCATGGTCCTCGTGCTCAACGCCGTCATCTTCGCCTACAACGCGATCGAACTGGTGGGCATCACCGCCGGTGAGATGCAGAACCCGGCCCGCGAGGTGCCGAAGGCGATCCGCGCCGTCGTGATCCGCATCGTGGTCTTCTACGTCGGCTCCGTGACCCTGCTGGCCATGCTCCTCCCGAGCGACCAGTACAAGGCCGGCACCAGTCCCTTCGTCACCGTGTTCGGCCAGATGGGCCTGCCGTGGATGGGCGATGTCATGAACTTCATCGTCATCACCGCGGCACTGTCCTCCTGCAACTCCGGCCTGTACTCGATCGGCCGCATCTTCCGCACCATGGCCAACAACGGGCACGCCCCGAAGTGGCTCACCAAGATGTCCTCGCGGCACATCCCGTTCGCGGCCATCCTGGCGATCGGCGCGTTCTACCTCGTCGGCATCATCCTGAACGTCTGGCTCGGTGGCTCCCACGCCTTCGACCTGGCGCTCAACACCGCGTCGATCGGCGTGATCTTCACCTGGGGCTCGATCTTCGCCTGCCAGATCATGCTCCGGAAGAAGAAGGGCGAGGTCTCCAGCCTCCCCATGCCGGGTTCGCCCTGGACCAGCTGGGCCGGTCTCGTGGCGCTCCTGATCATCACCGTGCTGATCGGTTTCGACACCACCAAGGGCTCCGACGGCAGCGTGTTCTACCTCGGCGCCTGGACCCTCGCGACCGTGCCGCTGTTCGCGCTGCTCCTGTGGCTCGGCTGGCTCAAGGTGCGGAACAACAAGCCGAAGAACGAACTCTTCAGCTGACAGTCCACCGGTTGCCGGGACCCGCGGTCCCGGCCCGGACGGACTGAGCGCACGACGGCGGCGCCTCCCTACGCGGGAGGCGCCGCCGTCGTCGTTTCCGGAGCTTCGCCGGTGCAGATGAACGCTTGGTGAACCCCTTGGAATCCGGGCCGTCCGGGCCGCACAATAGTCCTCGTGCAAAAAATCGATCCCGTGACGCTGCGCGGGAAATACGTCACCCTCGAACCCCTGAGCCGGGACCACGAAGCCGGGCTGGTCGAGGCCGTCCACGACGGCGAGCTGTGGAACCTCTGGTACACCTCCGTGCCGCGTCCGGAGGCGATGGGGGCCGAGATCGACCGTCGCCTGGCACTGCAGGAGACGGGCAGCATGCTGCCCTTCACGGCCTTCTCCAACGCGACCGGCCAGGTGCTCGGGATGACGAGTTTCATGAACATCGACCATGCGCTGCCCCGGCTGGAGATCGGTTCGACGTGGAACCGCCGCTCGGCTCACGGCACCGGCACCAACGCCGATTCCAAGTACCTGCTGCTGCGCCACGCCTTCGAGACGGTGGGCTGCGTGGCGGTGGAATTCCGGACCAATTGGCTCAATCACCAGTCGCGCGAAGCGATCGCCCGGCTCGGCGCGAAGCAGGACGGGGTGCTGCGCAGCCAGGCCCTGACGCCCGAGGGGGTGCTGCGGGACACCGTGGTGTTCTCCATCCTGGCGGGGGAGTGGGCCGCCGTGAAGAGGAACCTGGAGTACCGGCTGGGCAAGGCCCGCTGAGGCGGGCCGGGCGCGTGACAAGACGGAGCGCACGGAGTTTGCTTCAATGAGGGGATGCTGACTCTGATCGCGCCCCACGCCGACGCCTACGACGCCTGGAAGGACTGCCTGCACGACTTCGGCGACGGCCCTCTGGACGGCTCCGGATTCAACCAGGAAGTGGCCGCGCCGAACCTGAGCCGGGACGGGTTCGAACAGTACTTGAAGCAGCGGCTCACCGAGGGTGACACGTCCGTGGAACCGGCTCCGGGCCGGGTGCACTGCAGCTACTACTGGATCGTGGAGGACGGCCAGGACGAGATCCTCGGCTTCCTGGCCATCCGGCACGACCTCAACGACTTCCTGTTCAACTACGGCGGCCACATCGGCTACTCGGTGCGGCCCTCCGCGCGTCGCCGGGGTGTCGCGACCAAGGCGCTCGCCGAATCCCTGCGGCTCGCCCCGGGCCTGGGCATCCAGGACGTCCTGGTCACGTGCGTCGAGGAGAACGAGGCCTCCCGCGCCGTGATCGAGGGCAACGACGGCCAGTACGAGGACACGCGGGACGGGTTCCGCCGGTACTGGTTCCAGGTCGGCTGACGGAGGTCGCCCGGACACACTGGAGGCCCGCCCCGAGAACGGAGCGGGCCTTCAGCGCGCGTGATGGTGGCGGGGTCTACCGCGGTCCCGCACCCGGCAGCAACTCACGGGCGCCCAGGGCGTCCGTGATGAAGGCGTAGTCCCAGGCGCGCTCGCGCCACTGGACGTAGCGGCCGGAGGCGCCGCCGTGGCCGCCCTCCATCTCGATCTTCAGGACCACGGGCTCGGAGCCGGTGTTCCTGTCCCGGAGCGCCTGGACCCACTTGGCGGGCTCCACGTACAGCACCCGGGTGTCGTTGAAGGACGTGACCGCCGCGATCTTCGGGTACGCGGTCTCCCGGATGTTTTCGTACGGCGTGTAGCTCTTCATGTACGCGTAGACCTCGGGGTCCGTGATCGGGTTGCCCCATTCCTCCCATTCGAGGGCGGAGAGCGGCAGCTCCGGATCGAGGATGGTGGTCAGCGCGTCCACGAACGGCACCTGCGCCACGATCGCCGCGTACTTCTCCGGCGCCAGGTTGGCGACGGCGCCCATGAGGAGGCCGCCGGCCGAGCCGCCCAGGGCGGCGACCCGCTGCGGGTCCACCCAGCCCGCAGCCACGAGGTGGTCCGTGGCGGCGATGAAGTCCGTGAAGGTGTTCTTCTTGGCGAGCTTCTTGCCCTGTTCGTACCAGCGCCGGCCGAGCTCGCCGCCGCCACGGATGTGGGCGTCCACGAACACGATGCCACGGTCCAGCAGGGAGAGCCGTGAGACCACGAAGGCCGGGTCCATGCTGACCTCGTAGGAGCCGTAGCCGTACACGAGGCCCGGGGCCGTCCCGTCCGGCTGCACCGAACGGTGGCGCAGCACCGACAGGGGGATGCGGGTCCCGTCGGAGGCCGTGGCCCACTCGCGGGTGGCCACGTAGTCGGACGGGTCGTAACCGCCGAGCACGGGCTGTTCGCGGCGCAGCAGCAGCTCACCGGACGGGGCCGCCGCCGTCGGAAGCACGAAGTCGTACACCCGGGTCGGTGTGAAGAAGGTCGTGTAGCTCAGGCGCACCATGGGCGCTGCGAAGTCGGCGCCGCTCAGGTAGGACGTGAACAGTTCCTCGTCGAAGACGGGTTCCACCGGCTCGGCCTGCCGCGAGGTGCCCAGGCCTTCGCGGGGCAGGAACTGCACGCGTTCCAGGGTGTCCTGACGCGCCGAGAGGACGACGAAGTCCTTCAGGATCGCGGTTCCGTTGACGCGGACGTCGTCGGAGTGCGGCACCAGCGTGATCCACTGCTGGTCCTCCAGCGGTCGGGACAGCTCGTCCCATGCGACGAAGGAGACCATGGAGTTCACGGCGTCGCGGTCGTGGGTCAGCAGGACGCCGTCCACGGGCTCGCCGTCGTCCTCCGTCACCAGGACGAACGGCTCCGCCTCGTAGAGGATCCGCGCGTCGCGGGGGATCACGGTGCGCAGGCCGGCGCCCGGATCGGCGAAGTCGAGCAGGCGCACTTCGCTGTACTCGGAGCAGGACGACGCGACCACCAGGTGGGTCCGTTCGGCGGACAGCTCGAAGCCGAGCCACATGCCGGGGTCGTCCTCCTGGTAGACGAGCTCGTCCTCCTCCACCGGGGTGCCCAGGGTGTGGCTGCGGACCTGGTGCGGACGCCAGGTCTCGTCCACCACCGTGTAGAACAGGCGCGTGCCGTCAGGGGAGAAGGCGAGCCCGTAGAAGGCTCCCTCGATCACGTCCGGCAGGAGCTCGCCCGTCCGGAGGTCCTTGATGCGGACGGTGAAACGCTCGTCGCCGGCGTTGTCCACGGCGTAGGCGTACAGGGTGCCGTCCCGCGTCACGGCCGTGCCGCCCACGGAGAAGAACGGCTGCCCCTCGGCTTCCGCGTTGCCGTCCAGGAGGGTCTGCTCGCCGTCGAGCACGACGTCGGCCGCCACCACCGGCGGCGTCCAGTCGGCCAGGGCGTCGCCGGAGTCCGCTGCCGCCACGCGGCAGAACACCGGGTAGTCCTTGCCCTCGGCGGTCCGTGTGAAGTACCACCAGCCGTCCTTGCGCCCGGGCACCGAGAGGTCGGTCTCAAGAGTGCGGCCCTTGATCTCCTGGAAGATCGCCTCACGGAGGGGCTCCTGGTCCGCGGTCACGGCCTCCTGGTAGGCGTTCTCCGCCTCGAGGTGCTGCACGACCTCGGCGTTCTCCTTGTCCCGGAGCCATTCGTAATCGTCCACGAACAGGTCCCCGTGGTGGGAGCGTTCGACGGGGACTTTCTTGGCGCGGGGCGGCTGAGGAGCGTGTGGTGTTGCGGTCATGACCCCAGCCTAGTGGGACGGGAAGCGCTGGAGAGGGGGTGGGGGATCGGCTCTCGGCGAACGTCTCAAGCCGCCGTGAATCTCCGCCAGGCCGGGCTCAGGCTGAAGGCGGCGGCCACCGCGATGAGGAGGCCCGCGAGTGCCAGCCAGGCCGATGGCACGCCGGCGATCTGTGCCAGCACTCCGGCGGCCACCGAGAAGACGGCTTTGGCGAGTCCGGCGCCCGCATTCCGGACCGCCATGTACCGGCCGATCTCGCCGTCCGGGGCCAGCTGGTTGGTCGCGATCTGCATGCCGACCACGTGGGCCGTGATGACCAGGGCGGCGATGCCGACCAGGAGGACCGACACCACGGCCGGCCAGTGCGGCACCAGGAGCAGGCACAGCACGCCGCCGGTCACCAGGGCGTAGCGCTGGACCATCCTCCGGACGCGGGCCGAGGGGCCGAGGAGCGCTCCGGCGAGGACGCCGCCCAGCATGGCGGAGATGTCCAGCGCCGAGTAGAACGGGGCGGATCCGGGAACGACGGCGTTCGCGTAGGAGGGCAGGAGGGCGGTGACGAATTGCAGTGCACCGCTGCTGGGGATCGAGACGAGGAGCACGAGTGCGAGCAGCCGTCCGCCGTCGAGGGGCTGCGGTGCGCTCTCGGCGCCGATGACGGAGACCTCCGCGCCCGACGACGGCGCCCCACTCTGCGGCGCGCCTGGCCGCACGGCCCGCGCCGGTCCGCCGTCGGCCGCCTCCGCCCGATCGCCACGGCCCAGGGCGCGGATGAGCAGGACGCTCACGGCGTACAGCGCACCCGCGGCGGCGAAACACCACGCGGCGCCGACGAGGGCCAGGAGCAGGCCGGACACCCCGCTGCCGATCACGCCGCCGATGATCGTGGTCGAGGAGATCCGCCCCTGGACCGCGGGGAGGTCCGGCCGTCCGATGATCTGCCGGAGCGCGCGGGCCAGCGCGCTCTTGTTGGCGAGTTTGGCGATGCTCAGGGCCGCTTGCGAGGCGCAGAAGAGGGTGATGAGCGCCGCCGTCGGCAATCCGGTCATGACGGTGGCCGCGAGAGCCAGCGAGAAGGCCACGCAGATCCAGTTCGTCCGGCTCAGGGTGGTGATCGCGGAGCCGCGGTCGAAGGCGCGGCGCAGCGCCACACCCGCGATGACGCCCGGAAGGTAGGCGAAGGCGTTCACCACCCCGACCACCGAGGCGCTGCCGGTGAGATGGAGCGTGGTCCACATCAGCGCGATGAGCTGGAGGCCCTCCGCGACCGCGCCCACCGCGGCGAAGCAGGTCAGTGCCCACTTGTGCATGCCGGCCCCTTCCCTGAACGCCGTCGACCGTGGCCATTAAGCCATCCAGGGTCCGGTCGCGCGAGTCACACGGCTCCTCGCCTCCCCAGCGCAGGGCCGTCCCGCCTACGCGTGTCTCAGGGAAGCGGCAGGGAGCGGAGGTACGATGAGCGACATCCAGGGAGTCGGCCCGCGTGCCTGCTCACCGGCGATACAGGAGGTTTCCGTGGCGGTGCACGATGTCGGTCTGCGAGATCTGGGGCAGGGCAGTTACGTCCTGACCACGGAGGCGGAGTTTCTCAACACCGGGCTGGTGGTGGGGCAGGAGAGGGCCCTCGTCATCGACACCGGATGCGGTCCGCGGCAGGGCCGGGAGATCCTGGAGGCGGTGCGCGGCGTGACCGATCTGCCGCTCGTGGTGGTGAACACCCACGCGCACTACGACCACTTCTTCGGCAATGCCGTGTTCGAGGAGGCGGGAGTCACCGAGTTCTGGGCTCATGAGAACGCCGCCCGCGCCATCGAGGAATCCGGCGAGGCGCAGCGTCCGGCGGTGGAGGTCTTCGAGCCTGAGATGGCGGCCGGCGAGGGCGACGCGACGGCACTCGTGGTGCCGCAGGCGATCGTCCGGGATCAGCCGGTCCTGGTGGATCTGGGTGGCAGGAGCGTGGGGCTCTTCCACCTGGGGCGAGGCCATACCGACGGCGACCTCCTGGTGGGCTCCGCGACGACCCTTTATGCGGGTGACCTGGTCGAACACGGCGGCTACCCGGCGTTCGAGGACTCCTATCCGGTGGACTGGGCGGACGCCCTGCGGCATATCTCGGCGCTGCGCCACCGCTACGAGTACCTGGTCCCCGGTCATGGCGCTCCGATGGACGACCGCGAAGTGAAGACCATGGCGGACACCATGGCGATGGCGGTCCGCCAGGCGCACCAGGCCACGCGCGAGACGCCCGACGACGCCACCAAGGCCATTCCGGTGCTCCCGTACGGCCCGGAGCAGTCCCGGCACTTCATCCGAAGGCTCCGCGTCACGGCGTAGGGCGGCGCGAGCTGGCGCCGGAAGCCCGGAAGTGCCCCCTTGCCACCGTCGTTCGCTTCTGGATAGCCTGAAAGCTCGACGATCGAGCATTTATGGCTGTCGAGGGAAGTGGGTGGCCGCACTGTTCGGCATCTCTCTCGGGACGGCTCCGGAAAGGGGACAGGATGAACGACGCCAGGAATGAAGAACGCAATTCAGGGAAGCCCGTCGAACGGCAGTCGGCCGACGACGCCGTGGCCGAGGATGAGGTGACGCCGTCGTCGCAGGGACTCGGCGCCGTCCTCGGCGATGCCGAGCGGACGCCCAACCCGGGTCCCGTCAAGGAACCCAGCCCGGCCGACAAGGCCGCGATCGAGCAGGTCTCCGAGGAGTACGAAGTCGTGCGCACCGAGGACGGCGAGGACTACCTTCAGCAGCGTGAGAGCAGCGACGGCGGCGACCACCAGAACTGAGTGGCGGTTCCGAGCACCACGCCGACCGCCACTTCGACCGCCACTCCGACCATCATGAAGGCCGTCCGGGCACTCCCGGGCGGCCTTCATGCTGTCCGATCGGCGCTGAGTTCGTGGGTTCCGGGTCAGTTCGTGGACTGGGCCCGCGAACTCGCCCGGAAACCACGAACTCAGCCGTGCTCGCTTGCCGTATTTTCCGGGCATGCCAGAATGCCTGGATGGATGAAACATGGGACGGGCGGATCGCCGCCTTCTGGGCCGACGCAGACGGCCGCGATCCGGAAATCCTCCTCGCCGCGATGAAGGACCTCGCCCGGGAGCGGCCGGAAGGCGACCCGGCCGTCCTGTACGAACTCGCCTCGGTCCACGATTTCCTGGGGTACGAAAGCCGGGCGATTCCGCTGTATCAGGCGGCGCTCGACGGCGGTCTGGGCGGTGAACGCAGACCGCAGGCGATCATCCAGCTGGCCAGTTCCCTGCGGAACGTCGGACGCGCGCCGGAGGCCGTGAGCCTCCTGGAGGACTTTCCGGAGGACCCGACGACGGGCTCGGCGTCGCGGGCCTTCCTCGCCTTGGCGCTGTTCGACGCCGGCCGTTCCCGGGAGGCTCTGCAGGTCGCCCTGGCTGCGCTCGCACCGACGCTCCCGTTGTACTCGCGCCCGGTCGCGGCCTACGCCGACGAGCTGAAGGAGCCCGGAACCGGGGCGTCCGCGAGCTGAGTTCGTGGGTTCCAGGTGAGTTCGTGGACTGTGCCCACGAACTCACCTGGAATCCACGAATTCGGCGGGCTCGCCCGGGAAACCACGAACTCGCGGTACCGGCGAGCCGCTGCTGGGACGCCGCTGGGACGCCGCTGAGACCCCGCTGAGACCCCGCCCGGCCGGTCCGCCCCGGCCTCAGCCCAGGCGCGGCGTCCGCGGGGGTTCGGTGCGGCGCTCGCCGGTGGCCTCGAACGCGGCGGCCAGGGCCAGGAGTTCGTTGTCCGTGTAGGCCTTGCCCCAGAAGCTCAGCCCGACCGGCATGCCGATGTCCGCCATGGTGCCCATCGGCACCGTGACCGTGGGGATGCCGAGGTGACGTGGGACCAGATTGCCGTTCGACACCCACACCCCGTTCCGCCATCCGAGATCCGCGGACTCCTCCCGCACGTCCATGTCGGCCGGTCCGACATCGGCCGCGGCCGGCAGGATCACGGCGTCCAGGCCCAACCCGTCCATCCACTCCTCGAGGTCCACGCGTCGGGTCTTCTCCAGGCCCAGGAGCCCGGATTCCAGGGTGTACAGTTCGCGCGGATGGGTGATCGGCCGCTCGGCCACGACTGCGGGGTACTCGGCGATGTCGTCGTCGAAGCCCGTGTAGCGGTCCGGGAGCGCGCCCTCCGGGTGCGGGAAGATCGAGGCTCCGTCCACCTGGGCCAGGCTGTTGAGCGCCGGGTCGCCGTTGGCGGCGAGGAAGTCGTCCCAGCTCCAGGCGGAGAGATCGACGATCTCCTCCTGCAGGTACTCCGGGGAGACGAATCCACGGGTCGTGATGCTCGGTGCGCCCGGACGGTCCGACTCATAGTTCGACACCACGGGGAAGTCGACCTCCACGACCTCGGCACCCGCGGCTTCGAGGTCCCGGCGGGCCGCCTCCCACAGGGCGATCACCGAAGCCCGCGTGTCGATCTTCTGCCCCGTGGGGCCGCCGATGCCCCGCGCGGACGGCGCCTCACCCTCGGCGAGGGTGCCGGCGTCGTCGTCCTTGTTGATGTACATCTTCGGCACGCCGAAGCGCTTGCCGCGCAGCAGGGCGGCGCGCTCGCCGCGGTCGGCGGGGACGAGAGCCGGGTAGGACGCCGGGTGGACCTCCGACGACGCCGGGACGTCCACGAACTCCTGGACGCGCCAGAAGTCGCCGCGGGTCTCGGTGTCATCGGCGACGATCACGTCCAGGACCTCCAGCAGGTCGTCCATGCTGCGGGTGTGCGGCACAACGACATCCATGGTGGGGACGAGCGGCCAGTTGCCGCGCACGGAGATGACGCCGCGGGAGGGCGTGTAGGCGCACAGTGCGTTGTTCGACGCCGGGGCGCGGCCGCTGGACCACGTCTCCTCGCCGAGGCCGAAGGCGGCGAAGCTGGCGGCGGTCGCGGTTCCGGAGCCGTTGGAAGAGCCGGACCCGAAGGCCGCCGTGAGGAAGTCGCCGTTGTAGGGGCTCTCGGCACGGCCGTAGACGCCGCGCTGCATCCCGCCGTTGGCCATGGGCGGCATGTTCGTCAGACCGACCAGCACCGCGCCGGCGCCGCGCAGCCGCTCGATGGTGAAGGCGTCCTTCTGCGCGACCAGGGCCTGGAAGGCGGGGGAGCCTGCCGCGGCGGTGAGGCCCTTCGCGAGGTACGAGTCCTTCGCGGTGTAGGGGATCCCGTCCAGAGGGCCGCGCGTCTCGCCGGCGGCGCGCCGGGCGTCCGAGGCTTCGGCGTCCGCGCGGGCGGCGGGATTCATGACCACGACGGCGTGGAGCTCGCCGTCGTAGGCCTCGATGCGGGCGAGGTAGGCGTCCAGAAGCTCGACGGCGGTGGTCTCGCCGGAGTCGAGGGCGGCGCGCAGCTGCGCGATGGAGGCTTCGACGACGTCGATGCGGGCCATGGTGTCTCCCTTGAGGGCGGATGCTATTTGTTGATCGAGTGATCAATTAGTTCAACGGTAGCTAGACTGGGGCCACCATGTCAACGAAAAACTCCCCGGAGACGTCCGCGCGGCAGGCGCCCCGCGTGCGCAAGAGTCCCGCCGAACGGCACGCCGAGATCCGGGAGGCGGCCGCCGTCGTCGCGCTGGAAGAAGGGCTCGCGGCCATCACGCTGCGCCGGGTGGCCCGGCAGCTGGGGGTGGCGTCCGGGCTCGTGGCGCACTACGAGCCGCGGATCGAGGATTTCGTGGCGGCCACTTTCGCGCGGATCGCCGCGGAGGACCGGGTCGAGGTGGAGCGGTCGATGGCGGATCTCGACGACGCCGCACTGCGCCTGCGCGCCGTGCTCGCCAGTTCGCTGGACTCGGAGCGGCTGCCCGTCACCGCCGTCTGGGTCGAGGCCTGGGGTCTGGGCCGCCGCAATGAAGCCCTCGCCGCGGCCGTCCGCGAGGAGATGGACGCGTGGCAGGAGCTGCTCCGGAGTGTCATCCGGGACGGGGTGCGTGCGGGGGTCTACTCGGCGCCCGATCCGGCCGCCGTGGCCTGGCAGGTGCTCGGCATGATCGACGGGCTCAACGCCCAGGCGCTCGTGCGCTGGGAGGGCGTGCCCGACCGCCGCGAACATTTCCTCTCCGCGGTGGAGCACCTGCTCGGGGTGAGCTGACGCGCAGGCTACCGCTTCGGGCGGCTCAGCAGGAGGACGCCCGCCCAGGACACCGTGTACGCGACGGCGGAGATCGCCGCGACGCCTGACCAGAAGGCGCGGGTGTCCACCCCGTCGCTGCCGGTCATGCTCAGCGAGCCGAGCGGCAGCTGGGGGAAGACGACGGCGGCCGCGGCGCTCAGCACCGCGATCAGCAGGGTGACCGTGGACCAGAAACGCCGGTTGGACAGCACGCGGGAGGCGCCGCCGCCGGCGGGTTCCGGGTGCCGCGCCTCATGCAGCAGGACCGGGATGGCGGTGAGGGCGGAGACCGCGCCCACCACGAGCAGCGCCGCAGCCACATCCGCGGGACGGTGCCAGAGGTTGACCACCGTGGACGCGCCCGAGACGAAGGCGAAAGTGCCGCCGAGCGCGGCCGCGAGCGGGCGCCAGCGGGGCGGAACGGCCAGGGTCACGGCCGCGGCGGCGCTGGCGGCCAGAGTGGTGTGCCCGGAGGGCAGGGAGTTGTTGGTGGGTGTCTCGACGCCGAGATCCGGGCGGCTGAACACGGTGTACTTCAGGACCTGCGTCGCCAGGTTCGCCGCGACCGCCGCGATGACGGCCCACAGTGCCGGTGTCCACCGTCTGCCGACGAACGCGACCAGTCCGACGATGATCGCGGCCAGGATGATGGATGCCGCCGGGAGGTTGTCCAGGACCGCCGTGGTCACCTTGTCCAGACGCCCGCCGCTCATGGCTCTGGCCTGGGACAGCACCAGGGCGTCGAGGGTCTGACCGTCCACGGTCCGGACGAAGAAACGGTACATCCAGAGGATTCCGAGTGCTCCGAGGACGGCGCCGAAGGCCAGGGCGAGCGGGCGCCAGGCGGAGCCGCGGCCTTGGCGGGCTCCCCGGTGCTCGAGCGTGCTGATCGGTGACATGGGTCCAGCGTGACACAGGAATCTGGAAGCCGCCGGTACGCCGGCTTTCCTGGCCATCGTCAGGCCCCGGACGTCCAGTGCCCGTCGGTGCTCCTCAAGCGGACTAGGGCCCGAACTCAGCCCTCGACGGCGTCCTCCCACAGGCAGTCTGTGTATTCAGGTGCGGCTCCAAGCGCGGAACCGAGATGCTCGAGCTCGCGAATGACGCTGCTCTTCAAGGCCACGTCCCATTCGTAGATCTGCGTGCACAGGATCTCGAAGGCCAGCTCCCACTCGCCCGCATCGATGAACGATTGAACGTTGCTGATGTCGTCCATGCTGAGCCCGGTGGCGGCATCCATCGCGCGATGGAGAGCGACCGTGATCTCTTCCGGAGTCGGCTTCGTCGTCATGGAACCCCCTGGGAAGCTCGTGGTGTGAGATCACGATACCGGGAACCCTGCCGGATCGTGCCTGCCACCGGGATCGGTGAGGTGGGGATCCCGAGGCTGCCGTGGTCCGCCGGCGCTGCGCCCCGCTCCACGCCGGGGCGAACGCCCGGCGAGCCGGCCCGGCGTCGTCGTCAGCGAGGATGAAGACTGTTTCCGCAGTTCAGCGACTTGACAAAAAGTGATCCTTGACACAAAGGGCGCGTGGAACCTAATCTACCTAACACGTGTTAGGTGCGACGTCGCACCAGGAAAGGTACAACTCATGGCAAGCAAAGTGGGAGCGGTCGGGGACATCACCCGCCGTGCCGCGCTCGGCGCCCTGGGAGTCGGAGTGGTGGGGGTGACAGCGGCGTCGTGGCCGCGTCTGACCGCAGCCGACATCCCCGGCCGGGGCGACAACAGCCTCAGCATCGTCATCCAGGGCACCAAGGCGGACGCGGCCGCCCGCGAGAAGCTCGTGGCCGACTTCAACAAGGTGCACCCCGAGATCAAGGTCAAGGTGCAGGCCATCCAGTCCGTGGACTGGAAGGACTTCTTCGTCAAGCTCCTCACCATGGTCGCCGCCGGTCAATCGCCGGACCTGGTGTACGTCGCCACCGAAGGCACGCAGCTCTTCGCCGAACGCCTCGCCGAGCCGCTGGACCGCTTCGTGCAGCGCGATGCCTCGGTGCTCCAGGAGTACTTCGACGACGTCCATCCGAGCCTCGTGGAAGCCATGATGTACAAGGGCAGCCTGTACCAGCTTCCGCTCGACTGGAACGCCGCGAACATGTACTTCAACACCTCCGCCCTGAAGAAGGCCGGACTGGAGCTTCCTCCGGCGGACTGGAGCCACCTGGACTTCCGGAACATGCTCAGCTCCATGAAGCAGGCCAACGGCAGCGACTTCACCCCGTATTACTGGACCAACCGTCTCTTCGGCGGCGTGGTGCCGTGGCTCTACATCAACGACACGAGCTTCCTGAAGGAGACCAAGGCCAGTGGCGGCCGCTGGCTCTGGGACGGCTTCTACAAGAACGACCCCAGCAGCAAGATGCGCGCGGGCGGTTCGCTCTGGGAGTCCCCGAACGCCCTCGACTCCCGCGTGGAGGAGTCCTTCGACTTCCTGCGCGGGCTGGTCAAGGACGGCCTGGGTGTCCGCCCCGAAGAGGGTGGCGGCAATTCCCTGGTGGGGCTCTTCGCCTCCGGCCGCATCGGCAGCACGCCCGCGGGCGGCTACTGGGTGGAGGGTCTGCATGAGGCGGGCATGAAGGAGGACGAGTTCGACGTCTCCTTCTTCCCCCAGTGGCGCACGCAGCGGCACCAGTTCGGCACCGCCGGTTACGCCATCATGAAGACGGCCAAGGACAAGGACGCCGCCTGGGAGTTCGTGAAGTGGGCGGCCTCCAAGCCGGCCATGGAAGTGGCCTTCGCCCTGCCGACCACCACGCCCACCCGGCGGTCGATGGTCAACGAGGCCCTGTACTCCGGCAAGGGGCCGAAGCACTGGAAGGTCTTCTACGACACCCTGGACAAGTTCCCGTCCACCGGCCCCATCCCGGCGCCGCCGGAGCAGGCCGCCGTGGAGACCGCGCTGATCAAGAACGTCTCGCTGGCCGTCTCCGGTGACCAGGCCCAGCTCAAGAACGCCATGAAGTCCCTCGAGCGGGATCTCGACCTGGCCCTCGGGAGGAACTGATGAAACAACAACGCTGGCTCCCGTGGGTCTTCCTGGCACCCACCATCGCGGGCATGGGCATCTTCACGCTCATCCCGATCGTGGCCTCGATCGTCCTGGCCTTCTTCCACTGGGACATCATCTCCGCCCCCGAATTCGTGGGCTTCGCCAACTTCGCCGAAGTGGCCCAGAGCCCCACGGTCCAGGTCTCGTTCGTCAACACGATCCTCTTCGTGGTGGTGGCCGTGGCGCTGCAGCTGGGCATCGCCCTCGGTCTGGCCGTCCTGGTCACCGAGAAGCTCCCCAACTGGCTCCGCAGCTTCTTCCGCAGCGCGCTGTTCTTCCCGCTCGTCCTCTCGGCCGCCTCGGTGTCCATCTTCATGAAGTACCTCTTCAATGAGAAGTTCGGCGTGGTGAACTGGCTGCTGTCCCTGCTCAATATCCCCTCGGTGCCCTGGCTCACGAGCCCCACGGGATCCGCGGCCGTGATCGTCCTGGTCTACGTGTGGCAGAACTTCGGCTTCTCCTTCCTGCTCTTCCTGGGCGGCCTGGCGTCGATCCCCACCGAGACTTACGAAGCGGCGTCCCTCGACGGCGCGACCGGCTGGCGCAAGCTCGTCCAGATCACCCTGCCCCTCCTCAGCCCCACCACCCTGGTGGCGTCGGTCATGGCGATCATCTCGGCGCTCCAGGTCTTCGACCAGCCCTACGTCCTCACCGGCGGCGGACCGGGTGACTCCACCCGCACCGCGGTCATGGTGATCTTCGAGACCGCGTTCCAGCGCCTCGAATTCGGCCAGGCCTCGGCTCTGGGCGTCATCCTGACCATCATCATCATGCTGATCACGGCGGCGCAGTTCCGTCTCAGCAAGCGCTTCGTCTTCTACCAGTGAGGCCCGCCATGACCACCACCCAGACTCTCCGGCCCCGTGGCACCTCCACCGTGGACCCCGCACCGAAAACCCGCCGTCGCATCGACTGGAGCATGACCGGACGGATCGTCATCCTGGCGATCGCCGCCGTGTTCACCATCGGGCCCGTGCTGTGGACCCTGTCCACCTCACTGCGCCTGCCGAGCGAATCCTTCAATCTGCCGCCGAGCTTCATCCCCTGGAACCCGGACTTCACGTCCTACGCCCAGGTGTTCAAGCAGCTCAACATGGGCCTGCTGGTCCTGAACAGCGCACTCGTCACGGGCCTGGTGGCCCTCGGCCAGATGGCCTCCGCCGCCCTGGCCGGGTACGCCTTCGCCCAGCTGGAGTTCAAGGGCAAGAGCGCCCTGTTCTCCGTCATCCTGGCCACCATGATGGTGCCGCTGCAGGTCACGATCGTCCCGGTCTTCCTCCTGATCCGCGGCATGGGCATCTCGGACACGCTGCTGGCCCTGATCATCCCGGCCATCCCGACGGCGTTCGGCACGTTCCTCATGCGCCAGTACTTCCTGGGCCTGCCGCCGGACCTCGCGGAAGCCGCCGCGATCGACGGCGCCACCCCGTGGCGGACGTTCCGTTCCGTGTACGCGCCGCTGGCCATGCCGGGCCTGGCGATCGTGGGCATCCTCGCCTTCAACTACCACTGGAACGAGTTCTTCCGCCCCCTGATCATGACCATCTCGGAGCAGAACTTCACCCTGCCCCTGGGCCTGGTCTCCCTCCAGGGCAACATGGGCACCGGCAGCATCTCCGTGGTCCTGGCGGGAGTGATCCTGTCCATGATCCCGGCGTTCGTGGTGTTCATCTTCGGCCAGCGCACCCTGCGGGCCGGGCTCACCTCCGGCATCGGCAAGTAACCACCTCCTCGAACGGCTCGGGTCCCTTCGCCGCCATGCTCGCGTCGTGGCGGGGAAGGGACCCGTCCGCCTCCCCGCACCTCCCCGAAAGGACCTCCTCCGTGACCCAGCCTGCAGCCCTCTCCTTCGCCAGGACGGCGGCGGAGCACCCGGATCCGTACTTCCCGCGTCTCCACCCCCGTCCGGCGCAGGGCTGGATCAACGATCCCAACGGCGTCAGCCACGTCAACGGCCGCTACCACGTGTTCTTCCAGTACAACCCGGAGTCCGCGCGGCACCACCGCATCCAGTGGGGGCATGTGAGCAGCACGGACCTGGTGCGCTGGGAGGAGCACCCCGTGGCGCTGAAGCCGCAGGACGGCGGGCCGGATGACTTCGGCTGCTGGACCGGCGTCGTCACGCTCGACGGCGGCGTCCCCACCGCGGCCTACTCGGGCGTGCGTGCCGACGGCGGCGCCTCCCAGGTGGTGATCGCGCGTGGCTCGGAGGACCTGGTGGACTGGGTTCAGACCGGGCACGTAGCGGCCTCCATGCCGGAGGACCCTCAGGTCACCGCGGTGCGGGACCCGTTCTTCTTCACTTTCGAGGGCACGCGGTACGCCATCCAGGGCGCCGGACTGGCCGACGGGCGCGCCGCGCTGCTCCTGTACCGCGTCGCCGACCTGGATGCCTGGGAGTACCTGGGGATCTGGCTCACCACGGACAATCCCGTCAACGCCCCTGCGAATCTGGCCGAGATCTGGGAATGCCCCCAGCTGGTGCGCATCCCCGACGGCGAGGGCGGGACCGCGTGGCTCGCGATGTTCTCGCTCTGGCAGAAAGACGACTTCCACGAGCACGCCCTCGGAACCGGCCACCTGGTGGGCCGTATGACCGCGGACCCGGAGACGGGTCTTCCGGTCTTCACCGCGGTCTCGGGTGGCAAGTCGGACCTCGGCCGTGACTTCTACGCCCCGCAGATCGCCCAGCTCGAGGACGCCGAGGACGGGACGCCGCGGGTGCTCCTCTCCGGCTGGGCCAACGAAGGTCCGGGCCGTGACGGCCGCCGGGGCCGCACCCAGGACGAGATCGACGCCGCGGGCTGGGCCGGCGTGCTGACCCACCCGCGGACCCTTCGTCTGGTCGACGGCCGGCTCGAGGTGGCCCCGGTCGCCGAGGTGGACGCCTGCCGCGCCGGCGAGCTGCCCTTCACCGATCGTGCGGTGACGCTGCCTGCGCAGGGCGAGGCGTCCGTCGTCGCGCGGGCGGAGTCGACGGTGACCGTCCGGCTGGGGGAGACGGTGCTGCTCCGCGAGGAGCTGGCCACGGGCCAGGAGCTCCGCGTGTTCGTCGATGCCTCGCTGCTGGAGATCTACCGGAGCGGCGGCGTCGCGACCACGCTGCGCATCTACCCGCAGCCCGGGGAGGAGCTCCGCATGGTGTTCGACGGCGACGCGCTGGCCAGCGCTTGGAGGCTCGCCCTGCCGGAGGCGTGAGGCACTTCATAGCTCGTTGAGTGCTCAGTTGTTGCGGGTGTTTCCGCTCGGAACCCGCAACAACTGAGCACTCAACGGCGTTCGGGCACGGCGTTCAGGCACGGCGATCGGGCCGATCAGGCTGGGGCAGGCCCGAGCGACCCGCGGTCCACGAAGCGTCCCCGGATGAGCTGCTCGCCCTCGAGGACACTGCGGTCCGGCGGGAGATGCTTGGACGCCTTCCGGGCGACCCGCGGCACGGCCGACAGCAGCCGGGTCATCGCGGCGGCGCCGATCTCGCGGAGGGGGAGGGCCATGGTGCTCAGCGCGGGGACCATGGTGTCCGCGATGCGCTCCTCGTCGTCGTAGCCCACTATCGAGACGTCTCCCGGCACCTGGAGGCCGAGTCCGCGGGCGGCGAGCACGGCGCCGACGGCGCAGCGGTCGTTGGCGCACAGCAGTGCGGTGGGCCGCTGGTCCGCGGGCACGGACAATGCCGCGCCGGCGGCGGCGAAACCATCGGTGATGTCCCAGCCGGTCGGGAGCACGGCGTCCTCCGGGAACGGCAGCCTCGCCTCCGCCATGGCCTCGCGGTATCCGGCCAGCCGCCGCTGGGACGCGGGGTGCGTCACGGGACCCGTGAGGAAGGCCAGCCGCCGGTGCCCGTAGGAGAGGACGTGCCGCAAAGCCTCGGCGCCGCCCCAGATCTCATCCGGCAGGACGTTGCCCACATGGCCGGGACCGCGGGAGTCGAAGCAGTTCGCGAGAATCGACGGCGCCTTCTCCATGCCCGCGGGCACCTTGAGCTCGCGCAGACCCACCGTGACGTACATGAGCGCGTCGACGTGCCGGTCCAGGAGCGTCTCGACGGCGCTGACGTCGCGCTGCTCATCCAGCTCGGTGTCCAGGCCGAGGGTCACGAAGCCTTGGGTCCGGGCCACGGCGTCCGCGCCCGCGATGATGTTGCCATCCACCGGGCCGGAGATGACACGGTCCGAGACGATCCCGATCACGCTCGTGCGCTGATTCCGCAGGCTCAGGGCCACCGCGTTGGGCTTGTAGTTCAGTTCCTTGGCGGCCTGGCGGATACGCTCCTGGCTCTCGCTGGCGATGTTGCCGTCCCCGTGGCCATTGAGCACCAGCGAGACCGCGCTGCGGGAAACCCCTGCGAGTTTCGCCACGTCCTGGGCGGTCGCCTTGCGCTGCATCCAGATCCTGCCTTGATCCCGGCCCGCCGCTTCTGCGCGGGGTTCTCCCCAAGTTTAGCGATCCGCGCCGCGTGCTCCCGGTGAGCTCGTGCGAACCGCGGAGAAAACCGCGCGTAAAGTCGGAACCATGACCCACAGCACCACCTCGCCGCACGAGAGCCTCCCCACCCTGGACGAGCTTCTGAGCGCCGCCCGCGTGGTCACGCTGCCCCTGCACGTGAAGTTCCGCGGCGTGACGCATCGCGAGATGGTGCTCTTCCGGGGGCCGGCCGGCTGGGCCGAATTCGGCCCCTTCCTGGAGTACGACGACGCCGAATCCGCCCGCTGGCTGGCCGCCGGCGTGGAGGCGGGCTGGCACGGCTTCCCCTCGCCTCTGCGCATGGAGGTCCCGGTCAACGCCACGGTGCCCGCCGTCAGCCCGGACAAAGTCCCGGCCGTCCTCGAACGGTTCGGGCCCGTCACCGCCGTCAAGGTCAAGGTGGCTGAGAAGGGCCAGGAGCCGCACGAGGACATCGACCGGGTCCGTGCCGTCCGCCGCGCCCTCGACGCCGCCGGCCTGCGGGACGCGGCCATCCGCGTGGACGCCAACGGAGGCTGGGACGTGCCGACCGCCGTCGCGCAGTTGCACCGCCTGGCCGAGACCGGGCTTGAGTACGCCGAGCAGCCTGTCATGGGGATCGACGGCCTGGCCGAGGTGCGCTCGCAGCTGGGCGGAGCCGTGCGGATCGCCGCGGACGAGAGCGTCCGCAAGGAAGACGACCCGCTGAAGGTCGCCCGGGCGGGGGCCGCCGATCTGCTGGTGGTGAAGGTGGCCCCGCTCGGAGGTGTCCGGAAGGCCCTGAGGATCGTGCAGGAGGCCGGCCTGCCGGCGGTGGTCAGCTCCGCGCTCGACACGTCGGTTGGCATCAGCGCCGGGGTGGCGCTCGCCGCGGCCCTGCCGGAGCTGCCGTTCGCGTGCGGGCTCGGAACCGTCAGTCTGTTCCAGGAGGACGTGGTCCGGGATGCGCTGACGCCGCGGGAGGGAGTGCTGCCGGTAGGGCCGGTCGAACCCGACCCCGACCTTCTGGACCGTCACCGGGCCTCCCCGGACCGCGAAGCGTGGTGGCTCGATCGGCTGGCCCGCTGCCACGCGCTGCTGGGCTGAGCGGACTGCTGCCCTGAGCGGCCGGGCTGAGCGGCCGCGCCGGAGACCCGCCCGCGTTCACCGGCTGTTCACGGGGTGCTGGGGTGCAGTTCAATCCCCGATGCGATTCTCCAAGGGAACACTCAGAATCCCCGGAGGTACCGTCGTGTCCGAAAACCGTACCCGCTTCCTTGAGCTCCTGCCGATGGCAGGCCACACCCGCGGCAAGCGAAGCCCCATCACCTGTGCCCTGAAGTGCGACAACGCCTGCTCGGGCGAGGTCTGCAACACCAGCCGCAATGACTACTTCCGCGACATCGCGTCCTCCGCGATGTCCCGCCGCTCCGCCCTGGGCCTGGGCGCCGCCGGTGCGCTCGCCGTCGTCTTCGGCAGTGCCATGAACGGCGCCGCTCCCGCCGAGGCGTCCTCCACGCTGGCCCCGGCCGCGAAGGCCGGGTACGACAAGTCCCACCTGCGCTTCAGCGCCATCAAGCCCGTCGACGCCGCCGTGGACGAGTTCACCGTGCCGCGCGGCTTCACCTGGCAGCCCGTGATCCGCTGGGGCGACCCGCTGTTCAAGGACGCCCCGGCGTTCGATGTGAATGCCCAGACCGCGGCCGCCCAGGCCCGCCAGTTCGGCTACAACAACGACTACTCGGACATCATCACGGTGCCGGGCAGCAAGGGCCGCCGCGCGCTCCTGTTCGCCAACCACGAGTACACCAACGAGAACATCATGTTCTCCCCGGAGACGCCGGCCGCCGAGGCCCGCGCGATCGGCCGTGCCGCCCACGGTCTGAGCGTCGTGGAGCTGGAGCGCCGCAACTCCGCCAAGCCGTGGAGCTACATCCAGGGCGCGCGTCGCAACCGCCGCTACCTGATCGACACCAAGTACGAGCTGACCGGCCCCGCCGCGGGCAGCCCGCTCGTGAAGACCTCCCGCGACCCGGAAGGCCGCTGGGTCGAGGGCACCCTGGGCAACTGCTCCGGCGGCACCACCCCGTGGGGCACCATCCTCTCCGGCGAGGAGAACTTCAACGGCTACTTCGTGGCCCCCGGAACCTCCGCGGAGGAGAAGCGCTACGGGCTCGGCTCCAAGCCGACGGCGCGCGGCTGGGAGCAGGACGACCCCCGCTTCGACACCCGCAACCCTGGCTTCGAGAACGAGGTCAACCGCTTCGGCTGGATCGTGGAGGTGGACCCCTTCGACCCGACGTCGACGCCGCGCAAGCACTCGGCGATGGGCCGTTTCAAGCACGAGGGCGCCAATGTGATCGTGGCCCGCTCCGGTCACGTGGTCGCCTACATGGGCGATGACGAGCGCTTCGACTACCTCTACAAGTTCGTCTCCAAGGGTAAGTACCGTGAGGGCGACCGCCGCCACAACATGACCCTCCTGACCGAGGGCGATCTGTACGTCGCGCGCTTCACGGGCGATTCCCCGGTTGCCGAGATCGACGGCACCGGCAAGCTCCCCGCCGACGGCGCGTTTGACGGCTCCGGCGAATGGCTCCCCCTGGTGGTGGATGGCCGCTCCGCCGTCCCCGGCATGAGCGTCGAGGAGGTCCTGGTCCACACCCGTCTGGCCGCCGACAAGGTCGGCCCCACCAAGATGGACCGCTGCGAGGACGTCCAGCCGAGCCTGCGCACCGGCAAGATCTACGTGGCCTGCACCAACAACTCGGACCGCGGCAAGCCCGGCAAGGAAGGCCCCACCGAGGTCAACCCGCGCAGCCTCAACCGCGACGGCCACATCGTCGAGATCACGGAACGCGGCGACCAGACCTCCACGCGCTTCGCCTGGACCCTGCTCCTGGTCTGCGGCGATCCCGCGAAGAACGGCTCCACCTACTTCTCCGGGTTCCCGAAGGACAAGGTCTCGCCGATCTCCTGCCCGGACAACGTGGCCTTCGACTCGGTGGGAGATCTCTGGATCTCGACCGACGGCGCCCCGAGCACCATCGGCTACAACGACGGTCTCTTCAAGGTCACCCTGGAAGGTCCGGAGCGCGGCAAGGTGGAGCAGTTCCTCTCCGTGCCCCGCGACGCCGAGACCTGCGGCCCCGTCATCCACGACCGCGATCGCACGGTGTTCGTCTCGGTGCAGCACCCGGGTGAGGAGGGCAGCTGGGAGGAGCCGCACTCGTACTTCCCCGACTACGTGCCCGCCGGTGCGAAGCCCAAGCGCGGCCAGGCGCGGGCCCCGCGTCCCGCCGTCGTGCAGGTGCTGCCGCGCTAGCCTTCGGACGCCGCTGAAGCACAGCCGCTGAGACGCGCCTCGGGCCCCGGAACTGACGTTCCGGGGCCCGAGGTGTTGAGGGTCAGTCTATTTCCCGCTGCCGGTGAGAAGTGGGGCCTCACTCGGCGCCTTGGCAGGAGAAGCGCCGGGGCGCTTGCGGAGGAACTGCACGAGGAGACCGGCGGCCAGGGCCCAGCATGCCGAACTGAAGCCCCACGCCGAGAACCCCGACGCGGCCACGATGAAGGTCACGGCCGAGGAGTCCCAGTGGGCCCGGTCTGCGACGGCGCCGGCGAGCGCGGACGCGAGCGTCCCGATGAGAGCCACGCCGGACAGCGCCGCGAGGACGCCTGTTGGGGCCGCGAGCATGATGACGGACAGGCTCGCCGCGCCCAGCCCGAGCAGGATGTAGGTCGCGCCGGCCGACACTCCCGCGAGCCAGCGGCGGTTCGCCGGCCCGGCTTCGGGCCCGGCCGCCAGGGCCGCGCTGATGGCCGCAAGATTGACCGCGTGCCCGCCGAAGGGCGCCGCGATCAGACTTCCGGCGCCGGTGGTCACGATCCCCGACCGCCAGGGCACCTGGTACCCGAAACTTCCGAGGATCGCCGCCCCGGGGATGTTCTGCGACGCCATGGTGATGAGATACAGCGGCAGGGCGATCCCGGCGATCGCCTGAAGGTCGAAGACCGGCGCGACGAACTCGAGGCGCGGGATGAACGTCGCCCCGCTGACGTTCACCGCCGACCCGCTGGCACTCACCGCGACCACGACGACGGCGACGGCGAGCGCGCCGGGGACGGCCCACCGCGGTCGCCACCAGCCGATCAGGAGCCATGCGGCGAGCACCGGAAGGATGGCGAGAGGGCTGCTCTGCAGTTCCTTGAACGGGGCCACACACAGTGGCAGGAGGACCCCGGCCAGCACCGCCTGAGCGATGTGGGGCGGGATCCTGCCGACCAGGGTGGCGAGGAACGGCCACAGCCCGGTGAGAGTGAGCAGGAGTCCGCAGACCAGGAAGGCACCCACCGCTCCCGGCCATCCCCCGGGAAGTTCGTGGACGCTCATCAGGAGCGCCGCACCTGGGGTCGACCACGCCGCCACGAGCGGGATCCTGTGGCGCCAGGAGAGCAGCAACGATGCCGCACCCACCATGAGCGTCACCATGATGAGGCCGGAAGTCGCCTGTCCGGGGGTGGCGCCGACGGCCTGGAGGCCTCCGAGCACGACGGCGAATGTGGCGGCGAACCCCACGACGGCGCACACCACGCCTGCGGTCAGCGGAGCGGAAAGCCCGGCCTCCTGCGTTCCATCTACAGAACGTTCCATATGTGGAACGTACCATGGGGGAATGACTTCGCTCAATATCGGTCGCAACGTCCTCGCCCTGCGGGAGGCGCGGGGGATGACGCTCACGCACCTCGCCCGCGAAGCGGGGATCGGCAAAGGCACGCTGTCCGAGATCGAATCGGGCAAGCGGAACCCCACCGTCGAGACGCTGTACTCCCTGTGCGCGCCGCTCAACGTTCCACTGACCGCTCTCGTGGGGGAATCGCCCGGAGCGGTCTCCGAGTCGAGCGGCGGGATGCGCACCACCCTTTTGTCCGTCCGGCGGAATGCACGGCACACGGTCGAGGTCTTCATCATCGAGATCCCGAAGGGCACGGCGCACACGTCGCCCGGCCACGGGCCTAGCGTGATCGAGCACTTGGTGGTCACCGAAGGATCCCTCCAGGTCGGTCCGGTCGGCAAGACGGTCACCGTCGAGGCAGGACATTCGTTCACCTGGACCAGCGACGACCGCCACCACTACGCGAGCCCGGAGAGTTCCGGAGAAGGCGTGCTGACCATCATGACTCCGCTTCCGTAGCGCGGCGCCGGCGCCGTCGCCGGGCGGTCGCCGCCGCCGTCGCGGGTCCCGACTTCGTGGCGAGGCGAAGGCCGAGCGGGATCCCTGGCTTTCCCGTCGGTTTTTCTGGAAGATGGATGAACAATCCAGGGCGACGTTGGGGGCGAAATGGTCGGCAGTCGGGTTCGGAGGGGTCGCAGGGCGATTCTGGGCGTCATGAGGGCCGGTTCCGTCGCTCTGTGCACCGTGGCGCTGGCGCTGTCGGCGCTCGTGACCGGCCCGGCAGCGCAGGCGCTGGACGAGCCGCAACCGTCGGTCTCGCCGTCCGTCGGGGTGGCCCCGCCGAGCGCACCGCCGACGGGTGAACCGGGCCCGGGGGAGAGCGCCTCCCTTGATCCGACGTCGTCGCCGGTTCCGACGTTGTCACCTGCGCCGACGGTGACGACCGAACCGGAACCCCACGCCATCGTCCCGGGCGCGGTGACGCTCGACGGCTCGGCGGCGACCGGGCAGACGATCCGGGCGGTGGTCGCGGGCTGGGAACCTGACGTGACGCTCGCCTTCCAGTGGCTGCGCAACGATGCCCCTGTCGAGGCCGCGACATCCGCGACGTACACGGTCACGGCGGCCGACGCCGGAGCGAGACTGAGTGTGCTCGTCACCGGTGCCCGCGAGGGCTCCGAGCCGGTCCAGGTGAAGTCCGACCCCCTCGTGGTGCCGCGCCCAGCTGCCCGGCGCGATGCCCACCATCACCGGCCCCGCGGTCCAGGGCGGCACCCTGACAGCCGTCCCCGGCGCGTGGCCCGCCGGCTCGGCCCTCAGCTACCAGTGGCTGCGCAACGGCGCGGAGATCACCGGAGCCACCCGGCCGATGTACGTCCTGACGTCCGACGACGGCGGGCAGAATGTCTCGGTGCGGATCACCGGCGCTCTGGCCGGCTACCAGGAGGGTGTGAAGACATCCGCCCCCGTGTCGGTGCTGAGGCTGATGGCGACGTCGGCGCCGACACTGGCGGGGACCGTCAAGCTCGGCTCCGTGCTGACCGCCCAGCCCGGCGCCTGGACGGCGGGGACGGCATTCACGTATCAGTGGCTGCGCGACGGGGTCCCGATCGTCGGCGCTACCCGATCCAGTTACACGGTGGGTGCAGCTGATGTGACCAAGTCGGTTGCCGTGCGGGTCAGAGGAACGAAGGCCGGCTATGCCGCGGCGACACGGGCAAGCATCCGCGGCGTGATCGTGCCGCGGGTGCTGAAGACTGCGGCGCCCAGCTACACGGGGCAGACGGTCCTGGGCGAGGTGCTGCTGGGAAGAAGTGGCGTGTGGACCGCCGGGACCTCATTCCGGTATCAGTGGTACCGGAACGGGATCGCGATCCCCACCGCGACGGGGTTGAACTACAAGATGGTCTCCGCGGACCTGGGCAAGCGCCTCATTCTCCGCGTCAGCGGCACGAAAGCGGGATACGCGCCGGAAACCCGCCTGAGCGGAGGGTCCGCGGCGATCCGGCGCCCGGCACCCGTGGTCTGGCGGCAGAACGATCCCCGCTGGGCGAACATCCGCGTGGGCATCAGGCTCATCGGACCCTCCGGCTGCGTCCCCACGGCCACCGCCATGGCGTTGTGGTCCGAGGGCATCAAGACCACCCCGTACGGTGTCGCGGTGACGATGAATCGTCTGGGTGACTACAACCGCACCGTCTCCGGGGCCGGCTCGCGCTCGATCGTCGCGGCCGCCAAGTACTACGGGGTGAAGGCCACCCCGATCACGAACGTCGCGGCTCTGCGCGCTTCGTTGAAGGCCGGTCACTCCGTCGTCGCGCTCATGCGTGGCCCGGCATCCATCACCTGGCCAGGCACCACTCACGCCATCACGCTCTCAGGCTTCTCGAGCAGCGGCGCCACCTACGTCCGCAATCCCTACGCCGGCACGGTCAACGACTGGTATCACCCCGACACCCTCTGGTTCTATCAATCCCTGGACCCGTTCGACCGCAACGCCGGCGCCGTCTTCTGGCAGATCGGATAGGGAGTCCCGGGCGCGGGCATGGACTGCGAACGGGGCTGTCCCTGGTAGTGCGCTCCACCTCAGGACGACTTGAGCTCCTTGCGGATCCGGTCGATCGTGGCCGTGCTGAGGCGGGACTCCCGGGCCAGTGTGGCAGTGGTGCAGTCGTCGCCGGCCGCCACGCGCTGCGCAACCTCCCGGTCGATCTGTTCCCGGATGGCTGCCTTGTCCGCCTGGACGGAGGTGATCCGCTTCGCCACCGTCAGAAGGTTTTCCAGGAGATCAAGCTTCTCCGCCGTCGTTCCTGTGCCGGATTTCGGGGCGGCGCCCAGATCGCTGCGAAGGAACGTTCCGCTGACGCCTGCGGCATCGCTCAGATCCCGCGGGGCGACTCCCAGCGCATACCCGTGATCGAAGAGCGCGCGACGCATGGTGAACAGGTCCTCGAGGTCCGCGGTGATCGTGGACCATCGCGTTCCCAGTTCTTCGAGTGCGGTGGAAGGTGACTGGCTGATTCCGGGCATCGGGTTCGCTCCGTTCGGCTGGTGGATCGTCTTCCTCGAAACTATCATCGGTTGCGTCTTGTCGCAACCGATGATAGTCGGCTGTTCGAGGCGAGGTGAGTCGTCAACTGGAGCGCGAGGTCAGCTCCAAGCGGGATGTCAGCATCTTGGCAAGGCGGAGCAGGGCTCCGTCCGGTTCCGGTCGCGTGATCATGCTGAGGCGAACGCTCCACGTGAAGGGGAGGCTTGTGATCCTGTCGCCGGGCAGACGTTCGGCGACGGCGGAACTGCGGGGAATGATGGCGGGCTCACCAGCGAGACGTGCCATGCGGATCGTTCCCGTCACGGTGGCCCCCAGCCGCGGCGTGCCTCCGAGTGCGACAACCCGCGCCGTGAGGTCGTGATCCCGGAGGTCGTACGTGGACGTGGGCAGAGACAAGCCGGACAGGGGCAGGCGTCCAGTGGTGGGATGCGGCGCGCCGTCAGGGATGAGGACCACCATCTCATCGCGCCCGATGTCATGGCCCGTCACGTCGGCAGGAAGGCGCCGCTGTCCGGCCACCGACACGATGGCGGCGTCGAGCATCCCTTCCGCGACCCAGTCGATGAGGGTGAGCCCATGATCGACCGCCTGGGTGATCGTCCGTCCGTTGCGCTGTGAATCGATGAGGGGCAGGACGGTGTCGGCGAGCCCGTGAAAGCACCCGATCCTCAGGGGCGGATCGGTTGTAGCCGAGCGGATGTCGTCGACTATTCCGTCGAGATGGCCCAGGATGTGTTCGGCACGTCTGGCCATCTCGTAGCCCGCCGCTGTGGGTGCGGCGCCGCGTGGCCCTCGGGTGAACAGCAAAACCCCCATCCGCCGTTCCAGCCGGGTCAATCGTACCGAAGCCGATGCCTGGGAGATTCTCAATCTCCGGGCGGCCGCGCCTATCGATCCCACCTGGGAGACCGTCCAGACCAACTCCAAGTCATCAACATCTGGTCTGAGGGTCATAGCCAAATGCTATGTCTTCGCGGACGGAATGAATGTCTACTCCCCGTTCCGATTTCCGCCGAGGATGAGTTCATGTCCTCCTCCCGACCCACGGTCACGCTCTTTTCGGCCGCCGTCATCATCGACGTGAGTTCGCGTGCCGCGTTCGTCGCCTTGCCGCTCATCGTGCTCAGTGAGACGGGCTCTGCGGCGCTCACCGGCGTCGTGAGCGGCGCCATGGCGTTGCCTCTGCTGCTGTCACCGTGGTGGGCGAGAAGGCTGCGTCACGCTGCCGCCCGGCCCGCGGTGCTCGCGGCGTTGACTCTCCTTGAGGCGGCCGGGGCGTTGCTGGTGCCGATCGCCACGATTTCCGGACATCTGACCGCTGGAGTTCTCATCGGTGCGGGCCTCGTGTCCGGTGCGGGGCGTACTCTGACGCTCCCTGGACGCCAGACGTTGCTGGCTGAACTGGAACAGGAACGCACCGGATCGCCGGTCCGGATTCTCGCCTGGCAGGAGGCGGCCTCACGTGCCACGAGCATCGTCGGACCGGCGGTGGGGGCTCTCGTCGTCGCCGCGGGGTACGGGGTCGGTTTGCTCTTCGCGGAAGCCGCGGCGATCAGCATCGGCGCGTTGCTGACGCTGACGGTGCGCGGCCCCGGCCTCACGAGTGCGGACCACAAGCCCGCGTCCGCCCCGAAACTGCGCACCCTTCTGCGCCGGCATCCGGACATCCGGGCCGGATGGATCATCCGTGCGACGGCGGGCGCGACCTGGTTCGCCTTCTCGCTCGGCCTTGCCATCCAAGGGGAACTACAGCATCGTCCGGGCTACTTCTACGCGATCGGGCTCAGCAGTTACGCACTCGGCGCCGTCATCGCCACGCTCACCGTCGGACGTTTCCCCTGGGTTGCTCCGAGCCTGACCTTGGCCGCGCTCGGGTGGACCGTGAATGGCGCCGCGTGGGTGCTGATGGGGATATGGCCGGACGAATGGGGCTACGCGATCGGCGGGCTGGTCGGCGGATCGGGGGCTGCCGTGGGGTTCGCGACCATCACCCGCCTCATCGCCGAGCGCACCGAAGGACCCGACCGGGGCGCGCTCCTCAGCGGTCAACTCGTCGTCGTGGAGAGTGGCACGGCCGTAGGAATGTTCGCCGGAGGATCACTGATCGAGCTGTGGGGCATCGGAGGGGCGTTCGTCATCACGGGAGCGGTCTTGACCGCCGTCGCACTCCTCGCGCCGTTGGTGCTCCGTAGCCGACCTCGCGGCTCAACAGCGAACCGCAGGAGGCCGCGCGTGCTGGAGGGTGGGTTGCGAAGGGCGTCGAACGCGCATCCCGCGGAGCGCTGACAAGGGGTCTTCCGCCGCCCCACGGCACCGGGCTAGATTCGAAAGCACGATGACCATCCCAGAGCACCGCCGCCACGCCACCGCCTACTGGACCGTCCGCCCGGGTGAGGGCGAACTCCGCACGGAGGAACTCCCCGAGCCCGGAGCCGACGAGGCCCTCGTCAGGGCCCTCTACTCCGGCATCAGCCGCGGCACCGAGCTGCTCGTCCACCAGGGTCAGGTCCCGGACAGCGTCGCGGACGCGATGCGCGCCCCGCACCAGGACGGCGACTTCCCCGCCCCCGTGAAGTACGGCTATCTCTCCGTCGGCGTCGTCGAGCAGGGCCCCGACGACTGGACGGGCCAGGCGGTCTTCTGTCTCCACCCGCACCAGGACCGCTACGTCGTCCCGCTCAGCGAGCTCACCAGGATTCCCGACGGCGTCCCACCCCGCCGCGCGGTCCTCACCGGCATGGTGGAGACGGCGCTCAACGCCCTCTGGGAAGCCGGGCCGCGGCTGGGGGACCGGGTCGCCGTCGTCGGGGGAGGGCTGCTGGGTGGCACGCTGGCGACGCTCCTGCGGAAGTTCCCGCTGGACCGCCTGGAACTCGTGGAGGTGGACCCGGCCAAGGAGCGGATCGCCGAGGAGCTGGGCATCGCGTTCGCCCACCCGGATAAAGCGCAGGCGGATTGCGACCTCGTCTTCCACTGCTCCGCGACCAGCGACGGCCTGCGCCGCAGCCTCCAGCTGGCCGGTGACGAAGCGACAGTCATCGAGCTCTCCTGGTATGGCGACAAGCCGGTCGAGGTGCCGCTCGGCGAAGACTTCCATGCCCGCCGCCTCTCGATCATCGCCAGCCAGGTGGGTGTCGTCGCGAAAGCCCGGCGCCACCGCCGCAGCACCGCGGAGCGACTTGCCACCGCCGTCGGCCTCCTGGAAGACCCCGCCTTCGACCTCTTCCTCAGCCAGGACACCAGCTTCGCCGACCTGCCGACCACCATGGAGAACCTGGCCGACGGCGGCGGCGGGAGCGCCTGCCCTGTCGTCAGCTACCGTGCCCCGCAACCGGAGGAATGACCATGTTCAGTCTCACCGTCCGCCGCAGTTTCATGATCGCCCACAGCCTTCCGCGGGAGTCCTTCGGGCCCGCCCAGGGGCTGCACGGCGCGACCTTCGTGGCCGAGGTCGGCTTCCGGCGCGCAGAGCTCAACGAGGACTCCGTGGTCATCGACATCGGCGCGGCGGGGGACCTGCTCCAGGAGATCCTCGACCGGCTGGACTACAAGAATCTGGACGAGCTGCCCGAATTCGCCGGACGGCTCACCACCACCGAATTCCTCGCCCGGCACATCGCTGAACAGCTCGCGGAGAAGCTCCCCGACGACGCCGGTCTCCACGGGCTCGACGTCACCCTCCGCGAAACCCCCGACGCCTGGGCCGGGTACTCACTCGACCTCAGCCGAGGGTGATGAACACCGTCCGCTTCATCGTGCCGGGCAACATCGGGCACCGCTCCGGCGGCAACCTCTACAACGCCCGGCTCGTGGAGTACCTGGAAGCGCTCGGCGTCCGCACCGAGGTGATGGCGCTCGACGGCGCGTGGCCGCCCGGGCGCCCCGAGGACCGCGAGTCCCTGGCCCAGGCACTCCGCGCCGTGCCTCTGGTGATCGTCGACGGCCTGGTCGCGGCCGGAGCCCCGGACGCCATCGAAGCCGCCGTCCAGGCCGGCGCGCGGGTGTGGGTGCTCTCGCACATGTCCTTCCCCGGCATCGCCGGGCTCGAGGGCCGTGCGCTCGCCGCGGCGACCGGCGTCATCTGCCCGAGCTCCTTCGCCGCCTCCCAGCTCGAGGCGCTGTACGGCCTGGACCAGGTCCACGTCGCCCGGCCCGGAGCCCGGCCGGCCGAACCCGCCGTCGGATCGCGGCCGCCGCGGATCGTCTGCGTCGCGGCGCTGCTGCCGAACAAGAGCCAGCTCTTACTCATCGACGCGCTCGCTCGCCTCGGTGGCCTGCCCTGGACGGCGTCCCTTATCGGCTCGCCGGACGCGGACCCGGAGTATGCCGCGCAGCTGAGGGCCGCCGTCGCGCGCCACGGCCTGGAGGACCGCATCCACCTGGCCGGAGAGCTCGACGGCCAGGAACTGGAGGGCGCATGGCACGTCGCGGACCTCAGTGTCCTGGTGTCCGAGCGCGAGAGCTTCGGCATGGCCGTGCAGGAGTCGCTGGCGCACGGGGTTCCGGCGGTGGTCCGTCGAGGAACCGGGGCGGAGGAGGCGCTCGGCGCGGGCGGTGCGGGTGCGGCGGTGGATCTCGACGGCGGGCCGGACGCGTTGACGGAGACCCTGGCGACCTGGCTGGAGGATCCCGAGCTCGCGGCCCGGTGGCGGGAAGCGGCTCTGCTCCGGCGCGCGGTCCTTCCCCGCTGGACGGAGACCGCCGAGAGGGTGCTCGCCCTCCTCCGCGGCTGAGGTCCGTCCTGCTGAGTGGCGGGCAAGTCTGGAAGTTCGCACTTGATCGCATTAGTCTCACGAAGACAAGACCCGGTGCGGAGAAACGAGGAAGCCGTGGCGCGACGACGGAGAGCGCTTGTCTGGCCCTGGACGGAGTGGTGGTCCTGGACGGCGCTGTTGGTTTCCCTGATGATCATCGTCGTGCCACTGGTGACCTCCAGGGTGCGGGGCTGTCCCGCCTCCACTGGCTATGGAGATGCCGATCAGTGTGTCGAGACGCCGCTCCTGGGCACCCCGCTCAGCGAGATCCTCACGGGGATCTGCGGAGTCGTGGCGGCGTGCGCCCTCCTCGGGCTTGTCTGGACCATTCGGCAGAGAGTCTCCTCAGCGAAGCGGTAGACGCTCACCGAGCGGAGTAGCCCGCCCTACAGGTGCCGGCCCGAGTCCATGCGCTGGTGCAGCACTCTGATCACGTCGACGCCGTCGTCGGCGACCACGTAGAAGATCAGGTGGCTGCCGATGGCATACTTCCGGTACCCGGCACGGATCTCATCGCACGTCCTTCCGCGGGCAGGGTCTTCGGCGATGCGTTCCATCGCGGCGTGGAGCTCACGGATGTAGGTCTCCGCCTGCCGCGTGTCCCAGCGCTCCGCCGTGTAGTCCCAGATGGACGACAGGTCGGCTCGCGCGGCGGGGGTGAGCCGGAAGCTCATCCCTTCTTCTCGGCGATGAAGGCTTCCAGGTCGAACGGCTCGGGAGTTCCGCTGGATTCACCCTCGGCGAGGGAGGCCCGGAGTGCTGCCAGGTGGGTTTCCTGGTCCTCCAGCAGCCGCAGCCCGGCACGCACCGCTTCGCTCGCCGTCCGGAAGCGCCCGGATTTCACTTCCCGGGCCAGGAAGGCGGCGGAGTGCTCGTCCAGGCTGATCGAGGTGTTGCTGCTCATGCTTTCAAAGTACCAATAATTGGTAATCGCGAACAGGTGTCGCGCGGGACCGGACCCGGAGTGGAGCGGCCGAAACCCACCCCTGGTCCGCACCCCGCCCGTGGCCTAGCGTGAGGTCATGACCATGAATCGTTTTGCGGGACGGGTGGTGTTCCTGACCGGGGCGGCCCAGGGGATCGGCGCGGCCACGGCACGGCGCCTCTTCGCGGAGGGCGCCACGCTGGTGCTCGCGGAGCGGAACACCGACGGCGCCACGCGGGTCGCGGAGGATCTCGGCGATCCGGACCGCACCCTGGTTGTGCCCTGCGATCTGACGGACCGCGCGTCCGTGGACAGCGCCGTCGCGGCGGCGGTGGAGCGCTTCGGCCGGCTCGACGCCCTCGTCAACGTGGCGGGCGGCGCCCTGCGGCACCCCGGCCTCCTGCACGGGATGGACGACGACGGCTGGAACCGGACGCTCGACCTCAACCTGAGCGGCCCCATGCGCTGCATCCGCGCGGTCGCGCCGCATCTGGGCCCGGGCGGGGCGATCGTCCTGGTGAGCTCGGTCAACGGTCTGCAGGCGTGGGGCGGGGAGTCCTACTCGTCCGCCAAGGCCGGGCTCGTGGTCCTGGCCAAGAATCTCGCCGTGGAGCTGGGCCCGGCCGGGGTGCGGATCAACGTCGTGGCCCCCGGAACGATCCGGACACCTGTCTGGGACGACCAGGGCGGCCCGGACCGGCTCGCCCCGGTGTACCCGCTGGGCAGGGTGGGGGAGCCCGAGGACATCGCCGCGGCGATCGCCTTCCTCGCGTCGGACGACGCCGCCTGGATCACCGGGATCACGTTGCCGGTCGACGGCGGCGGAGGAACCGGCCCCCTGCACCTCCTGCACCAGCTCCGGAAGGATCCGGACGGGGACTCACTCGAAACGTGAGAAGGGCTCCGCGTAACGGAAAGTGCCGACCTCGCCGTCGTAGGCCGGAAGCAGCCGGACCTGGAAGTAGTCGCCCCAGGCGGGATCCGGCGAGCCGATGCCGTGACGGGCCGCCGCGACCCAGCCGTGGCGGCCGTAGTAGCCGGGAGCGCCCAGCAGCGCGATGAGCGGCTCACCCAGGAGCACGGCGGCGTCCACGGTCGCGGCCAGCAGCACGGCGCCGACGCCGCGGCGCTGTGCTGCCGGAAGGACTGACAGCGGGCCGAGGCCGAGCGCGGGAACCGGCGGGGCGCCGTCGCCGTCGAGCGTGCCGCGCGTCGTCATGATGTGCCCCACCACGACCCCGTCCTCCTCCGCGACGAGGGCCAGCTCCGGCACGTAGCCGGAATCCTCCCGCAGCCACTCGACGAGCGCAGCCTCTCCGGGATCCGAGGTGCCGTCGACGGGCGGGGCTGCATGGGGCGCGCCGCGGAACGCGGCCGCGGTCAGGGTCCGGATGGCAGAAAAGTCTTCAGGCGTCTCAGGCCTGATCAGAAGGGGCATGGATCCAGCCTGTCACTCCGCGCGGCCCACGGGAAACAGGTCACGGGAAGCGCAGGACGATCTGGTCGGCGTCGCGGGAGACCTCGACGCCGGTCAGGTCCGTCACGTGCACGTCCGGGCCGTGCACCGCGGACGCGGTCCCGACGCCCACCACGGCCATGCCGGCCGCCCGGGCGGCGGCGATGCCTGCCGAGGAGTCCTCGAACACCACGCACTCCTCGGGATCCGCACCCAGGGCGCGGGCCGCCGCCAGGAAACCCTCCGGGTGAGGCTTGCTGTTCCGCACGTCCTCCGCGCTGACCATGAGGGGCGGCAGCGGAACTCCGGCCGCCGACATCCGTGCCGTGGCGAGCTCCAGGGTGGCCGAGGTGACGAGCGCGTGCGGCGTCCCCTCCAGCGCCCGCAGGAAGGCCTGCGCTCCCGGCACCTCGTGGACGCCGTCCAGTTCGCGGACTTCACGGGCCAGCATGGCCTGGTTCTCCGTGAGATTGAGCTCGTGGTCGCGTTCCGGGAGAAGGACCGCCATGCTCTCCTGGCCCTGGCGGCCATGGATCACGCTGAGAACCCGTTCGGGGTCGAGACCGTGGGACTCGCCCCACTCCGTCCAGAGCCGCTCCACCACGGCAGACGAATCCACCAGGGTCCCGTCCATGTCGAGCAGGATGGCCTTGACGTTCATCGTTTCTCCCATGAACCCAGCCTAAAGGGCGTCCGGGAACGGCCGGTCCGGGGACTCACGGGACGAAGCGGTACCCCATGCCGGGCTCGGTCACGAGGTGCTCCGGATGGGCGGGGTCACGCTCCAGCTTCCGGCGCAGCTGGGCGAGATAGACGCGCAGATACTGGGTCTCCTCCGTGTACGCCGGACCCCAGACCGAGCGCAGCAGGTGCTGCTGCGTGACGAGCTTCCCGGAGTTCTCCACCAACAACTGGAGCACGGCCCATTCGCGCGGTGTGAGGTGCACCCGCTCGCCGTCGCGGGTGACCGAGGAGGCGGCGAGATCGATGCGGAGCGCCCCGGCGTCCACTGCTCCGAGTGCGAAATCCTGCACCCTGCGCCGTTCCACCGCGCGCATCCGGGCCAGCAGTTCGTCCAGGCCGAAGGGCTTGGTGACGTAGTCGTCCGCTCCGGCGTCGAGGGCCTCCACCTTGTCCGAGGAGCCGTGCCGGGCGGAGAGCACGATGATCGGGACCTCCGTCCAGCCGCGCAGGCCGTGGATCACCTCGGTGCCCTCCATGTCCGGCAGGCCGAGGTCCAGGACCACCACGTGCGGCGGGTTGTCGGCGGCGGCACGCAGCGCGGAGGCGCCGTCAGCGGCCACCGCGACGTCGTACCCCTCCGCCCGCAGATTGATCTGGAGGGCGCGGAGCAGCTGCGGCTCGTCGTCCACCACGAGCACTTTCCTCATGCCCGTTCCTCCTGTCCTTCGGGTGTTCCCTGAGCCGCGCCGTGCGAGTGCGGCCCCGCGTACAGCGGGAGCCGGACCACCATCGTCAGGCCGCCGCCCGGCGTCGGCTCCGCGGTGAGCTCTCCGCCCATCGCCTCGATGAAGCCTCGTGCCACCGCGAGCCCCAGCCCGAGCCCGCTCGCCTGGGTGTCCAATTGACGGAAGGGCTGGAACATCTCGGCCAGACGCTCCTGGGCCACGCCGGAGCCGTGGTCCACCACTCGGAGTTCGCTCGCGGGACGGCCGTCCAGCACCGGTCCGAGAAGACCACCGGGGGTCGCCACCAGGACCACCCCGGAATCCGGGGCGTGCTTGACGGCGTTCTCCACGAGGTTCGCCAGCGCCCGCTCCAGCAGGCCACGGTCCGCGTCGACGGGCGGGAGATTCGGTGCAAGCTCCACGCGCACCTGGCCCTCGCCGACCCCGGACAGTGCCTCCGGGACCACCTCCAGCCAGGAGACCGGCTCGTGGAGCACGGTGACGGCGTCGCCCGAGATCCGGGACATGTCCAGCAGATTGGCGATCAGCGATTCCAGCCGGTGGTTGCAGCTCTCGATCGTCTCCAGCATCTCCTCCTCTTCCTCCGCCGTCATCTTGCCGCGCTGACGCCGCAGGGCCGTGGCGGCCAGACCGATCCCGGCCAGCGGCGTGCGGAGGTCGTGGGACGCGGCCTGCAGCAGGGACGTCCGGATGCGGTTGCCCTCCGCGAGCTTGACGGTGTCGGCCAGGCTCAGGGCCAGCCGGTCCCGTTCCAGGAGCGCCAGCAGATGGGATTCGAACGCCCGGAGCAGCCGCCGCTCGCCGCCCGACAGGACTCGCCCGTTCCACGCCAGCAGCACGGTGGGGGAGAGCTCCTCCGCGGTGCCGGCCTCCTCGGGACTGCCGGGCGCGCCGGCGCCGGTGGAAGCGCTCAGCCGCCAGCCGGCGTCGTCGCCCGCAGGCTGTGAGGCGTCCCGCTCGAACAGGGCCACGGCCTCCAGCGAGAACTCCTGCCGCACCTGCCGCACGAAGTCCGCAGGGCTCTGGTCGCTGGCCAGCGACGACGACGCGAGCTCACTCAGCGTGACCGCCTCGGCCCGCGCGCGCCGGGCTTCCACGCTGCGCCGGGCGGACAGGCCCACCACCAGCGAGACGGCGATCGCGACCCCGAGGAACACGATCAGGGCGAAGAGATTCTGGGGATCGGAGATGGTGAACGTGCCCACCGGCGGCGTCACGAAGAAGTTCAGCAGCAGCGAATCCAGGATCGCCGCCGGGACCGCCGGTTTGAGCCCGCCCACGAAGGCGACCGCGATGACCACGCACAGGTGCGCGAGCACGTGGGTGGCCAGGTCGAGGCCTTGGAACGGCGAGAGCAGCAGCGTGATGAGCGGTGGCCCCACGAGCGCGAGAACGAACCCCAGCGTGGTCCGGAGCCGGCTCAAGGACGGAGCGGTCGGCAAGGCCGCCTGGCGTCCCGTGAACGGGTGGGTCACGAGATGGACGTCGATGTCCCCGGAACCGCGCACCACGGCGTTGCTCACCCCGGTGCCGAGCAGCTGATGGAGCCGCCCGTGCCGGGACACCCCGATGACGATCTGCGTTGCGTTCGCGCCCCGGGCGTAGTCGAGGAGGGACGCCGCGACGTCCTCGCCGGAGACGTGGACGAAGCGGCCGCCGAGGTCCTCCACCAGGCGCTGCTGCACGCCCAGCCGGCCCGCCGAACCGTCGTCCAGGCCGTCGGCGCGGCGGACGTGCACGGCCAGGAGGTCGCCGTCGTTCACTCGCGAGAGGACGCGGGCGGCACGGCGCAGCAGGATCTCACCCTCGGGCCCGCCGGTCAGGCCCACCACGATCCGTTCGCGCGCGGGCCACGTGCCCTCGATGCCCTGGTGTTCGCGGTACCGGGCCAGACCTTCGTCCACCCGGTCGGCGAGCCAGATCAGGGCGATCTCGCGGAGGGCCGAGAGGTTGCCGAGCCGGAAGTAGTTGGCGAGGGCGGCGTCGATGTTCTCCGCCGGGTAGACGTCGCCCTGGCTCAGCCGCTGCCGGAGCAGCTCCGGCGCGATGTCCACGAGCTCGATCTGGTCCGCGTGCCGCACGACCGCGTCCGGGATGGTCTCCTGCTGCCGGGTGCCGGTGATGGCCTGGACCACGTCGTGGAGGGACGCTAGGTGCTGCACGTTGACGGTGGAGAGCACATCGATCCCCGCGGCCAGGAGTTCCTCCACGTCCTCCCAGCGCTTTTCGTTCCGGCAGCCGGGGGCGTTGCTGTGGGCGTATTCGTCCACGACGGCGACGGCCGGCGCGCGCTCCAGCACGGCGTCGAGATCCATCTCCTCCAGGGCGGCGCCGCGGTGCGTGTGGCGACGGAGGGGCACTGTCTCGAGTCCGTCGAGCAGCCGGGCCGTCTGCGGCCGGCCGTGATCGAGGGCGACGGCCACCACCACGTTCTCGCCGGCGGCCCGGAGCCGATGGGCCTCCTCCAGCATGGCGTACGTCTTGCCGACGCCCGGGGCCGCCCCGAGGAACACCCGTAACCGGCCGCGTCTCATGCGCCGATCCTAACAGCGCGAGCGTGGACCGTACGGGTGACCCTCGGGCGGTCCACTAGTGGCTCCCGGCCTGCGACGGAGCCGGCTGCAGCCGCTTCCCCAGCGCCAGGTTGAGCGTCGTGGTGTTGACCGATTCCTGGCCCAGCAAGGTCTCCACTCCCGTGGTGGTCGACTGCTGGATGAGGGTCTGCACCTCGGCCAGGGGCAGCCCCGTGGCACGGGCGACGCGCGGCGCCTGCAGCGCCGCGTAGGCGGGGGAGATGTCCGGGTCGAGGCCGGAGGCGGACGATGTCACGGCATCCTCCGGAACCGCCGAGCGGTCCACGCCCTCCCGGTTCGCGACGGCGGTGCGAGCCGCGTCCTTCGCTTCCTTCAGGGCGGCGGCGGTGGGGGCGAGGTTGGTCGCCGAGGACGTCTTCGGGTCCCAGCTCACGGCGGAGGGCCGCGGGAAGAAGAACCGGCGGTCCGTCTCCGGCACGGGCTGGGCGAGGAGCGAGGAGGCGGCGGGCGAACCGTTCACGCTCTGCACGGAGCCGTTGGCCTGCGCCGGGGCGATCGACTGCCCGAGCCCGAAGACCGCCAGGGGATACAGTCCGCCCAGGATGACGGTGAGCAGGGCCAGAAGGACGAAGGCCACGCGGAATTGTCGCAATGTCGCGGTCATGAGGTGCTCCTACGCGAGTCCGGGCAGCAGAGCCACCACGAGGTCGATGAGTTTGATGCCGAGGAACGGTGCGATCAGCCCGCCGACGCCGAACACCAGCAGATTGCGCCGCAGCGCGTTCTGGGCGCTCACGGCGCGGTACTTCACGCCCTTGAGCGCGAGCGGCACCAGGGCCACGATCACCAGGGCGTTGAAGATCACGGCGGAGAGGATCGCGCTCTGCGGGGAGTGCAGGCCCATGATGTTCAGCAGCCCGAGGCCCGGGTACGCCACGGTGAACAGGGCCGGGATGATCGCGAAGTACTTCGCGACGTCGTTCGCCACGGAGAAGGTGGTGAGCGAACCGCGCGTAATGAGCAGCTGCTTGCCGATCGCCACGATGTCCAGGAGCTTAGTGGGATCCGCAGTCCAGGTCCACCATGTTCGCGGCCTCCTTGGCGGCCTGCGTCCCGGAGTTCATGGCGACCCCCACGTCCGCGGCGGCGAGCGCCGGGGCGTCGTTGGTGCCGTCGCCGGTCATGGCCACGAGCCGTCCGGCGGCCTGTTCCGCGTGGATCCGGGCGAGCTTGTCCTCCGGAGTGGCCTCGGCGAGGTAGTCGTCCACCCCGGCCTGCTCGGCGATCGCCGCCGCGGTCAGGGGGTTGTCACCGGTGATCATGACGGTGCGGATGCCCATGGTGCGCAGCGCGGAGAACCGTTCGGCGATGCCGGGCTTCACCACATCGGCCAGTTCCACGGTGCCCAGCACCTCCACGCCGCCCCGGGCGTCCTGCCGTGCGACCACCAGCGGGGTGCTGCCCCGCCGGGAGAGTTCCTCCACGGTGGCGGACACCGCGCCGGGAAGCGCGCTGCCGCCGTCTTCGGCCCAGTGCCCGACGGCGGCCGCCGCCCCCTTGCGCACCTTCACTCCGCGGTGGTCCAGGCCGCTCATCCGGGTCGCCGCGGTGAACTCCACGGCCTCGGCCGCGTCCGGACCGCTGAACAGGTCCTCCAGCGTTGGCCGCCCCTGTGCGGGGGCGGCGCCGGTGCTCTCGGCCAGCTCCACGATGGACCGGCCTTCCGGGGTCTCATCGGCGAGCGAGGAGAGTCGTGCGGCCTCCACCAGTTCCTCCCGAGCCACTCCCGGGGCGGGGATGAACTCGACGGCCCGGCGGTTGCCGTAGGTGATGGTGCCGGTCTTGTCCATCATGAGAGTGGTGATGTCCCCGGCCGTCTCCACGGCGCGTCCGCTCGTGGCCAGGACGTTGTGCTGCACCAGGCGGTCCATCCCGGCGATGCCGATGGCGGGCACCAGGGCGCCGATGGTGGTCGGGATGAGGCAGACCAGGAGGGCCACCAGGACGATGGGGCTCGGCACCGCTCCGGCGAGCTGGGAGAACGGGACCAGGGTCACCGTCACCACCAGGAACGTGATGGTCAGGGCCACGAGCAGGACGTGCAGCGCGATCTCGTTGGGGGTGCGCTTGCGTTCGGCGCCTTCCACGAGGGAGATCATGCGGTCCAGGAAGGTCGCCCCCGGCTCGGCGCTGATGCGGACCACGATCCGGTCGGAGAGCACCGTGGTGCCGCCCGTCACGGCGGAGCGGTCGCCGCCGGACTCACGGACCACGGGGGCGGACTCACCCGTGATGGCGGATTCGTCCACCATCGCCAGGCCCTCGACGATCTCGCCGTCGGAGGGGATGACGTCTCCGGCGTCGCACACCACCAGGTCACCCCGGTGGAGTTCGGACGCCGCGACCATCTCCTCGCCGGCCCCGTGGAGCTTCCGGGCCTTCAGGCCTTCCCGGCTGGCGCGCAGGCTGTCTGCCTGGGCTTTGCCGCGGCCTTCGGCGAGGGCTTCCGAGTAGTTGCCGAAGAGGACGGTGAGGGCCAGCCACACGGTCACGGCCAGGCTGAACCCGGCCTCCGGCGAGCCGGAGGCGAACTGTCCCACGCAGACCAGGAGGGAGGCCGCCGTGCCCACCAGGACGGTGAACATGACCGGGGAGTGGGCCATGGCCCGGGGCGAGAACTTCTTCAGGGCCAGGGGCACCGCACCCAGCAGGGTTTTGCGGTCCCAGCTGCTGCGGCGCTTGTAGCTGTGGCCGGAGAGCTCCTCCTCGCGGGGTGCGGGAGCGGCTGCGGGCCGGGTGGTGGTGTCGTCGAGTGCGGTCTTCATGACAGGGTGCCTTCTGCGAGCGGGCCCAGCGCGAGGGCCGGGAGGTAGTTGAGGGCGGTCAGCAGGACCGCGACGGTGCTGAGCATGACGGCGAACAGGCCGCCGTGGGTGGGAAGCGTGCCGGCCGACGCCGGAACGCGGGGCTGGGTGACGAACGCGCCTGCCAGCGCGAGCACCAGCACGATGCCCACGAAGCGACCGAGCCACATGGCGATGCCGAGCATGGTGGCCAGCGCCGGGCCCGAGCTCGTGATGCCGCCGAACGCCGAGCCGTTGTTGTTGGCGCCGGAGGTGAAGGCGTACAGGACCTCGCTGAACTGGTGGGGACCCTGGGCCGGCGCCTGGGAGAGGATTCCCGGGACGAGCACGGCGATGCCGGACAGGACCAGGACCAGGACGGGCACCACCAGGAGGTAGAGCGCTGCGATCGTCATGTGCCGGGCCTGGACCTTCTTGCCCAGGTACTCGGGCGTGCGGCCGACCATGAGCCCGGCCAGGAACACCGTGACCACGGCGATCACCAGCATGCCGTACAGCCCGGACCCCACTCCGCCCGGAGCCACTTCGCCGAGCATCATGTTGACCATGGCCAGGCCGCCGGCCAGGGGCGGCAGGGAGTCGTGCGCCGCGTTCACGGCGCCCGTGGACGTCAGCGTGGTGGCGGAAGCGAACACACCGCTCGCCGCCGGGCCGAAGCGCTGCTCCAGACCCTCGCCGGCACCCGGGAATGCGGCCAGCGCCCAGGCCATCGCCGTCGTCGTGAGGGCCCAAAGGCCGCCCATCACGCCCAGCACCGTGAAGCCCTGACGGGCGTCGCCGGCCATGCGCCCGAAGACGTACGGCAGCGCCGAGGGGATCAGGAGGATGAGGAACACCTCGAAGAGGGACGTGAAGGAGTTCGGGTTCTCGAACGGATGTGCGGAGTTGGCGTTGAAGTAGCCGCCGCCGTTGGTGCCGAGGAGCTTGATGGCCTCCTGGCTCGCGACGGGGCCATCGGGAAGGGTCTGAGAGGCTCCGGTGAAGGGGTTCGTGACGGAGCCGCTCCAGAAGTTCTGGACCACGCCGGCCACCACGAGCACGAGGGCGCCCGCCACGGCCAGGGGCAGCAGCACCCGGAGCGTGATGCGGACCAGATCGGCCCAGAAGTTGCCCAGGTGGCTGGTGCCGAAGCGGGTGAGGCCGCGCATGAGGGCCACGGCCACGCAGATGCCCACCGCCGCGGAGAGGAAGTTCTGCACGGCCAGCAGAGCCATCTGGGCGCCGAATCCGAGCGTCGTCTCCGGGACGTACACCTGCCAGTTGGTGTTGGTGACGAAGGAGATGGCGGTGTTCATGGAGGTCCACGGATCCACCGCGCCCGGTCCGCCGGGGTTCCAGAGCCCCTGGAGCCGGAGCAGCAGGTAGATGACCAGCACGGAGACGACCGAGAACGCGAGCACGCTGCGGGTGTACCCGAGCCAGCCCTGTTCACGGGACGAGGACACCCCGGACAGGCGGAAGAGGACCCGCTCCACGCGGGAGTCCTTACGGCCCTCCAGCGCGGCGTGCAGGTAGAGGCCCAGAGGCTTGTGGAGCACGCCCAGAAGCAACAGCAGAACGGCGATCTGCGTGACGAAGGACAGCCAGGAGTACTGCATCACTGCCCCTTGTCGGAAGATTTGTCGGAAGAGATGAGGGAGACCACCAGGTAGACCAGCAGCGCTGCCGCCACCAGCCCCAGGAGCGCCCAGACCAGGACGTCGACGGTCATTTCCGTCCCACCACCTTGTCGATCGCACTGGCCAGCCAGACCATGGCGCCGGACAGGAGCACGAAGACCCCTACCGCGATCACGTCGTCCATCTCACGTTCCTTTCGCCGCCCGGCTCGGGCGGACATTCGCACTGGGCGCGGTTCACGCCGCACCCTGGACCGCGCCGCGGCCCACACCATCAGTGAAGTCCTGTGCGGGGCCGTTGACGCCGCCTTTTACGCTTCCTTGATGCGTGAGGAGGGAACCTTTGCACTTCCTTTACGCGGGTCTTGTCCGGGGCACGGGAGAGCGGTGACGGCGCGGCGTGAGCGCGCCCGAAGCCGCTCACTACACTGGTCTGGTGACTGAGCTCTCCGCCCTCGCCTCCGCCCGGATCGTCGTCGCTGAACTGCTCGACGGCGGTGTGCGGCACGTGGCCGTCTCCCCGGGCTCGCGGTCGGCGCCTCTCGCGTATGCGCTCGCGGAAGCGGAGGCCGAGGGACGCATCACCCTGCACGTGCGGATCGACGAGCGCGCGGCGGCCTTCACCGCGCTGGGCGCGATCCTGGGCAGCGGGGCCCCGGCCGCCGTCGTCGTGACGTCCGGGACGGCCGTGGGCAATCTTCTGCCGGCGGTCATGGAGGCCGACCATGTGGCGGCGCCGCTCGTGGTGCTCTCCGCGGACCGGCCCCTGGAACTGCGCGGCACCGGCGCCAGCCAGACCACGGAGCAGATGGACCTGTTCGGGGAGCACGCGCGGTTCGCCGTGGACGTGCCCGCCGGGGACGACCCGCAGCGCGGTGTCCGGACCGCCCTGAGCGCCGCGACCGGCGCCTTCGAAGAGCTGCCGCCCGGCCCGGTCCAGGTGAATCTCGCCTTCCGTGACCCGCTGCTGCCCGGAGCGGACGCGGAGTTCCCCGCTGTCTCCGAGCGCAGGCCGTTCCACTTCGCCCCGGACCCCGCGCCGATCCACTACGACGCCCCGGACGGCCTCGCCGAACACCGCACTCTGGTGCTGGCCGGCCACGACGCCGGGCCGATCGCCGAGGCGTTCGCCCGCGCCCACGGGCTGCCGCTGGCCGCCGAGCCGAGTTCGAACGCCCGCTTCGGCCCGAACGCCGTGGGGCCGTACCGGCTCCTGCTGGACCGCTTCGGCCCGGAGGCGGCCGAGCCGCTGGAACGGGTGGTGGTGTTCGGGCGCCCGACGCTGTCCCGTCCCGTCACGGCGCTCCTCGCACGCCAGGACATCCCGCTGGCGCTCTACGAACCGGTCCCCGTGGCCTGGTACCAGCCGGGACGCCGCCTCGAACGCCCGGTCGCGACGCTGCGGGAGCTCTCCGAGTTCGCCGGGCGCGCGCCGGAGGGCTGGCTCGACACCTGGCTGCTGGCGGGCGAGAAGGCCCAGCACGGCATTGAGCAGGTGCTCGCCCAGGAACCCGGCCTGACGGGTCCGGCGGTCGCCGCCGCAGTGTGGGCGGCCACCCGGGGGCAGCTCGTGCTCGGCTCGTCCAACGGCATCCGCGACGCCGACCTCGCCGCCGCTCCCACGCTGGAACCCCTGGCGACGGTCCACGCCAACCGGGGCCTCGCCGGGATCGACGGCATGACCTCGACGGCGGTCGGCGTGGCCCTGGGGTCGGGCCGCGAGACCACGCTGCTCTGCGGCGACGTCACCTTCCTGCACGACGCCGGCGGGCTCTTCCTCGGTGCGGGGGAGGACGAGCCGGATCTGCGCGTGGTGGTCCTCAACGACCAGGGCGGCGCGATCTTCAGCACCCTCGAACACGGCGGCCTGCGCGGGGGCTACGAGTCCGCCGTCGAACGCCTCTTCGGCACTCCGCACACCGTCCGCCTCGACGCGCTGGCCGCCGCCTACGGCGTGCCGCACCGCGCCGTGACGTCGACGGCGGAACTCGACGCCGCCCTCGCGGAACCGGTGCGGGGCCGCAGTGTGCTGGAGGTCCGGTGCTCGCGCGACGGCCTCCGGGACCTCCACGCCCGCATCCGCGAAGCCCTCTGACCCCTCTCCCTCCATCGACTGCTCCATACGATGTCGTTTTTCCCGGATTTCCGGGGATTTCGGCATCGTATGGAGCAGCCGATGAGGTGGGACTGGGGGTTCCGGGAGCCGGAGCGTCGGCGTAGCCTGAGGGCATGATGGGGGGAACAAGGGGACGGAGCGTCTCGGGGATCGGGCGACTCATGCTTGCGGCAGCGCTGCTCGCCGCCGGCACCCTGACGGGATGCACTCCGGATGGTGCGTCGACCGCAGGTAGTGCGCCGCCGTCGTCGTCTGACACCGCGACGCCGGTCGCCACCAGCGCCGCCCCGCCCGCCGGTCACTACGACGCGGGCTGCCGGCAGGGCCAGACGGATGCCAAGGACTTCGATCCGACGCGACAGGTCATCTCCCTCGACCCGCTCTTCATCCGGGACAACTTCTCCGGCTCGGCCACCCCTGAGTTCGACGCGGGAGTCCAGTGGATGAAGGACCCGTTCTTCGTGCGCGCCGGGCCGCACTGTGACGGTGACCGTGGCACCGGACCAGCAACGGACGGTCGGCCTCGTGGCGCAGTACGGCGCCCGGGATGGCAACACCTCGATCACGTTCACCGCGTGCCCCGCGTCCGTGACGCCGTACACGTGGTGGCCGGGCGGCTTCCTCGTCCACGGGCGCGACGCCGTGTGCCTCCGTCTCACGGTCGCCGTCGCGGGAGCGGAGGGCGTGCGCAAGCCGGTCATCCCGGCCGGGGACATCGCCTGCCCGCCGTCGTGGTGACTCCTTAAACGCCGATCGACTGCTCCATATGATGCCGGAATCCCCGGAAAATCGGGGAAAACGGCATCGTATGGAGCAGTCGATCAGAGGAGAGGGACGCGTCAGAGCACGCGGCTCAGGAACTCCTTGGTGCGTTCGTGCTGCGGGGCGGCGATGATCGCCCGGGGGTCACCGGACTCCACCACCACACCGGCATCCATGAACGTCAGGGTGTCGCCGACCTCGCGGGCGAAGCCGATCTCGTGAGTCACCACGATCATGGTCATGCCGGACTTGGCGAGGTCCTTCATCACGTTCAGCACATCACCCACGAGCTCAGGGTCCAGGGCCGAGGTGGGCTCGTCGAAGAGCATGACCTCGGGGTCCATGGCCAGCGCCCGGGCGATCGCCACGCGCTGCTGCTGGCCCCCGGAAAGCTGGGACGGGTAGTGGTTGATACGCGACCCGAGTCCCACCATCTCCAGGAGTTCGGCGGCCCGCTTCTTGGCGACCGCCTTGCTCTGACCCTTGACCTGCATGGGCGCCTCGATGACGTTCTCCAGCGCGGTCATGTGGGGGAAGAGGTTGAACTTCTGGAACACCATGCCGATGTTCTGGCGCTGGGCGGCGATCTCCTTGTCCTTGAGATCGTGCAGCTGGCCGTTCTTCTCGCGGTAGCCGATCAGCTGGTCGCCCACGTGGATGAGGCCGGCGCTGATCGTCTCCATGAGGTTCACGCAGCGGAGCATGGTCGACTTACCAGAACCGGAGGGCCCGATGACGACGGCCACCTCACCCTTCTTCACCGTCATGTCGATGCCCTTGAGGACATGGTGGTGGCCGTAGTACTTGTGCAGGCCCTCGATGCGGACGAGGGGCTTGTTCTCAGCGGTGTTCATTTCAGCCTCGGTCCTCACGTGTGCGCGCCGGTAGTCGGAACGCCCTGGCCTGCGGCGGCAGCCTTGAGCGCGTCCGGGTTGATGACCTCGGGGGCTCCGCCGTCGATGCCCCTGCCGTAGTACTTCTCGATGTAGTGCTGACCCACCATGAGGATGCTGGTGATGACCAGGTACCAGAAGGCGGCGATGATCAGGAACGGGATCGGGGTGTAGAGGCGGTTGGCCAGAGCGTTCGTGGCGAACGTCAGGTCGAGGGTGAACGGCACGGCGAGAACGAGCGACGTGGTCTTCAGCATGCCGATGGTCTCATTGCCGGTCGGAGGCACGATGATGCGCATGGCCTGCGGCAGCACGATGCGCCACATGATCTTGCCGTTGGACATGCCGAGTGCCTGTGCGGCCTCCGTTTGCCCCTTGTCCACGGACTTCAGGCCGGCACGGAAGATCTCCGCCAGGTAGGCGGACTCGTTCAGACCGAGGCCGAGGATGGCCGGGATCAGGCCCTTGGTGGGGTCGGAGAGCACCACGTGGACGAGTTCCGGCCCGAACGGGATGCCTAGGCTCAGAACGGGGTACAGGACAGTCACCAGACCCCAGAAGATCAACTGGGTGTACACCGGGGTGCCGCGGAAGAACCACACCCAGAACCAGGCTGTCCAACGAAGCACCGGGTTGTCGGACTGCCGCATGATGGCCAGCAGGATGGCGAGCACGATGGCCAGAGCCATCGACGCCACCGTGAGCAGCAGCGTCCATCCGATGCCCTGGACCACGCGCACATCGAGGATGTACTTACCGACGATGTCCCAGTCGTACTTGGGGTTCGTGAAGAAGGTGCTGATGAACGCCAGCGCTGCACCGATGATGATGATGGCGCTGATCCAGCGTCCCGGGTGCCGCACCGGCACTGAGCGATTCAGCACCGGTGCGTCGTCTTTGTGACTCATGATCTACCTGAGCTTCTGGGGAGAGAGCGGATCAGGACGCGGCCGGAGCCGGGTTCAGCTCGGACTTGGTGATCGCACCTTCGGAGTTGCCCCAGGCGTCGAGGATCTTCTTGTAGGAGCCGTCCGCGATGAGGCTGTTCAGGGTGTCCTGGACCAGGGTCGCCAGAGCGGTGTCCGCCTTGGCCACGGTCACGCCCTGGGGAGCGGCGTCGTAGATGTCACCGATCTTCTCGAGCTGGCCGTTGGTCTGGGTCAGCGCGTAGCCGATGATGGGGGAGTCGGCGGCCATCGCGTCGATGGAGCCGTTCACCAGGCGGGTGGTGACGTCGGTCTGGTTCTTCAGGGTCACGATGTCGACCGGCTTCTTGCCGGCGTCGACGCACTTCTTGTTGCGGTCCTTCAGATCCGGGTCCTCCTGGACGGTGCCGGTCTGGACGCCGATGGACTTGCCGCAGACGTCATCCAGGCTGAAGCCCTTGGGGTTGCCCTTCTTGACGGCCCAGGTGGTACCGGCCTTGAAGTAGCTGACCATGTTGACGGCCTGGAGGCGCTCCTTGTTGATGGTGAAGGAGGAGATGCCCAGGTCGTACTTGGGGCCCAGCGCGGGGAGGATGCCGGTGAACTCAGCAGTCTGGACCTGGACCTTCAGGCCGAGCTTCGCGCCGATCGCCTTAGCGATGTCGACGTCGTAGCCGATGGGAGTCTGGCCGTCCGCGTCGAGGAATTCCGCCGGGGCGTAACTGGTGTCGGAGCCGACCACCAGGGTGCCCTTGGACTTGATGGCGGCCGGGACCTTGGCGGCGAGGGCGTCGTCCTTCTGGACGGTGCTGGGATCGAACGTCGCAGCGCTGGAGGAGCCGGAGGACGGCTTGGAACCGTTGTCTGCCGTCTCGGAGGCATTGGTGCAGGCGGAGAGTGCCAGCGCGCCGATGGCCAGTACGGCTGCCGTCTTGACCTTGGTGCTACCGAAGAGGGAGCGGTTGAACATCATGATTTTTACCCTTTGTTGCGCTGGGACCTGGAGTTGAGTCCGCTTAAGTGTAGTCACGCACTGAGAGGTGCGTCACAGTCAACTTGCATTGACTATTGGACAACGTCGCGCCGCGAAGCACAAGCCTGGAATGTTGCCTGACGGTAAATTCTTCAGCCCCGCCTCTCACTGTGACTCCCATCACTAAAGCGCAGATCGGTCTTCAGGAGGGAATTCGAAACGCCATTGTGTCCGGTATTCCAGACGCGAAAGACATGCTTCGGAAAACGACGACGTCGGCACACCCTCCTGCGGCACAGCGCCAGTCGCGCCGAAGGAAGTGAGCGCGGGAAGGGCAGGACTCGAAGCGTCGCTGAGTGACTGGTCGCCGCGTGGAACGCCGGGAGAACCCGCCCGCGTCACCCCTCAGGACGCGACGTTGAGAGCCTCCAGCATCGGGCGGAACTTCGCCCAGGTCTCCGCGAGCTCGGACTCGGGGACCGACCCCTCCACGACGCCGCAGCCGGCGAACAGCCGCGCCGTCGACCCGTCCAGGAGCCCACCGCGCAGTCCGATGCCCCACTCGCCGTTCCCGGCGGCGTCGAGCCAGCCCACCGGTCCGGCGTAAGGGCCGCGGTCCAGGTGCTCCAGTTCACGGATGATCGCGCCCGCCGGGAGGGTAGGAGTCCCGCACACGGCGGCGGTCGGGTGGAGGGCGTTGACCAGGGCCAGGGAGGACGGGATGTGCCCCTCGGCGTCCAGGAGTTCGGCCTTCACATCGGAGGCGAGGTGCCACACATTGGGCAGCTCCAGGATGAACGGCTCTTCATGGGCGTCGGTGGCTTCGGAGAACGGTTCCAGCGCGTTGACCAGGGAATCGATGGCGATCTGGTGTTCGTGGCGCTGCTTCACCGAACCGGCGAGCACGCGTTCGGCGTAGGCGGTCTCGTCCTCCTCCGCCGTGCGATCCACCGCGTCGCGACGGTCAAGGGTGCCGGCGAGGACGCGGGCCTGGGCGGTGCGGCCCACCACCTGGATGAGCATCTCCGGGGTCGCCCCGACGAAGCCGTCCACCCGGTAGGTCCAGCATTCGCGGTACTGGCGCGCCAGCCGGGCCAGGACGTTCTCGGGGATCACGGCGGAGGGCAGGTCCACTTCGACGTCGCGGGCCAGGACGATCTTCTCGACCGCGCCCGAGCGGATGCGCGCCACACCTTCCTCGACGGCGGTCATCCACTCCGCCTCGCTCAGCGAGCCTGGGCGGATGGGGGCGTCCAGCGCGGGGCGCTGCGCGGCGTCGTCGTCCGAGGACTTCGGACGGGGGAGCAGCCGCTCGACGGCGTCGCGGACCTCATCCTCGGACGGCGCGGACTCGGCGAGCGTGGACAGCGTCGCCCAGCGCAGGCCGTTCCGCTGGCCGATGACGAGTTGGGGCACCACGAGGCGCGAGGCGTAGCCGGACGTCTTGGAGAACGCGAAGGACCCGAACGCGGTGGGGCCGGTGCCGGGAAGGCTGAGGGGGTCGTCGACCTGCGCCGTGAGGGACAAGGCGCGCCACCACTGCTCGGCGAGCATGAAACGTTCCGGGCCGGAGACCTCGAAGCGGGTCACCTCGCCGAAGCCGAGGAGGCCCGAACCGCGGCGGATCCAGCTCAGTGCGACGGCGGGGGCATGAGGGCCGTCGAGGAAAGCCGCCAGACCGTCCTCGGAGGCGTCCTCGCCCAGAGGTACGGTGGTGCTCTTCAGCGTGCTGCTCATGATGGAACAAGGGTACTCCCGAACTGCGCTTTGTCCTGTTCAGGGCCTGTTCCGTCCGCCCTCTCCGAACCGTCGTGTGGAGAGCGTGGTCACACGGAATCCGTGGTCGTCGCGAATGTTTGCGACAATGAGACGGTGAGCAGCACACCGATCCGAGCCTCGCTCGACAAGCGCCCCGAAGAAGTAGCCACCATGTTCGACGATGTTGCGCCGAAGTACGACGTGGTCAACGATGTCCTGTCCCTCGGGCAGACGCGGCGGTGGCGCAAGATCGTCTTCGATGCGGTCGGCGCGGTTCCGGGGCAGCGAGTCCTCGATCTGGCGGCCGGCACCGGCACTTCCAGTGAGCCGTACGCGGACGCCGGGATCGACGTCGTGGCGTGCGATTTCTCCCTCGGCATGCTCAAGGTCGGCAAGCGCCGCCGCCCGGACATCGACTTCGTGGCCGGCGACGCCATGAACCTCCCGTTCGAGGACGACAGCTTCGACGCCTGCACCATCTCCTTCGGCCTGCGCAACGTGAACGAACCGCGCAAGGCCCTCGCCGAGATGCTCCGCGTCACCCGCCCCGGCGGCCGGATCGTCGTGGCGGAATTCTCCCACCCGACTGTTCCCGTCTGGCGAACCATGTACACCGAGTACCTCATGCGCGCGCTCCCCGCGATCGCCCGCAAGGTGTCCTCCAACCCGGACGCTTACGTCTACCTGGCCGAGTCGATCCGCGCCTGGCCGAACCAGGACGAACTGGCCCACTGGCTCCAGGACGCCGGCTGGGAGGACGTCGCCTACCGCAACCTGAACGGCGGCATCGTCGCCGTGCACCGCGGCGTCAAGCCTCTGACCGACGACGCCGCAGCCTCCACCGCACGCCCGGCGCCCGCCGCGCGCTAAAGGGAGCCCGGTGAACGTTCTCATTGTCGGTGCGGGTCCCGCCGGGTCCACCGCTGCGCACTACCTCGCCCAGGACGGCCATGAGGTCACGGTCCTGGAGAAGACGTCGTTCCCGCGGGAGAAGGTCTGCGGTGACGGGCTCACCCCGCGTGCGGTGCGTGAGATCCAGCGCCTCGGTCTGCCCCATGAGGAGGTCGACGGCTGGCGTCGCAACAAGGGCCTGCGCCTGATCGCCGGCGGCCGCCAGGTGGAGCTCGCCTGGCCCGAGGTCGGCGACTTCCCGCAGTACGGCCTGATCCGGACACGCCTCGGCTTCGATGAGGCACTGGCCCGTCACGCGGAGGCCTCGGGCGCCACCGTCCTGGAACGCCATTCCGTCACCGAAGCGCTGCGCGACGATTCCGGACGCGTCATCGGCGCCCGGGCCGCGATCCTCGACGAGCGCGGACGCAAGACCGGCGAGACGCGCGACTTCCACGCCGACGTCGTGCTCGCTGCCGACGGCAACTCGACCCGCACGGCGGTGTCCCTCGGCGTGGCCAAGCGCGACGACCGCCCCCTGGGCGTGGCCGTGCGCGGCTACTACACGAGCCCCCGGCACGAGGACGACTGGATGGAGGGCTGGCTGGAACTCCCGGGCAAGGACGGCAAGCCCCTGCCCGGCTACGGCTGGATCTTCGGTGTGGGTGACGGAACGTCGAACGTCGGCCTGGGTATCCTCAACTCCTCCAAGGAGTTCGGTCGCCTCGACTACAAGCAGGTCATGCGCGACTGGGTCGCCGCCATGCCCGGCGAGTGGGGCTACCGTGAGGAGAACCTGGTCGGCGAGATCCGCGGCGCCGCCCTCCCCATGGGCTTCAACCGCACCCCGCACCACCTTCCCGGGATGCTGCTCCTCGGCGACGCCGGCGGCATGGTCTCGCCGTTCAACGGCGAGGGCATCTCCTACGCGATGGAGTCCGCGCGTTTCGCCGCCGAACACCTCATCGACGCCGATCGCGCCGCCCGCAGCGCCACCTCGGCGGGTGCGGCACAGCGTGCGCTCGACGTCGGCCTGGCCGCCTACGCCACCCAGGTGCGCGACGAATGGGGCAGCCACTTCACGCTCGGCCGGGTGTTCGCCCGCCTGATCGGCAACCCGCGGATCATGAAACTCGCTCTGCGCACCGGCATGCCGCTGCCCGCGCTGATGCGGTTCGTGGTGCGCATGCTCGCGAACCTGACGGACCCCCGCTCGGGGCGTTTCGAGGACTCCGTGATCGCTCTGCTCGAACGACTGGTGCCAGCCACGTCGAACACCGGAACGGCGCCCGCCCCCCGTGCGTCCCAGACCCTCCCCGCGACTCGTTAGGCTTTAACCGTGAGCACACCCGCAGACCGCACCTGGACGCACGCCGGACACGGACTTCCCGACGTCGTGGAACCCGAGCCGAGCACCACGGCCATCGCCACCGGACTGACCTTGCCGCGTGGCTTCGCCGCCATCTCCGAGGATCAGGTGATCGGCCCCGCGCTGACCACCAATCTGGCCCGGGTGGAGAAGATGCTGCGGGAGGCCATCGCGAACTCCGATCCCCTGGCGGACGCCACCTCGCGTCACCTGGTGGAAGCCGGTGGCAAGCGCATCCGCCCGCTCCTGGCCCTCCTGTGCTCGCACCTGGGCGACTACACCCGTCCCGAGGTGCTGCAGGCCGCCGTCGTGGTGGAGCTGACCCATCTGGCCACGCTGTACCACGACGACGTCATGGACTCCGCGCCCGTACGCCGCGGTGCGCCGACCGCCCACGAGGTCTGGGGCAACTCGGTGGCCGTCCTAACGGGGGACCTGATCTTCGCCCGCGCCTCCATCCTGGTCTCCGAGCTCGGCGGCCGCGCGCTGGGCATCCAGGCCCGCACCTTCGAGCGGCTGTGCCTCGGCCAGCTGCACGAGACCGTGGGCCCGCGTGAGGACGAGGACCCCTTGCAGCACTACATCCAGGTGCTCGCGGACAAGACCGGCTCCCTCGTGGCCGCGTCCGCACAGCTCGGCGCGATCTTCGCCGGCGTCGACGAGACCGTGGAGAACGTCCTGGTCGAGTACGGCGAGAAGCTGGGCGTCGCGTTCCAGCTGGCCGATGACGTCATCGACGTCACCAGCGCCCGCGTGAAGTCCGGCAAGACTCCGGGAACCGACCTCCGCGAAGGCGTTCCGACCCTGCCGGTCCTCCTGTTGCGTGAGGCCGCCCGCGACGGCGACGCCTCCGCCGCCGAAGTGCTTGAGCTGGTGGACGGTGACCTGAGCGGTGATGAGGCGCTGGCCGCCGCCGTCGCCGCGCTGGGCGCTCACCCGGTGACCGAACAGTCGTGGGCCGTGGCCCGTCGCTGGGCCGATGAGGCCATGGCCGCTCTGGAGCCGCTCCCCGAAGGCGTGGTCAAGGAGTCCCTGGCGAACTTCGCACTGGCCGTGGTGGAGCGCACCGCCTGAGCCTACGGCGGCTCCCACCTGGGCCGTTGCATATTGACACTCCGTGACAGCATCCCGGCATGGTTCTGGACCGTGCCGGGATGTCCTGTTTCCGGATGTCATCGTGTGAACCGGAATTAATCCACGCCGGACAACGAAACAGACCCGCAGGACATCTAGGGGGGATATCTGTCCGACGGGCCTGTTTCCTGGAAAATCAGGGGCTGCTTGGAAGGGCCCCCGAAAGAACCACCTTAGGAGGGGGCGATTCCTGAGGTCAGCTTATGACGGTTCTTGTCATGCAGTCCAGTCATTCACTGAAAATTCACGCCCCGGGGGAGAAGTGAGAGTCAGGACTCTTCGTCGTCCTCGAACGCCCAGGCCAGCATGTCGAAGGTGAACTCGGAGAAGGTGCCGTCCTCGCTCTTCCATTCGCCACGGGCGTTGTTCTTCCGCCAGACGATCGGGTCCGGGACGCTGAGGTCGCCCACTCGGATGCCCCAGGTGTAGCTCTCGTCCTCGTCCTCCAGGAACATGAGGAAGCCCTCGTCGTCGACCTCCAGCTCTTCCGGGTCCCAGAAGTAGTGGTAGGCCTCCATGATGTCTTCGCAGCCGCCGAGGGCCAGGTAGAACTCTCGCATGGCCTGAGGAAGCGTCAGCTTCAGCCCGGCCAGGGCAGCGTCGAGCTCAGCCTCGGGGATGCCGTCCTCTTCCTGCCATTCGTCTGCCAGGTACTTCGGGACAAGCGTGCGGTACTTCTCCAAGAACATTTCGCTCATGAGTTCCATCCTATCCAGTGGAGCAAGCCCCCGCGGTGGCCTGGGACGGAGCTCACTCCGCCCGTGGTTCCGCGCGGCGTGTGGTCGACCGTGGGCGTGGTTCACCTTGCACTTTCTCGGGGCTCAGCGCCGGGAGACCCGAGAAAGTGCAAGGTCGACGGCGGCGACGGCCAGGGGCGTGGCGCACGGAGGTGTCAGGCGAGCTCCCCTGGTCGCCAGCCGGCCCGGAGCAGGGCTTGCCGGACACGGAACACCGCCCGGGGCGGTGTTCCGTGGAGATCAGCCGCCCCGAGCCGCACCTCCGTCCAGCCGAGCGCTTCGGTGATCGCGGCACGGTCGATGCCCCGGCGGTGCTGCCGGGCGGCGGCGTGGGGCTCGCCGTCGTACTGGAGTGAGATCCGGTGCGCCGGATAAGCGCCGTCCGGCCAGAGGACCGGCTGCCCGAATCCGCCGCGGAGCATGACGTTGAGTTCGGGTTCCGGCAGGCCGGCCGCCGCAAGGGCCAGGCGGAGCCGCGTCTCCCGAGGAGAGTCGGCGCCGATCCGGACCAGCCCCAGAGCCCTTCTGGCCGTGACGACGCCCCGTGCCCGCGGATGCCGTTCAAGCATCTCCGCCAGGGCCGCCGGCGTCGTCCACGGGATACGGGGCGCCGGGAACCCCTGGGGATGAGCGCAGACCAGATGATCCCCGGCGATGACCAGTTCCTCGAGGCTCAGATCCCGGGCCAGGTCCAGCCAGGTGCGCGCGGCGGTCGTGATGCGGAGGCCGTCGAGGACGCGGACCTCGTCGGGTGCGAGGTCGAGACTGACGCCGACGACCCGACGACGGCGGGCCGGTGCGGTGCCGGGAGGGCTGCTGAGGTGGACGGGCCACAGCGACTCGTGGCGGCGCGGGAGGGGAACGCCTTGCAAGGCGGCCGCCGTGAACAGGACGAACGTGTCCTTCGGGCGCAGCGCGGCGAGGGCCCTGACCTCTTCGGCGGCTCGGAGGCGAACCCCTGCCGGGCGGCGGAAACCGTTGGTGGTGATCTCGAGATCCCGCGCGTACAACCGGCTGCGGGGGGTGCCGTCGCGCAGCGCCTCTTGAAGCGTGAAGGACGTGCCCCTCAATTGAGGTGGCAGGGGGCTGGCGCGCATGGTCCAGTGTGGACCGGATCCGGGATCACGTGCAGGAGTTATCCACAGCTTCTCCGGTGAAGCCCACGTGGTGGCCGGAGCGGAGGCCAGGAGAGGGGGTGACCTTGCACTTTCTCGGGGCTCAGCGTCGGGAAACCCGAGAAAGTGCTAGGTCGACGGTCACACGGGTCCCAGGCGAACGGCCAGGTGCTCAGTCGAGCTGGCGGTGCCAGCCGTGCACGGCCAGGGGGACGTACCAGTGCCGCCGCCAGGCGGTCACCCGGAAGGCGAAGACGAGGGCGGCGATCGTGAGCCCGGTGACCGGGTTGAACCAGCCGAGATGCCAGACGAGCGCGGTCAGAGCAGCCCCGCAGAGGGCCGGGAGCGCGTAGATCTCGCGGGCGTCGAAGAGGGCGGGCACCTCGTTGGCCGTGATGTCCCGCAGGACCCCGCCGCCCACGGCCGTGGTGACGCCCAGCAGGATGGCGGCCACCGGATTCGCGCCGAGGGAGATGGCCTTCAGCGTGCCGGAGATGCAGAACAGGGCGAGCCCGCCGGCGTCGAACAGGGTGAGCAGGGAGGTGAAGCGCTGCACGCTGTTGAACAGGATGTAGACGAGGGCGGCGGCCAAGATCGGCGGCACCAGGTAGACGGGCTGGCCGAACGCGGAGGGCAGGTGCACGCCGAGGATGACGTCGCGGACCACACCTCCGCCGAGGCTCACGAGGCAGGCGAGGAGGACGGAGCCCACCACGTCGAAGCGCTTGCGGGCCGCCAGCAGCGAGCCGGAGACGGCGAAGAAGAACACGCCGAGCAGGTCGAGGGCCAGGAGGCCGGTGTCAAAGGACATGGCCTTCCCTTCCGTTCTGTCCGTGCGCACGCCGGAATCCGGAACGGGCCGCCCGACATGCTTCGCAATCAAGGTTAAGGCACCCGGGGACCGCTCGCGTTAAGCTCCCAGTCATGACTCACAGCCCTGTCCTGATCGCGTGCTCGCACGGAACCAGCAACGCCACCGGCGACGCCGAAGTGCGCGAGCTCCGACGGGCCGTGTCCGCGCTCCGCCCGTCGCTGGACGTGCGCGAGGCCTACGTGGACGTCCAGGAGCCGGCGCTCCCCGACGTGGTGGCGGCCCTGCCCGAGGGCGAGCCGGCCGTGATCGTGCCGGTGCTCCTGAGCGTCGGGTACCACGTGAAGGTGGACATCGCCCAGGCCCGGGACTCCCGGCCCGGGACCTCCGCGGCGGCGCCCCTCGGCCCGGATCCGGTGCTGGTGGACGTGCTGGAGGAACGCTTGAGGGAGGCCGGGCTGGCGGACGACGACGCCGTCGTCCTGGCCGCCGCGGGCTCCTCCAACCCGGCGGCCTCCGCAGCCGTGGAGGAGGTCGCGGGGCGACTCGCCACCCGCCTCGGCAGGCCCGTGAGCTGCGCCTACGGTAGCGCGGCAGAGCCGAAGGTGCCCCACGCTGTGGAGGCGGCCCGGGCGGCGGGGGCGCCGCGCGTCGTCGTCGCGTCCTATCTGCTGGCCCACGGATGGTTCCATGACCAGCTCTTCAAGGCCGGAGCGGATCTCGTGACCGAGCCGCTGCTGCCGTCGGAGGCCCTGGCCGGGCTCGTCCTGAAGCGCTTCGATGAGGCAGTGTCCGCCGCGCCCGGCGCGTGACGAAATATTGCCCCCCGTGTCGTCACATGTCCGGTGACCTTGGGAGGCCAAAGTGGCCCACCCTACATTTTCTGTATGACCGACACAGCTCTAGCCGGAGCGACCCCCTCGCCCGAAGCCCGTCCAGCACGCACGCCGCGCGCGGGCCGGCCGGCCGCCAAGCCGCATGGCCAGTGGAAGGTTGACGGCACCGCGCCGCTCAACCCGAACGAGGTGTGGAAGCAGGAGGACGGTGGGCTCAGCGTCCGCGAACGCATCGAGACCATCTACTCCAAGGGTGGTTTCGATTCGATCGACGGCACCGATCTCCACGGACGCTTCCGCTGGTGGGGCCTCTACACGCAGCGCAAGCCCGGGATCGACGGCGGCAAGACCGCCACGCTCGAGCCGCACGAGCTCGAGGACAAGTACTTCATGCTCCGCGTCCGGATCGACGGCGGGGCCCTCACCACGGAGCAGCTGCGGGTGATCGGGCAGATCTCCGTCGACTTCGCCCGTGGGTCCGCGGACATCACCGACCGCCAGAACATCCAGCTGCACTGGATCCAGGTGGAGGACGTGCCGGAGATCTGGCGCCGCCTCGAAGCGGTGGACCTCTCCACCACCGAGGCCTGCGGCGACGTGCCGCGCGTCATCCTCGGCTCGCCCGTGGCCGGCATCGCCAAAGACGAGATCATCGACCCGACGCCGCTGATCCACGAGATCGCAGACAAGTTCATCGGCGATCCTGAGCTGGCGAACCTGCCGCGCAAATACAAGACCGCCATCACGGGCCACCCGTCGCAGGACGTGGTGCACGAGATCAACGACTGCGCCTTCGTCGGAGTGGTGCACCCGGAACTCGGCGTCGGCTATGACCTGTGGGTGGGCGGCGCGCTGTCGACCAACCCCATGCTCGGCAAGCGCCTGGGCGCGTTCGTCACCCCGGAGCAGGGTGCCGAAGTGTGGCACGGCGTCACGCAGATCTTCCGCGACTACGGTTACCGCCGCATGCGCACCAAGGCCCGCCTGAAGTTCCTCCTGGCCGATTGGGGCCCGGAGAAGTTCCGGCAGATCCTCGAGGACGAATACCTCGGCTACCAGCTGGCCGACGGCCCCGCCGCACCCAAGCCGCCGACCCCCGGCGACCACATCGGCGTCCACGAGCAGAAGGACGGCCGCTTCTTCATCGGCGTCGCCCCCACGGTCGGCCGCCTGTCCGGCGAGAACCTGGTCCGCCTGGCCGATGTGCTGGAGGCCCACGGCTCGCAGCGCCTGCGTACCACTCCGCACCAGAAACTCGTGGTCCTCGACGTCCCCGGCGATCAGGTGGAACCGCTCATCGCCGAACTCGACACCCTGGGCCTCTCCGCCCGGCCGAGCGTCTTCCGGCGCGGCACCATCGCCTGCACCGGCATCGAATACTGCAAGCTGGCGATCGTGGAGACCAAGGTCACCGCGGCCACGGCCATCGCCGAACTGGAGCGGCGCCTCGCCGACCTGGTCGAGGCCGGCAGCCTGCCTGACGCCCTGAGCCTGCACATCAACGGCTGCCCCAACTCGTGCGCCCGCATCCAGACCGCGGACATCGGGCTGAAGGGCATGATGCTCCCGGTCGACGACGGCGACCCGGCTCCCGGCTTCCAGGTGCACCTGGGCGGCGGGCTGGCATCGACGTCCCGCGAGGAGGCAGGCCTGGGCCGCACCGTCCGTGGCCTCAAGGTCTACGTGGCGGATCTGCCCGACTATGTGGAGCGCGTGGTCCGCCGCTTCGTCGCCGACCGCGCCGAAGGCCAGAGCTTCGCCGAATGGGCCCACGCCGCGGATGAGGAGGCACTCCAATGAGCACGGCACTCCGCTCCCACGAGGAGCTGAAGGCCCTCGCTGAGGCGGGCGCGGCAGAACTGGCCTGGGATGCCCCGGCCGAGGACGTCATCGCCTGGGTGAAGCGCAACTTCGCGACGCCGGCGGTCACCGTGGCGTGCTCCATGGCCGACGCCGTGCTGCCGGCCCTGGTCGCCGAGCAGCTGCCCGGCGTCGACGTCCTCTTCCTCGACACCGGCTACCACTTCCCGGAGACGTACCAGACCCGCGATCTGGTGGCCAAGACCCTCCGCGTGAACGTGGTGGACGTGCTGCCGGAGAACACCGTGGAGCAGCAGGACCGGCTGTTCGGCAAGGACCTGTTCGCCCGCGACGCCGCCTCCTGCTGCAACATGCGCAAGGTGGTGCCGCTGCGCCGCAACCTGGCCGGCTACGAGCTGTGGTTCACCGGCGTCCGCCGCGACGAGGCCCCCACCCGCACCAACACCCCGCTCGTGACCTGGGACGAGGCCAACGGCCTGGTCAAGGTCAACCCGGTGGCCCCGTGGAGCTACGAGCAGCTCATGGAGTACTCGGACGAGCACTTGCTCCCGTCCAACCCGCTCCTGAGCCAGGGCTACCCGTCCATCGGCTGCCAGCCGTGCACGAACAAGGTCGCGCCGGGGGCGGACCCCCGCTCCGGCCGTTGGGCCGGATCCGACAAGACCGAATGCGGGCTCCACACGTGAGCAGTCCTGCCTCTCGTCTCCGCAGTGCGGAGGACTTTCCCCGCGGCTTAGACACACTCGCTCGTTCCTCGCTCACGCGATGCGCCGCTTCCGGAAAGTCCTCTGCACCGCTCGCAGCAGGGCTCGGCTCGCGCAACGGGTCGCCCGCATGCGTCCTGTACGGATCTTTGCGAAGGATCCCCACCAACTTCCTGACCGAAATGAGCTCCTGATGACCGAACTACTGGAAGAGGCTGCTGTGGCTGACAACCGGCTCGGCACGCTTGACGCCCTCGAGGCCGAGGCCATTCACATCATCCGTGAAGTCGTCGCCGAGTTCGAGCGGCCTGCGCTGCTGTTCTCCGGCGGCAAGGACTCCGTGGTCATGCTGCATCTGGCCACCAAGGCCTTCTGGCCGGGCAAGGTGCCGTTCCCGGTGCTGCACGTGGACACCGGGCACAACTTCCCCGAGGTGATCGAGTTCCGGGATCGGACGGTCGAGCGGCTCGGCCTGAAGCTCGTGGTCGGTTCCGTGCAGGAATTCATCGACCGCGGCGAGCTCCAGGAGCGCGCTGACGGCACCCGGAATCCATTGCAGACCGTGCCGCTGCTGGACGCCATCCAGCGGAACAAGTTCGACGCCGTCTTCGGCGGTGGCCGTCGCGACGAGGACAAGGCCCGCGCCAAGGAGCGCATCCTGTCCCTGCGGGACGAGTTCGGGCAGTGGGATCCGCGCAATCAGCGTCCCGAGCTGTGGAACCTCTACAACGGCCGCTACACGGTGGGCCAGCACGTGCGGGCCTTCCCGATCAGCAACTGGACCGAGCTGGACATCTGGCGCTACATCGAGCGCGAGGGCATCGAGCTGCCGGGCCTCTACTACGCCCACGAGCGGGACGTTTTCGCCCGGGACGGGATGTGGCGTGCCGTGGGCGAGGTGTCCCAGCCGGCTCCGCATGAGGAGGTCATCACCAAGCTCGTGCGCTACCGCACGGTGGGGGACATGTCCTGCACCGGCGCCGTGGAGAGCGACGCCGCGGACGTGGCGGCCGTCGTCGTCGAGGTCGCGGCCTCGACCCTGACCGAGCGTGGCGCGACCCGCGCCGATGACCGCATCTCCGAGGCGGCCATGGAAGACCGTAAGAAGGACGGGTATTTCTGATGAGCACCGCACTCGCGTCCAGCACGCTGTTCCGTTTCGCGACGGCCGGCAGCGTCGACGACGGCAAGTCCACCCTGGTGGGCCGCCTCCTGCATGACTCCAAGGCGATCCTTGCCGACACCCTCGACGCCGTCGCCCGCACGAGCGCGGACCGCGGCTTCGGCGGGGAGAAGGGCGGCCTGGACCTGGCGCTGCTGACCGACGGCCTGCGCGCCGAGCGGGAGCAGGGCATCACGATCGACGTCGCGTACCGCTACTTCGCCACGGACCGCCGCAGCTTCATCCTGGCCGACTGCCCCGGGCACGTGCAGTACACCAAGAACACGGTGACCGGCGCGTCCACGGCGGATGCCGTGGTGGTGCTGATCGACGCCCGCAAGGGTGTCCTGGAGCAGACCCGACGGCACCTGTCCGTCCTGCACCTGCTGCGCGTCCCGCACGTGATCGTCGCCGTGAACAAGGTGGACCTGGTCGACTTCTCCGAGCCCGTGTTCCGGGAGATCGAGGCGGACATCCGGCGGGTGTCCCAGGAGCTGGGGATCGGCGCCGCGCAGGCTGATGGAACCGCGGATCACGCGGATATCCGGGTCATCCCGGTGTCCGCCCTCGACGGTGACAACGTCGTGGACCGCTCCCCGCGCATGCCCTGGTACGACGGCCCGTCGCTGCTGGAGGTCCTCGAGACCCTGCCCGCCGCGGACGAGCTGGAGGACGAGCACGAGGCGTTCCGCTTCCCCGTGCAGCTCGCGATCCGTCCGCAGGGCGCCTTGGCGCCGGACGCCGTCGCGCGTGGCCTGGACGTGGAGGAGTACCGCGACTACCGCGCCTATGCGGGTCAGGTGGCCGAGGGCACGGTGACGGTCGGCGACCCGGTGGTCGTCCTGTCGCCGGGTCATGAGCCCCGCACGACGACGGTCACCGGCATCGACTTCGCCGGGACTTCCCTGGAGACCGCCTTCGCCCCGCAATCGGTGGCGCTGCGCCTCGCCGACGAGATCGACATCGCCCGCGGTGACACGATCGCCGCGGCCGGCACCGTGGGGGAGAGTTCCGCGGATCTGTACGGTTCCGTGGCGTGGCTGTCCTCCAAGCCGCTGCGCGAAGGGGCCCGGGTGTTCGTCAAACACGGCACGCAGACTGTGAAGGCGATCGTCCGCTCGGTCTCCGGCAAGCTGGACCTGGACACGTTCGAGGTGCAGCCCGCCTCCGACCTGGAGCTCAACGACATCGGCGAGGTCCAGATCCGTCTGGCCGCACCCCTGCCGCTGGAACCGTATGCCAAGCACCGCCGCACGGGCGCGTTCCTGGTGATCGATCCCGCCGACGGCAACACCCTCGCCGCGGGCATGGTCAAGGAACACCCGGGCGACTCCGAGGACGAGCGGTACTGGATTTAGCGCCCCCGCCCCCTGCTCGCGAGAGAACAGCTGAGGCCCCTTCCCGACGTGGGAAGGGGCCTCAGCTGTCACTTCGCGGAGCCGGGTTCCGGCGCTAGGGGGCGCACTCGAACTTCGCGTCGCCCCACACCCCGTGGGCCCCGTTGATGGAGCCGGAGGGCTTCACCACCAGGTCGAGGTAGTTCACACCCCGCAGATCCACGTCCACGCCCTCCGGGGCGAAGCCGGGCACGTAGGTCCGTGAGGTGTAGGCCGTGGCGCCATCGGCGTTGACGGAGAAGATGATGTTCCCCGCGAACCCCTTCTCCAGACCGACCTGCGACGTGAACCGCGTGCACTTCCCGCCCAGGTAGTAGGTGATCCGGGATTCCGCATGCACGCCGAGCCCCTTGGTGTAGCTGGGGCTCGTGCCCGTGGCGGGATCCGTGTAGTTCAGCGCGAGCGGCAGGTCCGGCGAGGTCGCCGTGTCCTTGTTCGCCACGTCCTTGCCGATCACGCCATAGCCGTTGACGGCCTGGACCCACTCGACGTCGGAGGCGTACGCGGTGCCGTGCGGCACGGCGGGCAGCGGCTGGGTGGTCACCTGCCAGTCGAAGAACTTCACCCGGGTGTCGGTCGGAAGGACGACGGCGGCCAGCTCCTTGGCCGGGTTCAGCCGGACCATGTTGGCGAAGGCCTGGTACTTGTACTGCGTGTACTCCGGGGACGGGCCGTTGGCGTTTGTTGCGGCCCTGTTCGGACACCGCCACCACGCCGCCGCCCAGCTCCTTGGGCTGCAGCCAGTTGGGGAAGAAGATCCCCTGCTGTTCGGTGCTGCCGTCCGTGTACCGGAGGGTCAGGACCGGGGTGGTCCCGCCGCCGACCGCCGCGGACCCGAGCACCGCCAAGTGGGTGCCCTTGCCACTGACGGCGATCGTCTGGCCGTCGAGCGCGGTCGCGTTGGGGACGTCGGGGCCGACGCTCGGCCAGGTGAAGTCCACCTCACGCGGCGTCCCCGCGTAGACCGGGACCTTCCCGCCGGGCTTCACGCCGCCGGCCGGGATGGCCGCCTGGGCGAGCTGCTCCGCGGAGAAACTCGCCCCGCCGCCGTCGAAGTTCCCGGCGCTCTTGTTCGCCACCGTGGTGACCGCGACGTTGTTGAACGCGGCTTGCAGGGAGCCGTAGGCGACGTAGATCGAGTTGCCGCCGTGCACGGTCTGCGCGCTGCCGTCACGCGCCGTGTGTACGACGCCGTCGCCGCCAGCTGCTGCGAACCGGCGGCAGCGCTCGGGCCGGGACTCACCGTGAAGCTCGCGGTGACGCTCTGCCCCGCCTTGACCTCGGACGCGGTCGCGCCGGAGGAGGAGACGAGGGTCCACCCGGCGGGGAGAGCGGGAGTGATCTTCACGCCCGTCTTGCTCCAGGTCCCGGTGTTCACGAACTGCGCGGTGAACGTCGTCTGCTTGCCCTGGAACACCTCCTTGTCGACGCCGACCCGCAGTTCCGCGGCCTGCGCGTCCTGGGTCTTCCCGGCCATCGGCCCGGCGTTCTTCAGCTGGACCGTGGCGCTCGCCGAGGACGCCAGGGGAGCGGTCTTGACCCGCACCACCGAGGTGGCGGCGTCGTAGAACCAGCCCTGGGTGGCGGCGTCCAGCGCGGCCTGTCCGGAGACCCGGGGGAGGACCGTGGAACCGGTCTTCACCTGTTGCGGCGCCGTGCCCACGTGGGCGTTGATCAGGTACGGGCGGGCGGCGGCCATCCCGGTGTAGGTGCCCTCCCGCGCGCCGACGGTGACGTTGACGGTGCCCGTGCCGAAGTCCGGGGCGTCCACGGTGAACGTCTGCCGTGCCGACTTGCCGTTCTTGTAGTCGCGCGTGACCTTGTCGTCCTCGTACAGGGTGAAGGAGGACTTGCCCTTGGCGAAGGCCTCCACCGTCACGGCCGAGTCCTCGGGGACGAGGGAGGCGTTGCGAGCCACCTTGCCCTGCGGGATCACGGCCCCGACGCGGACGAACAGCGGGAGCCGGTCGAGCGGTGCGTCGTAGCCGTTGAGGATCTGGCCGCCGTCGTAGACCTTGCCGGTCCAGTAGTCCGCCCACTGCTGGCCGGCGGGCAGCTGGATGCCGTTCCGCACGGTGCTCTGGGTGTAGACCGGGGCGACGAGGAAGTCCGAGCCGAGCATGAACTGCTGGTTAGCCTCGGCGGAGTAGGACGCGGCCTGCTCCGGGAACTCGAGCGCCATGGAGCGCATCATCGGCACACCGGTGGAGTGGGAGTCCTGCGCCAGGGTGTAGAGGAACGGCATGAGCTGCTGCCGCAGCTGGAGGTACTTGCGGTTGATCGCGGTGGCGTCGTCCCCGTAGAGCCAGGGGCGCTTGTCCGTCGGGGCCCAGCCGGACATCGAGTAGAGGGCCGGGGCGAAGGCCTTCCACTGCAGATCGCGGACGTAGGACTCCTTGGAGCCGCCGAAGATGCCGTCGACGTCGCCGGTGGTGAACGCCAGGCCGGAGTTGCCCGCGCCGGTGAGGGCCGGGACCTGCCAGCGGATCGCGTCGAGGTTGCCGCTGTGGTCGCCGGTCCACTGCATGCCGCAGCGCTGGGAACCGGCCCAGCCTTCGACCATGAGCGCGGTGCCGCGGGCGGAGGAGTTGTCCTCGATGCCCTGGTGGGCTGACTCGCAGCCGGTGAGCGCCTGGCGGTAACCGGAACCGACCCACGCGACGTCGAGCTTCCGGAGCCGCACGCCGGCCTGGCCGACCTCGTAGGCCTGGTTGGTCAGGGAGCGCTGCGTCCAGAGGCCCACCTTGAGCTGGGTCTCGTCCTGGATGCTCTTCACGGTCTCCGGCAATTGCTGGTACTCGCAGCCGTAGCCGTCGTTGACAAGCATCCAGCCGGCAGGCATGTCGTGGGCGACGAACTGCCGCGCCGTCTTGATGGCGTCCGGCGTGCGCTGCTTCGCGCCGTCGGGGTCGCCGTAGCCCGAGGAGGAGTAGCCCGGGTTCGAGCGGTTGTAGCAGTCGGCGTCGCCGTACTCGAGGGCATAGACCGGCGGCATCATCGGGCGGCCGGTCAGCTGCGTGTAGCCGTCCAGGGCCGACTTGTAATCACCCACGAAGTAGTAGGCGTCGAAGCGCTTCTCCTCGTGCGTGGTGCTCGGGGACGTGCCGAAGTCGTAACTGCCGCGCGCGAACGTGTCCCGCAGGACACCGTAGCCCTTGCTGGACATGTAGTACGGCACGGCGTTGGGGTAGCCGTCGTCGGTCCAGTTGAAGTTCTTGGCGATGTTGATGACCGCGCCGGTGTGGATCGCGCGGCCGTTCTGCATGCCGCCGCCGATGAACTGCTCACCGGCCTGGGGCGCCAGGTGTTCGGTGGTGCTCTTGGAGCCGAAGCTCAGGGGAGCGGACTCCTCGAAGACGGTGCTGCCGTCCGGGCGGGTGACCTTGATGCGCCCGCTGGACTTCTCCACGGAGACGCGGACGGCATCGGTGGAGGCGGTGATCCAGTCGCCGTCGCTGAGGGTGAGCCCGGTGCCGGGGAAGCTCTTGGCGCCGACGACGATGTCGGCACTCTGGGCGGGATCCCCCTGGTCCGTGTTCGCGGGATCGGTGAACGTCCCGCCGGGGGCCGCCTCGATGCGGAAGGTCTTGGGGTCGAGGAAGGTGATCCGGAAGGCGCCCTTCTCGGCGGTCAGGTTCACCGTGCCGCCGTCGCGGGCGACGCCGGTGACGGTGCCGAGGGTGCTGCCGCTCTGGTCGACCGGGACCTCGGGGGTCACGGGCTTGACCTTGACGGGGGTGCCGGTCTCGGACGCGGGTGCGGTGGTGGGAGTGGCGGTGGTGGGTTCAGGTGCGGCGACGGCCGCAGACAAAGGGGAGAGCGGTGCACAGCTGAGCGTGACGGCGGCGGCCAGGGCCAGGAGGTTCCCGGTGTGGCGGCGTCGTTGCCGTGTGTGCACCCCGGAACGGGCGGGGTGCGGTCTCATGGGCAGCCTTTCTTCATGCATTGAGGTGATGAAAAAATCGGTTAACCGTGCACTAATAATCAGTTGCTGGGGTCGGGGGAGTCAATGGTTGGTGTGAAACGATTCACAGATTGCGACGACGCGGGGTGTGCCGGACCGGGTGTGCTGCGCGGGTGCGTTCGGGTGGTTCCGGAGAGCTTGGGTCCGCCGACGACGGCGAAGTCCTCGTCTCCGACGCACCGGCCGGAGGGCTGAGCTTCCGGGACTGCAGGGCTGAAGGAGCCGGAGTTCGCGCGACCCCGGGCACCACGAAGGCCCGGCGGCTTCGAAGCCGCCGGGCCTTCACGGGTCCGTCAATACCGCGTCAGTGTGCCGCAGTTCCGGACCTCGAGCGCGGTGATCCAGCTCGGGACCGTGGCGATCACATCGGCCGATCCGTAGTAGTTCCCGGCGATGTCCCCGAAGGTCCCGCTGAATCCGGTCAGGGCGGCGAGGTAGCAGCCGTCGTGTGAGCTGCTGCCGTAGTACGTCCCCGGCAGGATGTCGATGCCGACCCGATAGATGCCGTCCGCGGTGATCCGGGTGGCCCTCGGGCCCGTGGGGGTCACGGTCGTCCAGGAGCCGCAGCCATGGGATTCGAATCCGGCATCGCCTGCGTTGATCTGGACGTAGGTCCGTGCGGAACCGAAGTAGTTGGCCTTGACGTCCTTCAAGAGACCACTGAATCCGCTGAGTCGTGCCCAATAGCAGCCGGCTCCGGTGCCCGTCGCCTTGTACAGACCGGGCTTGATCTGCGTGCCGACGCGGTAGACGCCGTCACCGCGGAGCACGGTCACCGGCCACAGCGGCAGCTTCACCGCGGGACTCATCGTGGCCCTGCCGGCGTAGTAGATCCGTCCCACGGCCACTCGCACAGAGAGGGAACGGCCGTTGTCGGCGGCGCTGACCTTGTAGGTCCGGCCACGGGCGCCCGCAATGGCGGAACCGTTGCGGTACCACTGGTACGTGATGCTACTCGGGGCGGGGTTGTAGCTGCCCGCGTAGGCCGCGAGGACGGACCCGAGGGCGAGCCGTCCCGTCACCTTCGGCGCCGCCCTGAGGGCGAAGAGGGCCTTGCCCACGCCGATCGGCGAGGTGCTGACGGCGCGCGTCACGTAGCCGGGCTTGGACAGCGTGACCTTCACGTTCACCCGGGCGCCGATATATGCCGTGGTCAGGTAGAGCGAACTCCCGGTGGCGCCCTTGATGGCGACGCCGTTCCGGTACCACTGGTAGCGGATGGTCGTCCCGACGGGCCATCCCTGGGCCACGCGGAGCGTGTTGCCGTAGCGATGCGTTCCGGTCACCACCGGTGACTTCGTGGCCACGAGGAGGCCGACCGCGATGGTCCGTGCCGCGGAGAACCGGTCCACCGAGGTGTAACCGGGCTTGGCCGACCGGACCCGGACCTTGAGCGCCTTCCCGTTGTCCGCGGCGGTGGTGATGTACGTGCGGCCCACCGCGCCGGCGATCGCCGTCGTCCCGCGGAACCACTGGTAGGTGACGCTGGCGGCGGCCGGTGCGGACACGCCCGGGTTCGCTGTCTGCACCTGGCCGACCCGAGCCGTGCCGCTGATGGTCGGCACGGCGACCGAGCTGAAGGCGGCGCTGGTGGCGGTGACCTGCGTGGACTGGAACTCGTGGTCCGTGAAGCCTTCGGCCGAGAGGGTGATGGTGGCCTGGAGGGGCCTGCCGACGTCCGCCGGGCTGACCACATACTGCTCCGAGGTGGCGCCGGGGATCGGAGCGCCGGCCCGGTACCACTGGTAGCGGAGGGTGCCCCGCGTGGCTGAGTCATCCCACGCGGGCTTGTCGAGAGTCAGCGTCTCGCCGACGACGGCCCGTCCCGCCACGGCATTGCTCCAGGTAAGGCCGGTGAACTCGGCATTCCGCACGACGAGGGGCGTTGACGCGGCGTCCGTTCCGGACGGCTGATCCTCCCGAGTGGCCGTCACCGTGAGCTGAACCGTCTTCCCCGCCATGCCGGGCAGCAGCACCAGGGAGTCGATCTCTCCGGTGGTGTGGTCGGTCGTCTGAACCGCCGTGCCGTCGACGGTCCAGACGAAGCGGAACTTCGTCGCGCCCTCCCACAGTCCTCCCTTGGAGGTGAGGGTCTGGCCGACCACCGGTTCGCCGTGGACGACGGGAATCGCGGTATTGCTCGGAGCCGGGGCCTCGGTGGGCTCGGTGGTCGCGGTCGGGTCCGGAGTCGGTGACGTTGTATCCGTCGGCACCGGGGCCTCGGTGGGCTCGGTGGTCGCGGTCGGTTCCGGCGACGGAGAGTCCGTCGGCGCCGGGGTCTCCGTGGGTTCGCCGGTGGGCTCGCCGGTCGGCTCCCCGGTGGGTCCGTCCGTGGGCGTTTCCGCGACGACCGACCGCGCGGCCACGGCAGTCGGCGCGGCCTGTGCGGCCGGCGCGATCAGCAGGCCTGCGAACAAGGTGATGGCGCCTGTGGCCGCCACGAATCCGACGGCGCGGCCGGGACGCGGCCGGGCATGGGTGTTCCTGAAGAATGACAAAGAGATGCTCCCCCGAGTGATGTGATCAGTGGTCTGATCAGCATGATCGTAGGGACATCGGTGACGATCCTACAATGGTTTCCCGGATTTATGAGGATAAGACGAGCCGGGCGGAATGTGGAAGCCGCGTGCCGTCGTCGTCCGCCAAGGGGGAGGCCGCGCGGTCGCCCGGGAATTTTCCATGCAAACGCATGGTTTTCGTGGTCGTGAACAGCAAAAAGATCGGATTCCTGTCCTTCGGCCACTATGGTCGATCCGCAGGATCGCACACCCAGGACGCCGGTGAGTCGCTGCGGCAGGCCATCGAGCTCTCCGTCGCCGCGGAGGAGCAGGGCGTGGCCGGGGCCTTCTTCCGGGTCCATCACTTCGCCCGGCAGGGCGCGGCTCCCTTCCCCCTGCTCTCCGCCATCGCCGCCCGCACCACGACCCTCGAAATGGGCACGGGTGTCATCGACATGCGGTACGAGAACCCGCTCTACATGGCCGAAGAGGCCGCCGCGACGGACCTCATCAGCCAGGGCAGGCTCCAGCTCGGCGTGAGCCGTGGTTCACCCGAACCGGCGCTCAACGGGGCCGAGAACTTCGGCTACGTCCCGCGCGACGGCGAAACCCCCGCTGACATGGCCCGTCGCCACACGGAGCTCTTCCGCCGTGCGATCACCGGTACCGGGATCGCTCCGGCCGATGCCGGCAACGGCCGGCCGGGTCTGTTGCTGCCGGTCGAGCCGCAGTCGCCGGGCCTCGACCGCCGCATCTGGTGGGGCGCCGGCACACGCGCGACGGCGGTCTGGGCCGCTGAGCAGGGCATGAACCTCATGAGCTCGACCCTGCTCACCGAGGACACCGGAGTGCCGTTCGACCAGCTGCAGGCCGAGCAGATCCGGGTGTTCCGTGAGGCCTGGAAGGACGCGGGGCACGACTGGACGCCGCGCGTCTCGGTGAGCCGCAGCATCATCCCGCTCGTGTCGGAGGAGGACCACCACTACTTCGGTCTGCGCGGTCAGGTCGAAGGCCGCGACCAGGTCGGGTGGCTGGACGGGGCCGTGTCCCGGTTCGGCCGCTCCTACATCGGGGAGCCCGACCAACTGGCCGAGGAACTGGCCCGCGACGAGGCCGTGCAGGAGGCGGACACCGTCCTGGTCACCATCCCGAACCAGCTCGGCGTCGACTACAACGCGGCGCTGCTCGGCAACATCGTCAAGCACGTCTTCGGACAGGGCTGATCACCAATCCCTCGTCGACTGCTCCAGAGGAAGTCGTTCTGAGTGAATTCAGAGCGAAATCGGCATCCTATGGAGCAGTCGACGGGTCAGGGGAGTGGTCGGTGGCGGGAGACGCCGACGGTGACACCAGGGAGGCAGCCGCCCTGGTCAGCAGGGGAATGACCCCGAGCACGCCGAGCATCAGGAGGACCGCACCCCAGCCGGGTTTGTCGGACTCGTGGTTGCTCGCAGCCATCATCGTGAAGGTCAGCAGAACGAAGGCTCCGATGATCCCCAGCGTCACCAGGATCCAACCGGCACGCCGGAGCGGGACGGTCAGCGCTCGTGCGGCGGTGACGACCAGGAGAACAAGCAACAGCACGGTGACGACCAGCAGGCCGACGAAACCGATCATGAACAGCGCAGACAGCGCCGGATCGTCACCAGAGCTCGAATCCGGCGCGATGCCGCGCTGGAAGATGACGGTAAACACGGAGACCGGCGTATCCACCCGGGAGTCGCCCCGGGTCTCGCGGGTGGTGAAGATCGGCACGGTCAGTCCTGCGATCAGCAGGGCTCCGAGGAGCACCTCGTAGGCGCCGACTGCCACACGCTCAAGGCGGGCGATGCGCGCCTCCAGGTCCCGGATCGTGCCGGCCTGCCGTGCTTCATCGGTGGTGTGATCGCTCATGTCCAACTCCTCGCCTCGCATGGTTCCTCAGAGGATCGCCGACTGTGCCGGATCCGGAGCCTCCAGATCTGCGCGGGCGTCGGCCTGGGCGCCTGTCTTCCAGCATGCGACGTCGCCGGGGGCGGGGCAATGGGCAGGAGTCCCCACGGGGGTCGAGTCTCCTCGGCCGCGTTCTTTCTCTCGACCACCCTCATCGACTGCTCCACAGGATGTCGTTTTCCCTCTGAGATCACTCAGAACGACTTCCTATGGAGCAGTCGATGAAGGAGCGGGCGCGACGGCGCGTGGCCGGCGTCGTCGCGTCCGCTCCTGCACGTGAGGGCGCCGCCGGGGGCGGCGGACCTTTCGGGGGCGCGTCGCCTTCTATTTAGCGTCCGTGCCCTGGGGGAAGGTGAATTGGAGGTCGTTCACCGGGCTGTCGAAGTTCGCCGTGGCGGGCGCCTCGGTGTTGGACTGGTCCTTCTTCAGAGTGCCCGTCGCACGGAGGACGAAGGACGCTTTGAAGTCTCTGGCTTTGGCGGGTACTTCGAAGATCGCATTGACCCTGTCGGAGCTGAACCATCCGCTGCCCTCGACTCTGGGATGGGCTTTGAGCGTGGTCTTGAACGCCTCGCCGCTGACGTTGGTCACCGTGCCGGACACGATGTCCTCCTTGACGTTGTAGTAACCGTACTCATAGCCGTGGTCCGGCTTCCATTGCAGGCTGTCGGTGCTCGGACTGCCGCTGATCACCAACCAGCTTTTGCCCTCCGGCGCCCAGCCGACAGATGCGTCGTACGGGACGCGATAGGCGGTGTAACTGGTTCCATAGAAGGTCAGATCGAACCCGTTCTGCTTCTCGATCTTCAGATCGCCGACCTTGGCGGAATCGTCTGAGGTCGTCTTGTACCCGTCGTAATACGACAGTCCCTTGGACTTCTCATCCAGGGATCCGTCAGCCAGGGAGTATGTCTGGGTCTTGCCTTCGAAGGTCACGGTGAGGGCCAGGTCCTTCCCGTCGCCGGGGACGGCCATGGCGAGCGTGCCGTCCTGCGGTTTGCCGACGTTGTAGCTCTTCCCGCCGGCGCTGAACGCGAGCACCGTCTTACTGTCGGACTGGGAGGAACCGTTGGCGCCGGTGCTGATGGTGACGGAGCCGAACTTGTTCCCAGCGCCGGCCTGCTGCCGATCCTCCGGCCCACCGATCCGATCAGAGATCTTCGGGCTGCTCACGACCAACCGAGCATCCGGGGTCACGATGGTCACCGACTTCGATGAGTCGCCGGTCGAGGAATCGCCAGGGGCCTGGGGCCCGGATGACTTCATCCAGATCGCCTGGCCGGGTTCCTCAGTATTCGCCTCGGGCTCGGGGACGTTCAGATCACTCGGCGGTTCCTTCCCGTCAGGCCGGTACAGCTCCACATTGGCCTTCTTGGCACCCGTGGTGAAGCCGGAATCCTTCTCGACGCGGACCTTGTCGGAAGAATTGTCGAGCACCTGCTTTAACGACACCGTGTCCCACGTGGTGTCGTCAGACCCCAGGTAGTGCACGGGACCACAGATCGCCTCATCGGCCAGGACCTCGCCATTGATCTGGGCGTAGCACCGCGACCCGTCATCCGGGGCGGTGTTCGCCTTCTTTCCATCGGTGAGGCTCTGCTTCCAACTGTCGTCCAGCGCCGTGATGGTCTTGTCCAGGTCTTCGACCTCCTGGCCGCCGAATTTCAGCGTTTTTCCGGAACAAGCCGTCAACGACAGCGTGAGAATCACGACAGCAATGCCGGCGCTTCGTGCGCGGCGAGATTTCAATCCAGGCATGGCATCCCCTTTGACATGGTGCGACTACACGTACGAGATCGATGAGTGCGAACCGGCACCTTCACGCCGGAGGGCGCCGTTCGCCTTCATCCAACGGAGGTCACCAGTAACACCTCAAGTCGAATCACTCCGTGGTGCGGCAGTACGCGGGCTGAACTGGGGCGATGAGCAGGGAGAACCGCAAGGCGGCCGGGCGGAGGGCTCACTTCGAGAACTGGTGCGGCGCGGTGGAAAGGTCTCCCTCGAACAGACCCGCAGGCGTCCCCTGGCAGCCATGGTCGCGGTGCGACCGTGAAAGTCCCGCGCGGCCCAGAAACAAGGACGGCCCCGCAACAAGGACCTCCCCGCAACAATCCGGACGGCGATTGGAGCGGAGGGCCGTCCGTCCTAACGTGGGGGACAGTCGCCCGGCCGGACCGCCGGGCCCGCAGCGAAGGAGCCCTCATGATCAGCCAGCACGAATACTTCGACGGCAACGTCCGCAGCCTGGGCTCCGGGGACGACGAGGGGAAGTTCACGGTCGGTGTCATCGCCCCGGGCGAGTGGACCTTCGGCACGTCCTCCCCGGAACGCATGCAGTTGGTGCGCGGCAGCTGGGACGTGAAGCTCCCGGCCGAGAGCGGCGAGTGGGTGCGCTATGAAGCCGGCTCGGCGTTCGACGTCGAGGCCGGGGTGTCCTTCACTGTCATGACCAGCGATCCCGTGGCCTACCTCTGCTCGTACGAGTGACACGTCATCTGATGCGGTGAAACAGTGAGTTTGCGCTGAAACAGTGAGTTCAGCTCACTGTTTCAGCGCAAACTCACTGTTTCGGCGGCCTGGCCTCGGCCGCCGCCTTGAGGAACACGTTCCGCTGCCGGATCAGCTGCGGCATGTACCAACGGAGGACCAGCAGCTCGGCGAGGCGTCCGAGCGGGCCCAGCGGGGCGGCGAAGGTGATGTCGTCGCGCAGGAGGGTGCCGCCGTCGTCGGGCGTGAAGCGGTGCTCGTGGCGCCAGAGCCTGAATGGTCCGTGGAGCTGTTCGTCCACGAAGTGCGACGGCTCGCGGTACTCGGTGATCTGCGACGTCATGCGGATCGGGACCCCGAAATGGCGGGCCTGCCAGGTCACGGTGTCGCCCGGCCCCATGCGGCCCGTCATCACCCCGGCCACGGCCCGCTCACCCGAACCGGCCATGGAACGGGTGTGGGCGTCGACATCGAGGGACAGGCCGAAGACTTCCTCCGGCCGCGCCGCGATACGGATCTCCTCACTGAAGCTGATCACGGTTTCCAGCCTAGTTCCGCGGCCCTATGTGACCTTCCGTGACCTTGCGTGAACCGCCGTTTCGGCAGCTTTGATGAGTGTTACGCGCCACCCCTATGGTTTTCGCATGGCTCTGATGGACATCTATCCCACGGCACTGCGCCTTCTCGGCCGCCCGGTGCTGGTGGTCGGCGGCGGCAAGGTCGCCGCGCGACGTGCCAAGGGCCTGCTCGACGCCGGGGCCCGGGTCACGGTGGTCGCCCCCGAAGCGGTGGAGACGATCCGTGACCTCGCCGACGCCGGACTCCTCCACTGGGAGGCCCGCGGCTACCGCACCGAAGACCTCGACACCCCCTGGTTCGTTCAGACCGCCACCGGTGACCCCGCGGTGGACGCCCAGGTGGCGGCCGACTCCGAGGCCCGCCGGATCTGGTGCGTCAATGCCGGGGACCACGAGAGCTCCGCCGCCTGGACGCCCGCAGTCGCCAGCGTGGACGACGTGAAGATCGCGGTCAATGCCGGAGCGGATCCCCGCCGTGCCATGGCCGTGCGCGACGCCGTCGCCGCCGCGCTCGACGAAGGCGCCCTGCCGCTCCGCCACCACCGCCGGGGCAATCCGCGCGGTGGTCAGGTCGGGACCCGGGCCAAGGGAAGCGTCGCCCTGGTCGGCGGCGGCCCGGGCGATCCCGGCCTCATGACGGTCCGCGCCCGGCAGCTCCTGGCGGAGGCCGACGTCGTCGTGGCCGACCGCCTCGGCCCGCGCTCCGTCCTGGACGGCCTGCCGGAGGACGTCCGCGTGATCGAAGTGGGCAAGACCCCCGGCCATCATCCCGTCCCGCAGGACGAGATCAACCGCATCCTGGTCCGCGAGGCGCTCGCGGGAAACCATGTGGTCCGGCTCAAGGGCGGCGACCCGTACGTCCTCGGCCGCGGCGGCGAGGAGCTCGCCTTCTGCCGTGAACACGACGTCGACGTCCGCGTGGTCCCGGGCGTCACCTCCGCGATCTCCGTGCCCGCCGCGGCCGGCATCCCGGTGACGCATCGCGGGCTGGCCACGGGCTTCTCCGTCGTCACGGGCCACGACGAACTGGGCAGCCTGCCCGCCCGGCCGGACCACACCGTGGTCCTCCTCATGGGCGTCAAGGCCCTGTCCCGGTCGATGGACACCCTCGCCACCTCCGGGCTCCCGCGGGACACCCCCGTGGCGATCGTGGAACGCGGCTACGCGCCGGACCAGCGGGTCACCGTGGCGACCGTCGCGGACATCGCGGACCGCGCCGCCGACGTCGGGGTCGAGAATCCCGCCGTCATCGTGGTGGGGGACGTCGTCCGGCTCAGCCCCTACGCCCCCGAGCATCTTCGCCTCACCCACACTCATGCACTCTGATCGAGTGCTCCACAGGACGTCGTTCTCGCCGGAATCCCAGGCTGGAATGACATCCTATGGAGCAGTCGACGAAAGGAACACAGCCGTGTCAGAACTCCCCACCCCCTCGAACGCAGCCGTCGGCTCCGCGGAGCGCCCGCTGCGCGTCGCCGTCGTCGGCTCCGGCCCGGCCGGCGTCTACGCCGCGGACATCCTCACCAAGAGCGATGAGGTCAAGAGCGGGGAGCTCACCGTCAGCATCGACCTGTTCGACCGCTACCCGGCGCCCTACGGCCTGATCCGCTACGGCGTCGCCCCGGACCACCCGCGGATCAAGGGCATCGTGAACGCCCTCCACAAGGTCCTGGACCGCGGCGACATCCGCTTCTTCGGCAACGTCGACTACGGCACGGACCTTTCCCTCGATGACCTGCGGAAGCACTACGACGCGGTCATCTTCGCCACGGGCGCCATCAAGGACGCGGACCTCAACATCCCCGGCGTCGAGCTGGAGGGCTCCTTCGGCGGCGCCGACTTCGTCTCCTGGTACGACGGCCACCCGGACGTCTCCCGCGAGTGGCCCCTGGAGGCCAAGGAGGTCGCGGTCATCGGCAACGGCAACGTCGCGCTGGATGTCGCCCGCGTCCTGTCCAAGCATGCGGACGACCTGCTGGTCACCGAGATCCCGGACAACGTCTACGCCGGCCTGAAGGCGAGCCCGGTCACCGACGTCCACGTGTTCGGCCGCCGCGGCCCCGCGCAGATCAAGTTCACCCCGCTGGAGCTGCGCGAGCTGTCCCACTCCAAGGACGTGGACATCATCCTCTACGCCGAGGACTTCGAGTTCGACGAGGCCTCCGATGAGGCGATCCAGAGCAACAACCAGATCAAGACCATGGTCGGGACGCTCACCAACTGGTTCGCCGAGCAGCCCGAGGACCTCTCCGAGCTGACCGCCTCCCGCCGCCTGCACCTGCACTTCCTGCACTCCCCGGTGGAGATCACCGACTCACCCGAAACCCCGGGCAAGGTGGCCGGTATCCGCTTCGAGCGCACCGAGCTCGACGGCACGGGCAACGCCCGCGGCACCGGCGAGTACGTGGACTACCCGGTCCAGGCCGTTTACCGGACCATCGGGTACTTCGGCTCCCCGCTGCCGGGCGTCGAGTTCGACCACCGCAAGGGCGTCGTGATCAACGACGGCGGCCGCGTGCTGGGCGCGGACGGCGCCCCGGTGCCGGGCGTCTACGCCACGGGCTGGATCAAGCGCGGACCGGTCGGCCTCATCGGCCATACCAAGGGTGACGCCCTCGAAACCATCACCCACCTGCTGGAGGACCGCACGGCCCTCCCCGTGGCGGACGACGCCGCGGAGAACGCCGTGGTCGCGCTGCTCGAAAGCCGCGGCGTGCAGTACACGAGCTGGGATGGCTGGAACCGTCTGGACGCCCACGAGCGCGCACTCGGTGCCGAGGCCACGGCCAACGGCGGCTCGCACGGGGTGAGCGTCGAGCGCGAGCGCATCAAGGTGGTGTCCCGCGAGGAGATGGTGAGCATCTCGCGTGACGGGGCGGGCGCCGTCGTCGGCTCCTGAAGTCCGCGCAGTGCGTTCAGCACCTTGAGTGCTCAGGTGTTGCGGGTGTTTCCACGGATCACCCGCAACAACTGAGCACTCAACTGCTTTAAGGGCACTCAGCTACGGGATTCGGCGATCTCCAGGCCACAGCGGACGCTCTGTTCGGCGGTCTCCGGGTCGCCGGAGGAGAGGGCCGTGATGAGGTCCTGATGTCCCGGCTGCAGGCTGGGGTCGAAGTCCCGGTGCTCCGACTGGTTGAGCAGATCGCGCTTGAAGGCCCCCGCGAAGCCCGAGTAGAGCTGTTCCAGCAGCGGGTTGCCACTCAGACGGGCCACGCCGCGGTGGAACTCCCAGTCCAGATCCGCCCACTCGGAGACCCTCCCGGCGTGCCAGGCCTCGAGCGAGGCGTCCAGGATGCGCTGCAGTTCCTCGATGCCCGGGGCCTCTGCGCGCTGGGCCGCGAGCCGCGCGGCCTGGGTGTCCAGGACCTGACGGACCTCGAACACATGGGCGGCCGTGTGCTCGCCGACGCTCCGGCTCGCAGTTCCTTCGAGCTCGCTGCGGGCGCGGACGTAGGTGCCGTCGCCCTGCCGGACCTCCAGGACCCCGGCGTGGGCCAGTGCCTTGATGCCTTCCCGCAGGGTGCCCCGGGAGACCTGGAAACGCTCCATGAGCTCCGATTCGGTGGGGATCCGCTGCCCGATCTCCCAGGCACCGGCCGCGATCGCCTCGCGGAGCTGCCGGGCGACGGCGGCCGCCAGGGGCTGCCGTCCCTCCGGGTGATGCAGGCCGCCGGTGGGGGTGGCGGACTGCGAGGTGTTCCGTGCGGTGGTCACTGGATCACTCCCCGCCCCGGGAGGCCTGCTGCGACGCGACCACTACGCGGGGTCCGTGCCCGCTGTGCAGGCGCCCCAGCACGAAGGCGGCCACGGTCAGGACGACCGCGACGCCGACCGCCACACCCAGCGGCAGAATCCACTGCCCCGTCAGGCCGTGCAGGAGGCCGATGCCGAGCGGGCCGAGCGCCGAGAAGAAGTACCCCAGGGACTGCGCGGCAGTGGAAAGCGCCGTGGTCTCGGCGGGGGTGCGGCCGCTCTGGCTGATGATCGCCAGGACGAGCGGGAAGATGCCGAGGCCCAGGCCCGTGAGGCACGCGGATAGCAGTGCCGTCTCGATCGGCGCCACCATGAGGAGGATGATGCCGGCCACTGTGCAGGCGGCGGGGATGGCGAGGGCCCAGGGGCGGGTGCTGTTCCGCGAACCGAAGGCGAGGAAGAGCATGCCCGCGAACATCGACACGAACTGCATGACACCGAACATCAGGCCGCTCTGCGTGGCGTCCATGCCGCTGTCGCTCAGGATGTAGGCGAACCAGCTCATGACGGCGTAGGCGAGGAAACCCTGCGTCGAGAACACGATCGCGATCAGGACGGCCTTGCGGCCCCGGAGCGAGGCCCAGATGCCGTGATGCTGCTCGGGCGCGACGTCGGGGGCCAGGTTCCGGCTCCGGCGACGGCCGAGGGCCAGCGGGATGAAACCGAGGAGGCCGAGCGCGGCGATCACGGACCACGAGGCCAGCCCCGCGGACGGCGAGCCCAGCGCATGGGCCAGGGGGACGCTGACGGTGGCCGCCGTCGTCGCGCCAATGGTCATGGTGAAGGTGTACAGGCCGGTGACCAGCGACGTCCGGTCGGCGTGGTCCTGGCGGATCAGCACGGGCATGGAGACGTTGCAGATGGCCAGGCCGCTCATCGCCACCACGGAGCCCACCAGCAGCGCCACGGTGCTGGGGATGCCGCGGATCGCGAGGCCGCAGGTCAGCAGGAAGAGCGCGAACACCACGGTGTTCTCGACGCCCAGGCGGCGGCTCAGGGGATTGGTGGCCAGCCCGGCGAACGCGAAGCACAGGGTGGGGATGCTCGGCAGGAGCGAGGCGATGAAGGCTCCGTAGCCCAGGGCCTGCTGCAGTTCGTGGAAGAGCGCGGCGGCACTCGTGATGCCCACGCGGAGGTTGAGGCCCACCAGGATGACGCCCACCAGGGCGAGCAGCACCTTGCGGCGCCCCGACCCTCCGGTTCCCGTGGCGAGTGCCGAGGCGTCGGCGAGAGCAGCGGGGCTGAGGATGGGCGCGGTGGATTCCGAGGTGGGTGTGGCTGGCATGTTCTAAAGGTTAGACCTTTAGTCCTTCTGGTATGCCATTCCGTGATGAGCGCCACAGAAAGTGGCCGGCGTGAGGGTGACTCAGCGGGTCCCGAGGCGGGAGATCGCCAGGGCCAGCCAGAGCTGGACGCGGTCCGCCGTGGTGGAGGGGTCGTAGCCGCTGAGCTCGGTGATCTGGGCCAGGCGGTACCGGACGGTGTTGCGGTGCAGCGTGAGTGCCTGCGCCACGGCCGCCACGGAGCCGTCGTGTTCGAGGTAGCTCTCCAGGGTGCTGAGCAGTCCGGCGCCGTGCGCGGCGTCGAAGTCGTAGAGCGGTTTGAGGGTCTCCATCGCCATGTCGGACAGCGGCACGTCCTCACTCGCCAGCAGCAGCGACGTCAGGCTGAGCCGTTCGGGTTCGTTGACCGGCAGTCCGCGGGCGACGGCGTCGCGCGCCTCGAAGTAGCTCCACCGCAGGCCGTTCGCCTTGGCGTAGTGGCCGCCGATCCCGATCGTCGCCTTGAGCCCGGCCTCGGCCAGCAGCGCGTGGACGGCCTTGGCGGCCTCCACGGCGGTCTTGTCCTCCGGCGTGATGATGAGCAGCTCGGAGTCGACGACGGCGGTCGGGATGCCTTCGAGCTCGGGCGGCAGGGGCGTGGACATGATGGCCTTGTTCTGAGCCGGCGTGTTGCCCGGCGCCGGCCGCACGAGGATCACCACATGACGTTTGGCCGCAGCCACACCGATGGTCGCGAGCCTGGTGCCGGCGTCCTTCGGGTCCAGCACGCCGCGGATGACGTCCTGCATGACCTGCCCTGCCAGCTTCCGGGAGGCGTCCCGCTGGTGCTTCTGGTTGTTCAGTTCGAGGCTGATGAGGCTCTTCGCGTAGTCCAGGATGCCGGCGTCCCGGAAGGGCTCGCGGACCTGGAGTGTGGTGGCGTCGCGCTGACCGGTGGAGATGGCCACGTCCAGCCAGCGTCCGGAGTCGGATTCACCAAGGGAGCCTGCGGTGGTGCTGAAGATCTCGCGTCCGTAGCGCCGCAGCCGCAGGTCCGTGCGGAGCAGTCCCGCCAGTTGCCGCAGCAGGGCGGGCAGCCCGCCGCCTGAGAGGAGGGAACGGGCCAGGACCTGGTGCCCGGAGAGCATGCGTTCCAGCTTGGCGAGGTGGTCCGCGTGCTGCGCCTCCGCCACGAGCTTCCCCAGTGCGATGAACGGGGTCTCGTACGGGACCTCCACGACGGGGATGTCCCAGCGGTTCGCCTCCGCCACGAGGGCCGGGGGCACCACTTCGGAGGACAGGCCCGTGCCGAAGCCGATCCCGACCGCTCCGGAGCGCTGCACCATGCGCACGAAGTGGCGCTGCGCGGCGGCCGTCTTCTGGCGCAGTCCCGTGGTCAGCACGAGCTCGCCGCCGCTCAGGAAGCGCTGCGGGTTCTCCTGCTCCGTGACGGCCACCCACTGAATCGGGGTGGAAAGGGTCGACTCGGCGGCCCCGACCTTCTTAAGCTTGAGAGACGGAACGGACAGAAGTGCCGCCAGCGTGATGGACATGATCCCATCATAGAAGTCCTTTGGACTCCCGCACAGCAGGCTTGGGGTTTGGCTGTGCACCCGCCTATACATCGGCGAGCTTTCGTCATCCTATGCTCGAAGTCACACCCGTCGCAGGCGACTAAGAAGGAAAGAGTCCCCCATGACTGCAACCACCACCGAGCTCAGCTACCGCCTCGAGCAGAAGCGCAACATCGGCGAGTTCCCCGGCCCGAAGTCTCTCGAGCTGGCAGCCCGCCGTGACGCCGTCGTCGCCGGCGGCGTCGCCTCCTCCGTCCCCGTCTACATCGCCGATGGCGATGGCGGCATCATCAAGGACGTGGATGGCAACTCCTTCATCGACCTCGGCTCCGGCATCGCCGTGACGAGCGTCGGCGCCTCCGCCCCGGCCGTCGTCGCCGCGGTCCAGGAAGCCGTGCAGCACTTCACGCACACCTGCTTCATGGTCACCCCGTACGAGGGTTACGTCGCCGTCGCCGAGAAGCTCAACGAGCTGACCCCGGGCGACCACGAGAAGCGCTCCGTGCTGTTCAACTCCGGCGCCGAAGCCGTCGAGAACGCCATCAAGATCGCCCGCAAGGCCACCGGCCGCAACGCCGTCGTCGCGTTCGACCACGCCTACCACGGCCGCACCAACCTGACCATGGCGCTGACCGCCAAGGCCATGCCGTACAAGAGCGGCTTCGGTCCGTTCGCCTCGGACATCTACCGCCTGCCGATGAGCTACCCGTACCGCGAGGAGAACCCGGAGATCACGGGCACCGAGGCCGCCCAGCGCGCCATCCTCGCCATCGAGAAGCAGATCGGCGGCAGCGAGGTCGCCGCGATCATCATCGAGCCCATCCAGGGTGAGGGCGGCTTCATCGTCCCCGCCGAGGGCTTCCTCCCGACCCTGGCCGCGTGGGCCAAGGAGAACGGCGTCGTCTTCATCGCTGACGAGGTCCAGGCCGGCTTCTGCCGCACCGGCAAGTGGTTCGCCGTCGATCACGAGGGCGTCGTCCCTGACCTGATCACCATGGCCAAGGGCATCGCCGGCGGCATGCCGCTGTCCGCCGTCACCGGTCGCGCCGAGCTGCTCAACGCCGTTCACGGTGGCGGTCTGGGCGGCACCTACGGTGGCAACCCGGTGGCCTGTGCGGCCGCTCTCGCCGCGATCGAGACCATGGAACAGTTCGACCTGAACGCCCGTGCCGAGCGCATCGGTCAGCTCATCCAGGACCGCATGAACAAGCTGGCCGGCGAGCTCTCCGTGATCGGTGACGTGCGTGGCCGTGGCGCCATGCAGGCCATCGAGCTCGTGGTGGCAGGTTCCAAGGAGCCGAATGCCGCGCTGACCAAGGCGATCGCCGACTACTGCCTGGCCCAGGGCGTCATCATCCTGACCTGTGGCACCTACGGCAACGTGATCCGTCTCCTGCCGCCGCTCACGATCGGTGAGGACCTCCTCAACGACGCGCTCGACGTCCTCGAGGCAGCGATCCGCGCCAACGCCTGAGCCTTCCCGGCTCCGGCTCTCTGAGCCTGGCCGCCCGTCCCGACCGTTCACCTGCCCGCGAACGGTCGAGGCGGGCGGCCTTGTTTTAACCAAGGCCGCCCGCCTCGACCGGGGGATCAGCGCAGCACCACCGTGCGGGCATGGCCGTGCCCGTCCAGCGCGACCTCGAGCGTGAGCGGTGAGGTGCTCACCACGGTCACGCCGGGATCCGGACTCACGACGCCGGACACCGCCACCCCCGCCAGGCTCACCCGGGCGACGGCCTGGGTGCGGCTCGGGTCGGAGAGCGCGACCGTCACCTTCCCGTCGTCGTCCTTCCGGAACGCCAGCGAGCACGGACCGCTCACGGTGACGCCGTGCGTGGGGTTCGTGTCCGCCGGGGTGGCGGCGAAGAAGTTGGCCAGCGTCACGCCCTGCGCGCGGTCCTCCACGATCTGCACCTCCGCCGTGTTCGCGAGGACCCGCACCGAGGGGTTCGCCGACTCCTTGAAGGTGTCCGAGTGCTCCGCGCCCGGCAGCATCAAGTACGCGTAGCCACCACCCTGAGTCCCCGTGCCGTGGCTGTGGGTGATGGTGACGTAGTCGCGGGTCTTGACCTCGTCCGAGCCGCCCGTGTCGGCGCCGGAGTTGATGGCCTTCCACGTTCCGGTGCGGGCCACCACCGCCACGGTGACGTCTCCGCTCACGTTCTCCGCGGGCAGCAGAACATAGCCGCCATGACCCACGATGTGGGCGTTGCGGGTGATCCTGACGCGGGCGTCTCCGGGTGCCAGGGTCCGCTTGCGGTTGTCGGTGCGCAGTTCCGGCGCCTTGCCGGGAGGGAAGGCCCGGTTCTCCACGGTGGTGATCACCTCGTGCGGGCCGGAGGAGGTGATCCCGGCACCCAGGCAGACCACCTTGTCCTCCAGGAAGAACCACGACTTGCGCGCGCTGAGGGTCTTGTTGAAGTTCAGGTGATCCATGCCCTGGACACCCCAACGGCCGTCCAGATCGAGCCCGCCCGCGAAGGCCTGGTACGCGCGGGGGATCCCGGTGCCGTTCGCCGCTCCGCTCTCGCGCGGTTCAAGGGTCACGGTCGTTCCGGGCAGGCGGTACGGGTCCACGGTCGGCCAGAAATCGGCGCTGTACTGGGACGGGTCCGTCGGGGTGTAGACGAAGGTCAGGCCGTCGCCCTGGTACCAGCCGAGGTTGTTCTCGAAGTTGCCCCATTCGTAGCGGCCGATCCGTTTCGAGGACACGTTGACCACCGAACTGAACCCCGGCCGGTGGTGCACCAGACGGTCCTGGTCCCCGAACGCGCGGGTGAAGACCGGGGCGGGCGCCGGAGTGATGGAGGAGTCCTGGAGGGCCGAGGTGACCAGCAGGGACTTGGCGATGCTCTGCCCGGGCAGACCGAACAGGGAGACGTCCGTGCAGCGTTCCAGCCAGCCCTTCACGAGGGCGAGGTAGCGGCTGCGGTACGGTTCGCCGGCTCCCGGCGCCAGCAGGAGGATGGCCGTGATGGCGCCGGCGCCGTCCACGTAATCCGGGTTGGCCTGGCGGGACACCGCCCGGCCGCGGACCGTGTCCATCATGCGTCCGTTCCAGATGAAGGGCGCGTAGCTCGCTTCCACCGCGTCCAGGATCACGGACTTCTTCGGGTCCGTGACGTCCCAGGAACTGCCACCCAGCAGGCCCAGGATCTCGGCGATCCCGCCGAGCGTGACCACCCCGTACGTCCCCACGTACGGGAGATAGCTGTGCTGGACGAACGAGCCGTCTGCGTAGAAGCCATCGCCGCTCGTGACATAGCCGAACACGCTGTTCTTGCCGTTGCGGACGGTGTCGCTGAGGGCGTCGCGGGCCAGGGCCACTTCGTCCGTCCGGCCGTCGAGGATGCCGCGCAGAGCGCAGGAAAGGGCCTTGTCCGTCCGGTTCGCGCCGGTCTCCGCGAGGCTGGTGCCGCGGCCGCGCCAATTGGGGTCCGGGGTGAAGTACCGTGCCGCGGCCAGGAGGGAGGAACGCAGGGCGGCAGGGACGACGTCGTACAGCAGCACCAGGATGTCCGCGGCCTTGCGCGGCACGCCGATCTCCCAGAACCACCAGTTGCCGGCGGCCCGCATGCCGCTCTTGTAAGCGGTGGTGCTGAGATAACTGAGCGCCGCCACCAGATCGGAGGCCAGCTTCGCGTCACCGTGCTGGGCGGAGCCTGCCGTGGCGTGAGCGAGGGCCAGGTCGAAGAGACGGTTGAAGCTCACGCCCATGTTGCCGGTGGCGTCGGCTGCGCTGCCGATGCCCGTGAGCGGCAGGTCGGCCCAGAGACCGGAGGTCCCGCTCGGGGTGATCATGGACGCCCAGGTCCTGGCGGCGGCGTCGCTCATGGCCTGGAGCGCCGGGGCGAGCTCCGGGACGGTGGCGGCACTGCCGTCCCCGGCCAGCATCAGACGACGGCGGGCCACCAGCTCGTCCAGCGAGGCCACGGGGGCGGCGCTCGCGGAGCCGGCCGTGGCGCCCAGGAGCGCGCCGGCCCCCAGGAGTGCGAAGAGGGTTCTGCGATTCAGCTCGGCGGACAACTCGGACCTCCAGTGCTCGGGGAGTGGGTAGTCCGAGCCTAGAGCTGAGTGTTCTTGATCACAATAGGTTGAAAGTGTTCATTTACTTTCACCTGCGCCGGACGCGGATGGTATGACGCAGGGCGTCCACGGTGAGGATGACGAGCCCCAGCCACACCAGCCCGAAGCCGATCCAGCGCTCGGGGGACATGCGCTCGTGGAGGACCAGGGTGGCGATGATCAGCTGGAGCGTCGGCGCCAGGTACTGCAGCATGCCGATGGTGGTCAGCGGGAGGCGGGCGGCGGAGGCGCCGAAGAACACGAGGGGGACGGCCGTCACCGCGCCGGACGCGGCCATGAGCCAGAAGTGGGCCGAGCCGTAGCCGGTGACCGTGGCCGCCTGGTTCAGCGTCAGCGCCACCATGGTGACGGCGGCGAACGGGGCCAGGACTAGCGTCTCCACGCTGAGGCTGGTGATGGAGTCGACGCCGGACCCCACCTTCTTCTTGACCAGCCCGTAGAAGCCGAAGCTGAAGGCGAGGGTCAGGGCGATCCACGGCAGCTTGCCGTACGCCACCGTCAGCACGACGACGGCCAGGAACCCGATGCCCACGGCGGTCCACTGCAGCGCCCGCAGGCGTTCCTTCAGGACCAGGACGCCGAGCAGCACCGAGACCAGCGGATTGATGTAGTACCCCAGCGAGGCTTCCACGGCCTGCCCGCTCATCACGCCGAACGTGTACGCGAGCCAGTTCACGGCGATGAGCAGGGCGGCGATCGCCAGGACGCCGAGTGTCTTCGGCCGCTTCAGGACGAGGGTGAACGTCTTCCAGGAACGCGTGACGGTCAGCAGGATGGCGCAGAAGAGCAGGGACCAGAGCACCCGGTTCGCCACGATCTCCACCGGGCCGGCCGGAAGCAGCAGCATGAAGTAGAGCGGCAGCAGGCCCCAGAGGGTGTAGGCGCCGACGCCGTAGGCGAGACCCTGGCGCTCTCGCTTGGCGGCCTGCTCGGCCGCGTCACCGGAGGTGGCTGCCGGGTTGCCGCCAGCGGTTCCGCTCACGGGGGTGGTGGGAGCGAGGGTTTTCGAGATGGGGTCCGTCACGTGGGCACAACCGGCCGCATGCAGGCGTTATTCCGAACAATTAGAATAGTTCTGCCTGCGCTAATGGCGCGGGCACTGTCAACCTTGGAAGGTCAGCTCTTGTCTGTCGAGTCTGTGCACACATCCGCCCGCCCTCTGCGCGTCGCCATCATCGGTTCCGGTCCGGCCGGCGTCTACGCCGCAGACATCCTCACGAAGTCGCAGGGCGTGAAAGACGGCGAAGTGCAGGTCTCCATCGACCTCTTCGAGCGCTACCCCGCGCCGTACGGCCTGATCCGTTACGGCGTCGCCCCGGACCACCCCCGGATCAAGGGCATCGTGAACGCGCTGCACAAGGTCCTGGACCGCGGCGACATCCGCTTCTTCGGCAACGTCCACTTCGGGCAGGACGTCAGCCTCGAAGACCTGCAGAAGCACTATGACGCGGTCATCTTCGCCACGGGCGCCATCAAGGACGCGGAGCTGAACATCCCCGGCATCGACCTCAAGGGCTCCTTCGGCGGCGCGGACTTCGTCTCCTGGTACGACGGCCACCCGGACGTGCCGCGTGACTGGCCGCTGGAGGCCCAGGAGATCGCCGTGATCGGCAACGGCAACGTCGCGCTGGATGTGGCTCGTGTCCTGTCCAAGCACGCGGAGGATCTGCTGGTCACCGAGATCCCGGACAACGTCTATGAGGGCCTGAAGAAGTCCCCGGTCACGGACGTGCACGTCTTCGGACGCCGCGGTCCCGCCCAGGTGAAGTTCACCCCGCTGGAGCTGCGCGAGCTCTCCCACTCCCGGGACGTGGACATCGTGCTGTACCCGGAGGACTTCGACTTCGACGAGGCCTCGGACGAAGCCATCAAGACGAACAACCAGGTCAAGACCATGGTCAACACCTTGACCAACTGGCTGGTGGAGGAGGCGCACGAGGGCGAGGACGCCGCGTCCCGCCGTCTGCACCTGCACTTCCTGCACTCCCCGGTGGAGATCCTCGAGGACCCGGAGCGCCCCGGTCATGTGGGCGGCATCCGCTTCGAGCGCATGGAGCTGGACGGCACGGGCAATGCCCGCGGCACCGGCGAGCATGTGGACTACCCGGTCCAGGCCGTGTACCGCGCCATCGGCTACTTCGGCTCCCCGCTGCCGGGCCTGGAGTTCGACGAGCGCCGTGGCGTCCTCAAGAACGACGGCGGCCGCGTCCTGGGCGCGGACGGGGCCCCCGTGCCGGGCGTGTACGCCACGGGCTGGATCAAGCGTGGACCGGTCGGCCTCATCGGCCACACCAAGGGTGACGCCCTCGAAACCATCGGCTACCTCCTGGAGGACCGCCTCCAGCTGCCCGCCGCCGTCGAGCCGTCCGAGGACGCCGTCGTCGCGCTGCTCGAGGAGCGCGGTGTCGAGTACACGACGTGGGAGGGCTGGAACCGTCTGGACGCTCACGAACTGGCGCTCGGGGCTGAGGCGACCGCCAACGGAGGTTCGCACGGCGTGAGTATTGCGCGCGAGCGGGTCAAGGTGGTACCTCGCGAGGAGATGGTGAGCATTTCCCGAGGTCAGTAGGCCATTCCGGGAGAATGCGGGAAATGAAGTGTTCATTTCCTAATCTCACATACTGGACGAGTACGGGGTGTCCGAGGGGTGGACACTACCCTTGTGACGATCCTTTACACGACACAGAATGTGGACACCGATGAACATTCTCCGTACCAAGTCGATTGAGCAGTCAATTGCAGACGCCGAAGAGCCGGGGCGCCGGCTCAAGCGTTCCCTGAGTGCCTGGGACCTCATGATCATGGGCGTCGCCGTGGCCGTCGGCGCCGGCATCTTCTCCGTTGGCGCCAAGGCCGCCGCCAACTTCGCCGGCCCCGCCGTCACGCTGTCCTTCGTCATCGCCGCCGTCACGTGCGCGCTGGCGATCATGTGCTACGCCGAATTCGCCACGGCCATCCCGGTGGCGGGTTCGGCCTACGTCTTCACCTACGCGACCCTCGGCGAGGTCCTGGCCTGGATCGTCGGCTGGAACCTCATCCTGGAGCTCTTCACGGCCGCGGCCGTGATCGCCAAGTACTGGGGCATCTACCTCTCCAAGGTCTTCGACCTGGTGGGCGTCAAGATGCCCGAGGCCATCAATGTGGGCGGCCTGGACGTCTACTGGGGCGCGTTCCTGATCGTGGCCATCTTCACCGTGCTGCTCGTGCTCGGCACCAAGCTCTCTGCCCGGGTGGGCAATGTCTTCACGCTCATCAAGATCGCCGTGGTGCTCTTCGTGATCATCGTGGGCTTCTTCTACATCAAGGCGGAGAACTACACCCCGTTCGTCCCGCAGTCCGTGCCGACCGCAGGCAATGCCGTGGAAGACGTCATGAAGCAGTCCCTCTTCGGCTTCCTGACGGGCGCCGCCCCGGCACAGTACGGCACCCTGGGCATCTTCGCCGGTGCGGCCCTGGTGTTCTTCGCCTTCATCGGCTTCGACGTCGTGGCCACCTCCGCGGAAGAGGTCAAGAACCCGCAGAAGACGCTGCCCCGCGGCATCTTCGGCGGCCTCGCCCTGGTCACGCTCCTCTACATCCTGGTCTCCCTCGCCCTGACCGGCATGGTGTCCTACACGGACCTCGCGAAGGCCAAGAACCCGACCCTCACCACGGCGTTCGAGGCGGTCGGCAACACCGACGCCGCCAAGATCATCGCGTTCGGCTCGCTGATCGGCCTCACCACGGTCATCATGGTGCTCCTCATGGGCCTGGCCCGTGTGGTCCTGGCCATGAGCCGCGACGGCCTGCTGCCGCGTGCCCTGTCCAAGACGAGCGACAAGCACTCCACCCCGGCCCGCACCCAGATCCTCTGCGGCGTGGCCGTGGCGCTCGTGGCCGGCCTGACGCAGGTGGACATCCTGGAGGAGATGATCAACATCGGCACCCTGTGCGCCTTCGTGATGGTCTCGATCGGCATCCTGGTGCTGCGCCGCAAGCGTCCCGATCTGCGCCCGGCGTTCCGTGTGCCGCTCGGCCCCGTGCTCCCGGCCCTGTCCGCCGTGCTCTGCGTCTACCTGATGACCAACCTGGCCGTGCAGACCTGGCTGTTCTTCCTCCTCTGGCTCGTGCTCGGCTTCGCCATCTACTTCGCGTACGGTCAGCGGCACTCCCGCCTGAACGAACGGTTCACCGAGGCGAAGGAGTTCGTGGGCTGATCCAGCCCGCGTCTCCCACCGCTGAGCCGCAGCACGACGACGGCGCCGCGCCCCTTCCCGGGGTGCGGCGCCGTCGTCGTCCGCGGGGTGAGCGGGTGAGCCGCCCGCTGTCGGAGTGCCGTCATCTCGCGGCCCGCCTGCGGCCCCGGGAGGCCGTGGGGTTCTAAGATTGCGCTTATGGCGCGTCCTCCCCGACCCGAACGTAAATCAGAGCTCATGCACGACATCCTGCTGTACCTGCAGGACAAGTCGATCGCCGACCTCACCTTCCGCACCCTCGCCGACGGGCTGGGCATCAGCAGCTACGTGCTGGTGTACCACTTCGGCTCCCGAGAAGAGCTCATCTCCCAGATCGTGCACGCGATCGAGGCCCGGCCCTCCGAAGTGCTGGATCTGGAACTCGTCACGGCGGGTCGGGAGGAGTTCGAAGCCTGGCTCCGGACCGCCTGGAAGGTCGGACTGCGCGAGTACGGCATTCAGCTGCAGCGGCTGCACTTCGAGGCCGCCATGCAGGATTCCGTGCTGGACAAGCCGCGCGGCAACGGCGGCAAGCTGTATCACTCCTGGGTGGATGTCCTGCATGAATGGCTCAGGAACCAGGGTCTCGGCGAACCGGAGGCCCGCAGGACGGGACGGCTGTTCGTGGCCACGCTGACCGGGCTGCGGTACGACGTGATCGTCACGGGCGAGCGGGAGGCGGCCACGGAGGCCTTCGAACGTCTGCTGAAGTCCTTCTTCCTCACGATCGATTCGGAACTGAAGCGCGGCGCCTGAAGGCCCGTCATACCGCCGTTCCCGTCTGTTGCGCCGTGTTACTCTGACGATCGTCACAAGAAAATCGCTGGAGATTATCACTCGCACAGTGCTCCAGTGCCTGAAAAAGGGGAAACCATGAGCAAGACCATCGTCACGCGTGCCCTCGGCATCGTCGCCGTCCCGCTGCTGGCCGTGAGCCTGAGCGCCTGTGGCGGCCAGAGTGTCGCGGACGCCTGCTCGAAGCTGGAGAGCGACATGAGCGGCATCAGCAACGAACTGCAGTCCAATATGAGCAAGTTCGCCTCCGACCCCAAGGCGGCGTCGGACGGCCTGAGCAAGTTCTCGGACAAGCTGGCCGAGAGCGTCAAGGGCGTTTCCAACCCGGACGTGAAGCCGAAGGCCGAGGCCGCCAGCGCCGCGTACGCCGACTTCACCGCGAAGATCAAGTCCGCTGCCGCGGATCCGTCCACGGCCTCCGCCAAGATGACCGAGCTTTCGGGTTCGGTTACCAAGGTCTCGGACAGCTTCACCGAGCTGGGCAAGGTCTGCAAGAAGTAGCGTTCCCGCCACTCCGCCGTCAGACGGGAAAGGCCCCGGTGTCACCAGTCGGTGACACCGGGGCCTTTCAGCGTCCGGAGGGGATTACTTCTTCAGCTCGAAGCGGTCGTTCTCCATGACCTTGGCCCATGCCGCGGCGAAGTCCTTGACGAACTTCTCCTGGGCGTCGTCCGAGGCGTAGACCTCGGCGAGGGCGCGGAGCTCCGAGTTGGCGCCGAACACCAGATCCACGCGGCTGCCGGTCCAGCGGCCGTCGGCGGTGGTGTAGCTCTGCTCGTCATCCGCCGGGATCCAGGTCTGGCCGAGGTCCAGCAGGTTCACGAAGAAATCGTTGCTGAGCGCGCCCGGGCGATCGGTGAAGACGCCGGTGCTGGAACCGTCCCAGTTGTTGCCCAGCACGCGCAGACCACCGAGAAGCACGGTCATCTCCGGGCCGGAGAGGTTGAGCAGGTTCGCGCGGTCGATCAGCAGGTACTCGGCCGGCAGGTTGATGTAGCCGCTGTTGTAGTTGCGGAAGCCGTCGGCCACCGGCTGCAGCCAGGCGAACTGCTCCGGGCTGGTCTGCTCCTGGGTGGCGTCCACGCGGCCCGGGGTGAAGGGGACGGTGACGGTCTGACCGGCGGCCTGGGCGGCCTGCTCCACGCCGACATTGCCCGCGAGCACCACGACGTCGGCGAAGGACACCTTGACGGGGGAGGTCGCGTTGAAGTCGGCCACGATGCCCTCGAGGACGGAGATCACGGGCTTCAGCTTGTCCGGCTGGTTGACCGGCCAGTTGACCTGCGGTTCCAGGCGGATGCGGCCGCCGTTGACGCCGCCGCGCTTGTCGGAGCCGCGGAACGACGCCGCAGCCTTCCAGGCGGTGGAGACGAGCTCCTCGACGGTGAGACCGGACGCGGCGATCTTCTCCTTGAGAACGGCGATCTCGGCGTCGCCGATGGTTTGGGCCGGAGCGGCGGGCAGCGGATCCTGCCAGATGAGGTCCTCAGCCGGGACCTCCTTGCCGAGGTAACGGACCTTGGGGCCCATGTCACGGTGGGTCAGCTTGAACCAGGCGCGGGCGAAGGCGTCCTGGAAGGCCTCGGGGTCGTCCTTGAAGCGCAGCGAGATGGGGCCGTAGATGGGGTCCTCGCGCAGTGCCAGGTCGCTCGTGAGCATGCGGGGCTCGCGACGGCCGGCCGAGTGGGCCATGGGAACCATGTCCGCGCCGGCGCCGTTGGTGGGACGCCACTGCTTCGCGCCGGCCGGGGACTCCATGAGCTCCCACTCGTACGCGTAGAGGATGTGGAAGAACTCGTTGTCCCAGCGGGTCGGGTGGTAGGTCCAGGTGACCTCCAGGCCGGAGCCGACGGTGTCATCGCCGAAGCCGGTGCCGTGGCCGTTCTTCCAGCCGAAGCCCTGGTTCTCGAGCGGAGCGGCCTCGGGGTCCGGGCCGATCTGGTCGTCCTTGTGGGCGCCGTGGGTCTTGCCGAAGGTGTGCCCACCGGCGATCAGGGCGACGGTCTCCTCGTCGTCCATGCCCATGCGGCGGAAGGTCTCGCGGATGTCGATGGCGGAGGCCAGCGGGTCCGGGTTGCCGTCCGGGCCTTCCGGGTTCACGTAGATGAGCCCCATCTGCACTGCGGCGAGGGGGGCTTCCAGGTCACGGGCGCCCGAGTAGCGCTCGTTGTCCAGCCACACCTTCTCCGGGCCCCAGTAGACGTCGTCGTCGGCTTCCCAGACGTCCGGACGGCCACCGGCGAAGCCGAAGGTCTTCAGGCCCATGTCTTCGAGGGCGACGTTGCCCGCCAGGATGAACAGATCGGCCCAGGAGATCGACTGGCCGTACTTCTTCTTGATCGGCCACAGCAGACGGCGGCACTTGTCCAGGCCGACGTTGTCCGGCCAGGAGTTCAGGGGCGCGAAGCGCTGCTGGCCCGCGCCGCCGCCACCGCGGCCGTCGTGGGAGCGGTAGGTGCCGGCGGAGTGCCAGGCCATGCGGATCATGAAGGGGCCGTAGTGACCGAAGTCGGCGGGCCACCAGTCCTTGGAGTCCGTCATGAGGGCCGTCAGGTCAGCCTTGACCGCGTCCAGATCCAGAGCGTTGAAGGCCTCGGTGTAGTCGAAGCCGGGGTCGAGCGGGTTCGCGACCTCGGGGTTCTTCGCCAGGATCTTGAGGTTGAGCTTGTTGGGCCACCACTCAGTGTTGGCGCTGCCCTTGGTGGGGTGTACACGGCCGCCGTGGGCGACAGGGCATTTAGAGACGGTGCTCTCAGACACGGTGTTCCTTCCGGGGATGGTTGATACGGGTGTGTGAAGGGAAGTTCGGGGAGCCTGGGTGCGGCTCAGTCGCCGTCCTGGCGCTCGGCGGCGAGGCAGTCCTGGCAGATGCCCTGGTAGAGGACATCGGCGATCTGGATGCTCATGGGCTGCTGGTCGTCGTTCCAGTGGGGATGCAGGCAGGGTGCATGCCCGACGGCGCAGTCCACGTCCTCGATGCGCCCGCAGCGCGTGCAGATGGCGTGGTGGTGGTTGTCCCCGGTGCGCGTCTCGTACAGTGCGGGGGAGTGCGGGGGCTCGAAACGCCGCAGCATGCCGAGTTCCGTCAGGTCGCCGAGGACCACGTAGACGGACTGCGCGGAGAGTCCCGGGAGCTCGCGGCGGGCCAGGTCGAGGATGTTCTCCGCGGTGGAGTGCGGATGGGTGTCGATGGCTGCGAGCACGGCAAGGCGCTGCTTGGTGACGCGCCGTCCGGCGGTACGCAGCTGCTCGGACCAGGCGGAGGCCCGGTCGGGGAGTGCCGTGAACTGGGACATGACCCCATTCAAGCACTTATTTTGACTAGCTCGCAATTAGTGGCGGCAAATTCCCAGGAATATGTTCGGCGGACCCGGAAAGGGCGCTCAGGACTCGACGATCCGCTGGTTCGTGTTCGTGTAGCTGATCGAGTCGGCGGTGCTTCCCACGAGGCCCATCGTCACCCGCAGGAGTCCCGGCGCGACGTCGTCCAGCGGGGGCGGCGTGTCGGTGCCGAGCGTGAGCGAACGGCCGTTCGCCGTCGTCGCGGTGACGGAGCCGAGGTACACGTCGACGTGGCCTTCGAGCTTCATGGTGTCCGCCGTGGTGACGAGCCCGGGGCCGTTCGGCGGCCGGACGGTGAGGGAGAACCCGGTGATCGTGATGGAGTCCGCGCTGATCTTCAGCGCGCGCACGCTCCCGCCGTCGACCGTCGGCACCGAGACGATCCCGATCGAGTGCAGACCGGTGAAGGACAGCCCCCGGGAGCCGAGGGAGGCGGGCGTCCTGGTGAAGATCGGGGCGCCGTCCTCGCGGGTCGCCTTCACGGGCTTCTTGGGGGAGGGCTTCGCTCCGGGTGACGGGTGCGCGGGATCGGTGGACGCCGACGACGGCGACCCGCTGGGCGTGCTGCTTCCGGGGGCGCTGGTTCCGGAGTCGCCGGGCACGGGGATGACCGGCATGCCGCCGGACCCGCCGGCCGGGACGCTGGGGGTGCCGGCGCCCGGAGCGGGCGTCGTGGCCGAAGGCTTCGGGGTTCCGGGGGTGGGGGTCGGCGTCGGGGAGGCGCACGTGAAGAGGATGGGGAGGCAGAAGGCTGCGGGCTGGGACTCGGGGGCCTGGGCGGCGCCGAGGGTGAACGGTGTCACCAGCACGGCGCCGGCCAGCAGCGCTCCCAGTCCGCGGCGGCGGCGCTGTGTCATGAGGCGGGTTCTCCCTGAGGTGCGGGACTCCGTCTCATCCAGGCGGCCACGAGCACTCCTCCGGTCCCGGCCAGCAGCATGCCGATCAGGAAGCCTCCGAGGTTCACGCCCACCAGTGAGTACACGGCCACGGCGAGGGCGATCACGCCGTAGAACACGTGATGGTCCGGCATGGTCATGGCGAGGATGCCCAGCAGGAGCAGGGCGATCGGGATGATGGTCGCCTGAAGGCCCTCGATGCCGAGCTGCACGTGCAGATGACCGATGTCCAGCTGTCCGGAGAAGAACATCTCCACGCCGCCGAGCGCCACGAGCAGACCGCCGATGAACGGCCGCTCCTTCCGCCAGGTCCGGAAATCGCTCTCCGCGGGGGCGGTGGCCGCTTCGGGCGCGTCCACGGACTCGGACGCCAGGAGCGACTCCACGGGTTCCAGGGGCTCGGTCGGCTCCGTGCGGGACTCCGCGACCGGGGCGGTGGTGTGCCTCTCTGCCGTGTGCCGCTCGGGCCGGGTGGCGCCGGCTCGCCGGGACCTGCGAGGGGCCTGCGGTGTCAGCCCGTTCTCCGCCAGTGCGCTGTCGCCGCTCAGAAGCATCCCTTGGACCCGTCCGTCAGCTCCAGCTTCATCCCGGTGAGGGTGAAGACGGAGGCCTGGGTGCTCCAGGCGGTCTGTTCGAGGTTCTTGATGGTGACGGTGTCGGCGTCCTGGGCGAAGTCGCCGGGGGTACCCTTCGCCGCGGTGTTGACGGTGGAGGCATCCACGCCGATGCGGATCTTGCCGAAGGACGCGTCGCCCTTCAGGCCGGTCATGCCGATCTGCAGGTCGGAAGCGGAGGCGGGGGATCCGCCGCCACCGGCCTTGATAAGCACGCCGACCTTACCGAGGGGGGTGTCGGTGGTGACGGCCTGGCAGAGGTCGCTCAGCGTGGCGCTCTTGATGTTGGCGATGGCCACGGTGTGGTTCTTTCCTTCGGTGTCCCGGGCGACTCCCGCGTACTGGGAGAAGCCGGTGCCCTCCAGCGACGAGGCGCCGATCTGGAACTGGCTGCCGGAGACGGCGAAGGAGACGGGGACCGCGCCCTGGGCGATGCCGCCCATCAGGGTGGTGGCGGCGAGAGCCGCCGGGACCGCGACGAGCACGATGCGCCCGGCGTGCGAGGAACTGATCTTACGGAGACGCTCAGACCTGGGGAATTTCATCGGACCTCCTGGAACGGGCGCCGACCCCTTCGGCGGCGCGCATGTGATGAAGATAACTTTTTAGTTGACTACGAGTCAATAGTGGTCCACCGGGGCGGGCTCTGCCGGGCGGGGGAGAAACGACGGGGGCGGGGCTGGTGTCGTCAGGCGTTCCGTGGCGTTCAGAGCGGCCTGCGTCAGTAGACTCAGAGGGTGTCCGAAGTGCAGCGAGTCCGCCTGAGCCCCGAGGAACGCCGGGCCCAGCTGATCGCCACCGGCGTCAATTTCCTGGCCGACCATTCCCTCGACGAGCTGACCATGGATGAGCTGGCCCGCCGGGCCGGAGTCTCACGCCCTCTGCTGTTCCACTATTTCGAGACGCGCCAGGGGATGCATCTGGCCGTCGTGACGAAAGCCCGGGACAGCCTTCTGGTCGCCACCGCACCGCGCCTCGAGCTGCCGCCCCGGGAGCGGGTCCACGAGACCCTGCTGAGGATCACCCAATTCGTGCAGCAGCACCGTGGCACCTTCTATTCGCTGGTCCGCGGCATCGCCAGTGGAGATCCAGCCGTGCGGACCGTGGTGGACGAATCCCGTGAGCTCAATGCGGAACGTCTCCGGGACGCGTTCATCGAGCTGGGATTCGAGGACACCGCCATGCTTCGCGTGGCCCTGCGCGCCTGGGTATCCTACGCCGAGGAGGCCCTGATCAGCCTGGCGATCGAGCGCGACACTGACGCGGACGCCGTCGTGCGCTTCCTGGAGGCCGGGCTGCGAGGCATGGTCGGTGCGACTCGCGAACTGCAGGCGCCGGACTACGCTTAGCCGGTGCGGAGATTCCTGGCTGACCTGACGCCCCTGCGGGAGAGTCCCGCCTTCAAGCGCCTCTGGATCGGGACCGCCGTCTCCAACGCCGGAAGCCAGCTCACCGTGGTGGCGCTCAGCCTCGAGGTCTACAAGATCACCCAGGAGAGCTCCTATGTGGGGCTGCTGAGCGTGTTCGCCCTGGTCCCGCTCGTGATCGCCGGGCTGTTCGGCGGCTCGGTCGCGGACGTGTACGACCGCCGGACGGTCGCGATCGTCGCCTCTGCGGCTCTCTGGCTGAGCGCGCTGGGGCTGGCCGTGCAGGCCTGGCTGCACCTGGAGAACGTCTGGCTGCTGTTCGCGCTCGCGGCCGTGCAGAGCGCCGCGCTCGGCATCAACGCCCCGGCCCGCTCCGCCATGATCCCGCTGCTGGTGCGCCCCGAGCTGCTCGCCTCGGCGAACGCCCTCAACATGATCACCTTCGGTCTCTCCACCATGGTGGGGCCTCTCCTGGGCGGCTTCCTCGTGGCGTCGCTCGGGTTCGAATGGACCTACACCCTCGACGCGATCAGCTACTTCGTCGTCATGTGGGCCCTGTTGCGGCTGCCTGCCATGCCGCCCGAGGGCGCGCCCCGTACGGTCGGGGTGGCGAGCGTCCTGGAAGGCTTCCGCTTCCTCGGCACCCGCCCCAATGTGCGCATGACGTTCATCCTGGACCTCATCGCGATGATCTCGTGCCAGCCCCGCGCGCTGCTTCCGGCCATCGGCGCCGTGATGCTCGGCGGCGGGGAGACCACGGTGGGCATCCTCCTCGCGGCGTTCGCGCTGGGCGCCTTCCTGGCGGGTCTGTTCAGCGGTCCCCTCAACCACGTGCGGAAACAGGGGGCCGCGGTGGTCTTCTCCATCATGGCGTGGGGTGCGAGCCTGGGCGCCTTCGGTCTCATGGTCGTCCTGGCCGGCGACGGCGGCCGCCAGGGCGTCACGGTCTGGTTGCTGCCCGCGGCGCTCTGCTGCGCCGCGGCCGGGGTCGCGGACTCCATCAGCGCCGTCTTCCGCAGCACGATCCTTCAGGCGGCCACGCCGGACGAGTTCCGGGGCCGTCTCCAGGGTGTCTTCATCGTGGTGGTGGCCGGCGGGCCGAGACTCGGCGACATGCTGGCCGGCGGCGCCACCACCTGGTTCCGTGAAGGCTGGGTCCTCCTGGTCGGCGGGCTGGTGTGCATCGTGGTCACGTGGGCCGTCTCCCGGGCCCAGCGCGGATTCCTGGCCTACGACGCGCGGAACCCGGTGCCCTGAGTGCACGTTGGAGAAGAGAGACGCTGGAGAATGGAAGAGACCAGCCGCCCACCCGGACGCATCCGGGGCTTTCGCGAGTGAGGAGCCACCCGTGCACCAACATCACAACGGCCTGAAGACCGCAGCGCTCTTCGGAGTGCTCTGGGCGGTGCTGCTGGGGCTCGGTGCGCTGATCGGGTTCTGGACGCGCAGCGCCGCCCCGATCTGGATCATGGCGCTGATCGGCGTGGCCACCACCTTCTACAGCTACTGGAACAGCGACAAGATCGCGATCCGCTCCATGCAGGCCGTGGAGATCCCCGAAGCTCAGGCTCCCGAGCTGTACCGCGTGGTGCGGGAACTGTCCCAGACGGCCGGGCAGCCCATGCCGCGGATCTACATCTCACCCACCATGACGCCTAACGCTTTCGCCACCGGCCGTAACCCGAAGCACGCCGCGGTCTGTGTCACCCACGGCATCGTGCAGCTGCTGAACGACCGCGAGTTGCGGGGCGTGCTGGGTCATGAACTCATGCATGTCTACAACCGCGACATCCTGACGTCCTCAGTCGCCGCGGCCGTGGCCGGCGTCATCACCTCGGTGGCACAGTTCATGATGTTCTTCGGTGGCGGCAGCCGCGACGGCGAACGGAACATGAACCCGCTCGCCGCGATCGCCATGGCGCTCCTGGCGCCCTTCGCCGCGTCCCTCATTCAGATGGCGATCTCGCGGACCCGGGAGTACGACGCCGACGAGGACGGCGCGAAGCTCACGGGCGACCCGCTGGCGCTCGCCTCGGCCCTGAGTAAGATCGAGCGCGGCGTCAGCCAATACCCCTTGCCGGCGGAGCAGACGCTCGTGAACACCTCGCACCTCATGATCGCCAACCCGTTCCGCGGCGCCAATGTGGCCAAGCTGTTCGCCACGCACCCGCCGATGAAGGAGCGCATCGCCCGTCTGGAGCGCATGGCGGGTCGCTGAACCCTCCGCCGTCTCGCGAGAAGCCAGTTGAGCACAGTTCCGGACTCCGGGACTGTGCTCAACTGGCTTCTCGCGGCGGTGAATCCTAGGAGAACAGCCCCTGACCCACGTATTCGCCCGGCTTGATCCCCGGCGGCACGGCGAACAGGCCGGAGCCCGTGTGCTTGAGGTACTCGACGCTCAACCGGTCCCTGGATGCCAGGCGGTTCTGCATGGGGACGAACTGCGTGCGGGGATCCCGGACGAAGGCGATGAAGAACAGGCCCGCGTCCAGCCGGCCCAGGGAGTCATTGCCGTCCGTGAAGTTGAAGCCGCGGCGCAGCATCTTCACGCCCTTGTTCGTGGCCGCGTGCGCCAGCCTGACATGGGAATCCATGGCGATCAGGGGAGCGTCGCCACGCCCCTTGGCCTCGAAGTTCGGCTCGGTGAACTCCTGGCCGCCGGAGAGCGGTGCGCCGGTGGACTTGGTCCGTCCGATCACGGCTTCCTGTTCGCCGAGCGACGTCCGGTCCCAGACTTCGATGTGCATGCGGATCCGTCGCGCCACCAGGTAGCTGCCGCCGGCCATCCACTGCTCGCCGGGCTTGCCCCCGGGCGCCACCCAGACGTTCTCGGACAGCTGCTCGGGTTCCTCCGCCTTGAGGTTGGCGGTGCCGTCCTTGAAGCCGAAGAGGTTGCGGGGCGTCTGCTGGCTGGTGGATGTGGAGGATGTCCGGCCGAAGCCCAGCTGGGACCAGCGCAGCCGGGCCCGGCCGAAAGCGATGCGGGACAGGTTGCGGATCGCGTGGACGGCCACTTGCGGGTCATCGGCACACGCCTGGATGACCAGATCCCCGCCCGTGCGCTGAGGTTCCAGCTGATCACCCGGGAAGTGCGGGAGCTCGATGAGCGCCTCCGGAAGGCGGCCGGACAGACCGAAGCGCGGCGCGCCGTCGTCGGTCACGAAGAAGGAGCGGCCGAAACCGAAGGTGATGGTCAGGTTCGACGCGGAGAGGCCCATGGCCTCGCCGGTGTCCGACGGCGGGGCCTCGTAGTCGCCGCCCACGGCGCCGCCTTCGCCGGCCTCACGCCCTGCGGCCATCGCCTCCGCGGCGGCGGTCCAGTCCTTCAGGAGGCCGATGACGTCGTCGCGGCTCGTGGCGGTGACGTCGAAGGCGGCGATGTGCAGACGGTCCTGGACCGGCGTCACGATCCCGGCCTGATGCTCCCCATGGAAGGGCACGACGGCGGTCGCCGCCGGCTGCGCGTCGGCGCCGGAGGGCCGCGTGACGGCGTAGCTCGCGGCGGCTCCGATGGCCCCCGCGCCGACCAGCGAGGCGGTGGTGAGGAGCCCGCGCCTGCTGACCCGCGGACCGGAAGACGACGGAACGCCCGCCGTCTCCTGGGAGGTGGTCTCCTGGGAGGCGGCGGGCGGAACCGGGGTGCTGTCCTGCTCGGGCATGGTCAGAGGACCACCGCGGCGGTCAGCTGGCCGAGCGGCTCGCCGAGGGCGTCCACCAGGGCGGCGAGCTGCTTGACTTGGTCGGGGGTCAGCTCGTTGTAGTACTTGAAGCCGTCGCCGACCTTGTACTTGTCCAGCTCGGTCTGCAGGGCCGCGAACCGCTGGTCCAGGGTCTTGGCCAGTTCGGGCTTCTTGAGGGCCACCACGGGGCGGAGGTTCTGGTAGGCGATGCGCGCGCCGTCGACGTTGGCCTGGAAGTCCCAGAGGTCGGTGTGGGACCAGATCTCCTCTTCGCCGGTCACCTTGCCGGTGGCCACCTCGTCCAGGAGCTCCTTGGCGCCGTTGCCGAGCTTGTCCGGGGTCAGGGTCAGCGTGCGGGTCCGCTCGAACAGCGTCTGGGTGTCCGTCACGAGCTTCTGGGACAGCTTCTGGCGTTCGGCTGCGGTCAGCGCGGTGTAGCCCTTCGGCGGGAAGAGGTCCTTCTCGGCCTTGTGCCAGCCGGTCCACTGCTGGCCCTTCTCCAGGTCGGCCTCGCGGAGGTCGAGGCTGGGGTCGAGGTCGCCGAACGACTCGGCCACGGGCTCGATGCGCTCCCAGTGCATGCGCACCGAGGCGTAGAGGCTGCGGGCCTTCGCGGCGTCACCGGAGGCGTAGGCGGCGGCGAAGGCCTTGGTGCCGGTGAGCAGCTGCTCGGTCTGGTCCTTGACGTAGGAGACGTACTGCTTGGTGGCGGTGTCCAGGAGCGCCTTGGTGTCCGAGTCGACGGACGCCGTGGTGCCGGAGGCCTCGACGGTGAAGGCCGCGCGGATGCCCTCGCCCTGCATGCCGGGCTTGCAGGCGGTGAGGTACTTGCCCTCGGGAGCGGTCACCACGAGCTTGCGGGACAGGCCGGGGCCGATGTTCTCGACCTCACCCACGATCCGCAGGCCGTCCTCGGCCAGGAGGTAGAACTCGGTGACCTGCTGGCCGTCGTTCTTCACGTCGAACGTCAGGTGGCCGCTCTTGGCCGTGGCCGCGCTGAGCGTGCACTCCTTGTCCGTGCTGCTCACGGAGATCGGTCCGTCCGTGGCGCCGGCGGCCGGCTTGGCGTTGTCCGTGCAGGCGGTCAGCGCCAGGGGGGCGACGATGGCGAGGGCCGCCAGGGAGCTGAGGGCGCGACGAGGGGAAGCAGGCATGACTGTCCTTGGAGAGTTCTTGAGGGAGAGGAATCAGGAGACGGGGGCGGCGGCGCGGGAGACGACCGGCGCGGCATCCGCGGGGAGGGTCTGCTTGGCGCGACGCGCGGCGGCGGCCTTGCGGGCGGCCTGCGAGCGGCGGTAGTTGCGCAGGTAGAAGTAGAGCGTCGGGACCACGTAGGCCCACCAGGCGATCGCTTCCAGCCAGGTGGTGGCGGGCGAGAAGTTGAAGGTGCCCTTGAGGAGCGTGCCGTACCAGGAGTCCGGCGGGATCGCGCCGGAGACGTCGAACGCGAGGTTGTGGAGGCCCGGGAGCAGGCCGGCTTCCTGGAGGTCGTGGATGCCGTAGGAGAGCACGCCGCCGGCCACCAGGATCAGGAAGATGCCGGTGATGGTGAAGAACTTGCCGAGGTTGATCTTGAGGACCCCGCGGTGCAGCAGGTATCCGAGCAGGACCGCGACGGCCAGGCCGAGGACCGCGCCCAGCAGTGGGACGGTGCTTTCGCCGGTCGCCTGTGCGGCGGCCCAGAGGAACAGGGCGGTCTCGAGGCCCTCGCGGCCCACGGAGAGGGCGCCCACCAGGATGATGCCCCAGGCGGCGCCGGTGGCCGCGGCGTCGATCTTGCCGTGCAGTTCGGTGCCCAGGGTTCGGGCGGTGCGCGCCATCCAGAAGACCATCCAGGTGACCATGCCGACGGCGACGATCGAGAGCGATCCGCCGATCGCCTCCTGCGCCTCGAACGTCAGACCGCGCGGGCCGAAGGTGAGGAGCGCGCCAAACGCGATGGAGATGGAGACGGCGGCGCCGATCCCGATCCAGAGTTTCGGCAGGAGGTGGGAGCGTCCGCTCTTGACCAGATAGGCCATGAGGATCACGACGACGAGGGTCGCTTCGAGGCCTTCGCGCAGACCGATCAGGAAGTTCCCGAGCATGCTGGATTCCTTGCTGTGTATGGGGTGCAGCGCGGCCCGGGGAGGGGTGCGCCGAGCAGAACATTACTCTCTCGGCTGAATTATGCAAACTTTATGTTGGCTATTGAAGTCAGGTGAGCTTGGCCTGGGTCCGGCACGGCTCCGCGGTCGCTTCCGCGGCGACGTCCGCAGACGACGACGGCGGGCGCCTCCGCGTGGGAGGCGCCCGCCGTCGTCGTGGGCTGGCTCGGTGTGGCGCTGGTGCGCCGGTGCCGGTTAGCTGCGGAAGTTCACGAACTGGAGGTCGACGTCCTCGAAGTTCTTGAGCAGCGCCATGGTGGCCTGCAGGTCATCGCGGGACTTGGAGGTCACGCGCAGCTCGTCGCCCTGGATCTGGGACTTGACGGACTTGGGGGCCTCGTCACGGATGAGCTTGTTGATCTTCTTGGCGATGTCCTGCTCGATGCCTTCCTTGATGGAGGCTTCGATGCGGTACTCCTTGCCGGACGGGAAGGGCTCGCCGGCGTCGAGGGACTTGAGGGAGATGCCGCGCTTGATGAGCTTGGATTCGAAGACGTCCAGGACGGCCTTGACGCGGTCCTCGGAGTTGGCCTTCATGAGGATCTTCTCGCCGCTGAAGTCGATCTCGGCGCCGACGCCCTTGAAGTCGTAGCGCTGGGCGATCTCCTTCTGGGACTGGTTGAGGGCGTTGGCAACCTCTTGCTTGTCTACCTTGCTGACAACGTCGAACGTGGACTCGCCGGCCATGATTCTCCTTAGGCGGTGGGTGGTTTCTTCCTACGAGTTTAAGGCCTGACGCCACGGAACGCGCGGGGAGGCGGGCTCGTGGCTCACAGTTCACTCTCAGCTGATCTCTGGGCGGAACTCATCCGGGCCGGGGAGAGTTGCCTCAGTAGGAACTCCACGGGGGTTCCCGGATTGAATGAAGGCAGGAGAAGTCATGACGGCGGAACCCAAGAAGTATGCGGTCCCGGCCTCGGCCGGCAAGCAGGGCAGCCGGACGGCCAGCGTGATCAAGGGTGCTTCGGCCGCGCTCGCATCCGCAGCGGTGGTGGCCGCGTCCGTGGCCTTCGCCCCGCAGGCCGCACCTCAGGCCCGGGTGAACGGCATCCACGAGGACTTGCAGCGCGCGGTGCAGCTCAAGCAGCTCACGCCCGAGCAGGCCGCGCGTTTCGAGGAGCGCATGAGCCGCACGATCCTGGGGTCCGGCGACGGCTCCGGCGGGGACGAAGACCAGGCCTGATCCGCCGTCCGAAGGGCCTGACGAGGCCCGATTCGATTCTGCGGAGAATCTTCTGTAAAGTTGTCTTGCTTCCACTCGCCGGAAACGTACGGGCGGAAGTGCTTCTACGTGAAGCTCGGCAGATTACCCGAGCGGCCAAAGGGGGCTGACTGTAAATCAGCTGGCACTGCCTACGGGGGTTCGAATCCCTCATCTGCCACCAAAGAAAGGCCCGGAACCACACGGTTCCGGGCCTTTCGTGTTTCCTGGGGGAGGTCGCTTCGACACGGTCGGCCCTTAGCCGATCCCGTGTTCGTCGATCCAGGTGTGCCAGGGACCGATCCGGTCGAGGTGGACGACGGCGTCGAACGAAGCGGCCGCGTCGGAGGGTTCCAGTCCTGGCCCGTTGTGGGTTCCCGTCGTCCGTCTCAGCGCTGATAACGCTGCGGCTGACGTGTCACGGAGATCCACAAAGTAGTCTCCGATCCCGGGTCGCGCCAAGGCCTGATCGAGGCTGCCGTCGAAGGGTGCTCCGAGGTCCGCGACGAACGGGGTGGAGTGGCCGGGACCGTCGTCCGGGCCTGGTCGGTGAAGCCACGCTGTGCCGCCGCCGTACGTGCTCCCGATCGCCACATAGTCGTCGCCCAAGCGATCCGCCAGGTGTTCTCCGAGCATGGTCAAAGGCTCGGTCACGACCGGCGGAGCCGTGTACGGGGTCTTCTTGATGTGGCCGTTGGCCGCGGCGACGAGGATCCGGGGTTCCCGCTCCAGAATCCACTCGACGGTGTCCGCCATGACGACGTCTCTGATGTTCGCTCCCGGCCAGGTCCGTGTGGGTCCGGCCGTCATCGCGGCAAGGAAGGCATCCGTGCCCAGCGCGGTTTCAGCGGCCCGGACCGCGGCCTCCACGCGACCCGGGTCGGCGGTGGCGGAGTAGTCGATCCTGCGGGCCCGCATCCGCTCCACGAAGCCGTGCAGCTGTGCGGTGAGGGCGAAACGATCTGACTCGGGAAGCACGAGGTAAGCCTGGATGCTGGGAGCGGCCTGGGCGAGGCCGGCGCGGTCCGCTGGGAGGTATTCGAAGAAGGGCAGCAGCGTTTTCCGAGAGTGCGCTGCGTACTCGGGATCGACGTCGTCGAGAAGATCCAGCGCTGTCAGCAGGCCGGGGAGTGCGGACGCCCCGGAGTCCGCAAGATCCATGCCGTAGAAGCGGAGGGGCCTGCCGTCGAGGGCATGCTGGCGCATCCAGGCAAGCTGGTCCAGCATCTCCTGGCACTTCCCGAAGTGGTAGGAAATTCCTTCACGCAGTACCTCCCTCACCCGGCCGCCACCATGCTGAATCCAGCGATCCACCCTCAGGCCCTCAGGAAATCCCGATTCCATCACGAGGGCGGTGAATCCGGCATGGCGCGCCAGAAACCGGAAGATCCGATGCCGGATCAAGTAGAACTCGTGGATCCGATGGGTCGACTCACCGAGCGCGACGACGCGGGCGTCGCCGATGATCTCGAGCAAGGGCTCCAGATCGGCGTCATCTTCGGTGTCAGGACTCACTGTCGCAAGACGCCGCGCACTCTGTGTCAGCCAGGCGGTCAGTTCACTTTCGGAATCATGTGCCACGTCCTGAGGCTAACGCGCCGAAGGGCAGGAGGGGCGATGATTCGCGGACGGCGCAGAGACCCTGTCAGTTCTCCAGCGCGTAGCCGTCCAGGTGGTGGACCAGGCGGCGGCCCAGGCCGCCGTCGAGCTGGATCCAGAGGGTCGTGCGGTCGTGCGTCATGCCGTCGACGTGGCCGACGATGCGGTCGCCTCGCTGGTCCGCGAGGGCGATCGGCTGGCCCGACGGGATTTCAGGCCAGAGGTGGTTGATCTCGGTGGTGCCCAGTGCACTCACGGCAGTCTCCTTTGCTGCTTGTTCTCTTCGTAATGACCTTATTTTCCAGGAGATGAATGAATGGCGGGTGAACATCCGCCGTGAATTACCCCCAGGTCGCCTTCGGCTTTCGTCCACATGCGATGCGCACTTCCTTGTGCCGGATCGTCAGATCGCCGAGCATGAATCCCATGAACACCCCGACCCTGGACACCGACGCTCTGGTGCTCCGTCTGCGCACCGCCGGCTGCGTCTTCGCCGAGGAGGAGGCCGCCATCCTGGAGGAGAGTGCGCTGGACGAGGCGCATCTCCTGCGCCTGTGTGAGCGGCGGGAACAGGGCGAGCCGCTGGAGCAGCTCGTCGGCTGGGTGGATTTCGGCGGTCTGCGGCTTTCCGTGGGGCCCGGCGTCTTCATCCCTCGGCAGCGGACCCTCTTCCTGGCCGGGCTGGCACTTGCCGCTGCGCGGGAGCATTCCCACCCTGTAGTGCTGGAGGCTTTCGCCGGAGCGGCTCCTGTGGCCGCCTGGGTGGCGCACCACCTTCCCGGGGCGACGGTTCATGCGAGCGACGCCGACGCCGTCGCGCTGGCACATGCGGAGCGGAACCTCGGTTCCGGGGCCGCGGTGTCGCGGGGGACGGTGCTTTCCGCGGTGCCGCCGCGATTCCTCGGTGCAGTGGACGTCCTGGCCGCTGTCCCGCCCTACGTGCCGGAGGCGGAGGCCGCGTTCATGTCCCGCGAGTCCCGCGAACACGAACCTGGCGCGGCCGTCTACGCCGGACCGGACGGGCTCGACTTCGTCCGGGCCGTGATCACCGAGGCGGGTCCGTGGCTCAGTCCGTCGGGGCGGATTCTGCTGGAGATGAACCGCGAGCAGCTCACCGCAGCGGCCGCTCACGCGGAGGAAGCCGGCTTTGCCGTGGAGCGCCTTGTCGCGGAGGACAGGCACACCGGGGTGCTGTGCCTGTCCCGGTCCGGGTCTTCCCCACTAAGTTACTGACAAGTAACATAAGGGCATGCACCTCATCTTCCGGACCCTCTGGCTGCTGTTCGCCTCGCGTCGCCGTTCACCATTGAGCATCTGGGACACGTCCAGCCTGCCGATGCGTGCCCTGCCGACCGACGTGGACATCGCGGTCCACATCAACAACGGCATGTATTTCTCCCTCATGGATCTGGGCCGTTTCGACCTCATGGTCCGGGCCGGGGTGTGGGAGCGCATGCGCAGGAAGGGGTGGAGCCCCGTGGTCTCCGCCCAGACCATCAGCTACCGCAAGTCGGTCAGGCTGTGGCAGCGGTACACCATCGAATCCCGCATCATCGGTCTGGACGCCAAAGCAATCTACTTCGAACAGCGCATGGTCGCCGACGGCGAGATCTACGCCCGGGCCTACATGGCCACGCGGCTGGTCCACCGGGGACGTCCGGTGAGCAACGAGGAGATCATCGCCGAGGTCGGCCCCGTGCCCGAGGACCTCGTGCTGCCGGAATGGATCCACGAGTGGCGTTCCGACGTCGCACTGCCGGGGTCCCGCACGCCCGCGCCGCATGAGTGGTGACTGACCGCGCGGTCCGGTGAAGGTGCGGCTCAACGGCCGACGTCGCGGGTGCGCAGGACGAGCGCGGCCAGCGCCATCAGTGCGATCGCCCCGCCCCACATCCCGGCGCAGGCGCCCCAGTCGACGCCCTGACTGAACGGGTCGGAACCGAAGAACCAGTGGTACGGCGAGAAGTCCAGGAGCCACTTGGCCGAGTCGCTCTGCTTGCCCACCGCGTTGAAGACGTAACCGAGCACTGCCACGGCCGCGCCGAGGATGAGTCCGTGGACGCGGCGTCCCCGCAGCGCTCCGCCGAGCAGGGCGGCCGCGGCACTCAGTGCCAGAAGGCCGGCGTAGCCAAGAGCCGCGCCCGCGACCGTGCCCAGGTCCAGGTTCAGCTGCGACGGCCCGTTGAGCACCGCAACCGCGCAGTACATGACCAGCACCAGGAACAGCAGCCGGGCCAGGATGGCCAGAGCGCGGCCCGCCACCAGTTGCACCCGGGTCACGCCGTGCGCGAGGGTCAGTTCCAGCAGCCCGGACTCCTCGTCACCGCCGACCGCCGACGCACCCCACGCGATCGTGGCCATGCTGAGCAGGAGGAAGCCGAGCAGCCCGAAAAGCGTCGATTGGGTGTACCCCGGTCCGCTGCCGAGCTGGTCGTAGTTCAGGGTCCTGACCAGCTGGGTGGGCAGCGATTTCAGCAGCTGCTGCATCTGCCCGTTGCCGACCATCGAAGGGAACAGCGGCAGGTAGAGCGCCGCCGCGGCCACCAGGCCCACGGCCCAGGCGAGCGTCGCCCGCCAACTGTCCACCACGCCGCGCGTGAAGATCGCGAACATCTCAGGACTCCTTCCGTGCGTGCCGCTCATGGCGGCCGCCCCGTCGTTCCGCCTCCGGAGGATGCGCGGAGCCTGGATGGGTGCCGTACAACGTCAGCACCGCCTGCTCCAGGTCGGGCTCTTCCAGCACGACGTCGGTGACCGGCAGGGCGGCGAGTGCCGCGAGCAGGGGGCGGACGCCGTCGTGCACGCTCGCCTCCAGTCGTCCGTCCGGGAGGGTGTTCAGGCCGTCGACGCCGGGGACGCCGCGCAGGCGTTCGAGAGCGTCCTCACGCTGCTGGTCGCCGTCTTCGAGGCGGACCCGCAGGGTGCGGACCGCGGTCGCCCGTAGCTCCTCGACGCTCGCGTCCGCGACGATCGACCCGGCGCGGAGGATCGCCACCCGGTCCGCGCTCTGCTGCAGTTCGCTGAGCACGTGCGAACTGAGCAGGACCGAACGGCCGTCCGCGCGGACCTCGGCGATCATCGAGAGGAACTCCTGCTGGAGCAGAGGGTCCAGGCCGCTCGTGGGTTCGTCCAGGATGAGGAGTTCGGGGTCGTGCATGAAAGCCTGGATGAGCCCGAGCTTCTGCTTGTTGCCCTTGGAGAGCTCGCGGACCTGCTTGTCCAGCGGGACGTTGAGCCGTTCGGCCAGTTCCTCGATCCGGCCGTGGCGCACCGGGCCGCTCAGTCGGGCGAAATGCTGAAGGAGCTTGCGGCCCGTGACCCGCGATTCCAGGATCAGTTCGCCCGGGAGGTAGCCGATGCGGCGGCGCAGCTCAGGGCCCGCGTGGCGTGGGTCCTCGCCCAGCACCCGGAGTGACCCACTGCTGGGACGGATGATGTCCACGAGGCACCGGAGCGTGGTGGTCTTGCCGGCGCCGTTCGGCCCGATCAGGCCGAGGACAGTGCCCGGAGGCAGCTCGAAGCTGAGCCCGTGGAGCACCTCGTTCCGGGCGAAGGACTTGTGCAGGGCCTGGACGCTGATGCTGGCTGAACTGGCGCTGTTTGAGACGACGCCGGCTGAACTGGTGCTGGACGACATGTCAGGCCTCCTGAGGTTCGTCGTGGTCCGGGGAGGTGGCCTCCCGGTAGGCCGTGAGGAAGGCGTCGGTGGTGTAGAAGCCGTGGGTGTAGAGCTCCAGGCCCGGTCCGCCGATGCGCTGCATGACGCTCTGCCAGTCGCCTTCCACTCCCAGAGCCTTCGCCGCGATCGGGCCGAAGGCGAGGGAGCCGACGCTGGTGAGGGCGGTGAGGACGGCGACCCCTCGGATGTCGGTGAAGGGCCGGACGGTCCCGTCCTCGATGCCGCTGCAGATCACCGACTCGCTCAGTTCCACCAGGTGCTGGAACAGCGAGGCGCTCGTGGCCGTGCCTTCCAGCAGCGCCTGGCGGAGGTAGTCCATCTCCAGGGTGTAGCCCTCCGGATTGCGGTTGAACTCCGCCATGAGGTGTTTGAGTCCGCCGGGCCGCATCTTGCTGCTCGCCCGTTCGGTGGTGACCCCCAGCACCTGCTCGTCGCAGGCTTCGCGCAGCCCGGCGGCCGAGCCGAAGTGGTGGATGAGCAGACCGGGGCTGACCCCGGCTTCCGTGGCGATGGCACGGAGGCTCGTCTTCGCGAAGCCGTCGCGAGCGTAGAGCCGGATGGCGGTGTCACGGATCCGGGCCTTGGTGGTGAGGTCGTTCTGTGGTGCTGAACGCATGTTTAAGATACTAAACACGTGTTCAATGAAAGGGAAGAGGCGTGGCGGAACCGGTCACGCCCTCAGCGGACAGCACGCCGGCAGGGTGGCCAGGCGCCGCCCGGGTGGATACCGTGGAGACATGGCTACCGTAGACATCACCGGAGAACAGTTCACCGAGACCATTCAGGGCAACGACATCGTGCTGGTGGACTTCTGGGCCGATTGGTGCCGACCCTGCAAGATGTTCGCCCCCAACTACGCCGCCGTTTCGGAGAAGCACCCCGACGTCTTCTTCGCCAAGGTGGACACCGAGACGGAGCAGCAGCTGTCCGCCGAGGCCGGCATCACCTCGATTCCGACGCTCATGGCCTTCCGCGAGCAGGTCCTCGTCTTCTCCCAGCCTGGCGCCATGTCCGCCCCGCAGCTCGAGCAGCTCGTGGAGGCCGTCAAGGGCCTGGACATGACCGAGGTTCACGCTCAGGTCGCCAAGGCCCAGGCCGAAGCCGGCGAGACCGCCGAGGACTGAGCCCACTCTTCCGTGCCGACGGCCCGGTGAGCGCCCCAGCGGGCGCCGCCGGGCCGTCGTCGTCCGCGGGACGGAAAGGACGGCCTTCTAGACTGTCCGCATGAGCCTCATTCCCGAGCAGGACGAGCAGGAGCGGCCCGGCCGGAGCCGCGTCGCGACCGCGGCCGTGACCATCGGCGGGTTCGTCCTGCTGCTCTGGGTCATCGAGCTGGTCGACACCGTGATGGGCCACCGGCTCGATTCCTTCGGGATCAGGCCCTGGAATCCGTCCGGGCTGAGCGGGATCCTGTTCGCGCCGCTGCTGCACCTGGGCTGGGGTCACCTGATCGCGAACACCGGGCCGCTGCTGGTCCTGGGCTTCGTGATCCTGCTGTCCGGAATCGGGGCGTGGCTGCGCGTCACCGCCGTCGTCTGGCTCGTGGGCGGTATCGGCACCTGGCTCACGGGTGGACCTGGATCGCTGCACCTCGGCGCCTCCGGGCTGGTGTTCGGCTGGATCGTCTACCTCGTGCTGCGCGGCGTCTTCACCCGGAGCGTGCTCCAGATCGCGCTGGGGGTCGTCATCCTCCTCGCCTATGGGGCCGTTCTCTGGGGTGTCTTCCCCGGTCAGACCGGGATCTCCTGGCAGGGGCACTTGTTCGGCGCGATCGGCGGAGGGCTGGCGGCCCGCCTCGAAAAGCCGCGGGAGGACGGCCCCGAGGTCTGGTCGCCGACACGTACCAACCAGTAACCTGCCTCACATGGACTCCTACACCGCCGGGGACGCCAGCGTCCCGTTGCTGAACCGGACGATCGGCGACGACTTCGAAACCGTCGTCCAGCGTTTCCCCGAGCGGGAGGCACTCGTGGAGGCGGGACTTCCCGGCCATCCTCCGCGCCGGTGGACGTACCGCGAACTGAACGACGACGTCGACCTCCTGGCACGTGCCCTCCTCGCCGTGGGCATCGGCGTGGGGGAGCGGGTGGGCATCTGGAGTGCCAATTGCGCCGAGTGGACCATCCTCCAGTACGCGACGGCCAAGATCGGCGCCATCCTGGTCAACGTCAATCCCGCGTACCGCACGCACGAGCTCGAATTCGTGGCCCGGCAGAACGGCATGCGGATGCTGGTCCTCGCTCCGGATGACCGGAACAGCGACTACGTGGCCATGGCCCGCGCGGCCGTCGAGCACTGTCCCGAGCTGCAGGAACTCGTCTTCTTGCCCGGCAATACCGAGACCGATCCGCAGCTGAGCCTGCGGGAGGGGGTCCCGCAGAGCCCCGGGGAGTGGAGCTGGGGAGGGCTGCTCGAGGAGGCGGCCGTCGTCGTGCCCGAAGCGCTCGCGGAGCGGATGGCGGGGCTGGACCCGCACGATGCCATCAACATCCAGTACACCTCCGGCACCACGGGGTTCCCGAAGGGCGCCACCCTCACGCACCACAACATCCTCAACAACGGGCACCAGATCGGCGCCCTCCTGAAGTACACCGAGGAGGACAAGGTGGTCATCCCGGTGCCGTTCTACCACTGCTTCGGCATGGTGATCGGGAATCTGAACATCTTCTCCTACGGCGGGACGGCGATCATCCCGTCGCGCACGTTCAACCCGTCGGCGGCGCTGCGGGCGGTGCAGGAGTTCGGGGCGACGTCGCTCTATGGCGTGCCGACGATGTTCATCGCCGAGCTGGCGCTCCCGGACTTCGACTCGTACCGCCTCGAGGCCCTGCGGACCGGCGTCATGGCAGGGTCCCTCTGTCCCATCGAAGTCATGAAGCGCGTGATCGGGGAGATGCACATGAAGGACGTGGCCATCTGTTACGGCATGACCGAGACCTCGCCCGTCTCGACCATGACCCGCGAAGGCGACACCCTGGCGCAGCGCACCGAGTCGGTGGGCCGGACGATGCCGCACTGCGAAAGCCGGATCATCGACCCGCTGAGCGGCGCGGTGGTACCGCGGGGTGAGATCGGCGAGCTGTGCACCCGCGGTTACGTCGTGATGAAGGGCTACTGGGATCAGCCGGACAAGACCGCTGAGGCCATCGACGCCGAGGGCTGGATGCACACCGGGGACCTGGCCCGGATGGACCAGGACGGCTACGTGCTGGTGGAGGGCCGCATCAAGGACCTCGTGATCCGGGGCGGGGAGAACATCTATCCCCGGGAGATCGAGGAGTTCCTGTACCAGCACCCGGACGTTCAGGACGTCCAGGTGATCGGTGTTCCGGACGAGAAGTACGGCGAGGAACTCATGGCCTGCATCATCCTGAAGCCCGGGGCGCCTGAACTGACCGTGGAAGGCCTCCGCGAATACTGTGCTGGACGGCTGGCGCATTACAAGATCCCGCGGTACCTGGAACTGCGCGAGAGTTTCCCCATGACCGTCTCGGGCAAGATCCGGAAAGTCGAGATGCGGGAGGAAGCAGTGAAGAGGATGGGGCTGTAGGGCTTCTTCGCGAATGCGGGGTCACTTGATGCCGGCTCCGCCCCCTTCGGGTGGCATTAACTGACCCCGCATCGGGAGCCTGTGGATATCGTCAGCGGGCCGCGGAACTTTGGGCCAAGCTGGGAGCATGACCAAGCCGAAACCGCTCCCGGAAGGGCTTCGGGCCCGGCCTTTCACGGTGTACGAGTCCCGGGACATGGGTGTCTCTCCGGGGCGGCTGCGTGCGAAGGATCTCGAAACGGCAGGTCGGCTGATCCGAGTGCCGAGCGGTGTGCTTCCCGACCTCCGGGAGCGGAGCAGGGTCCTGGCGAAAGCGACGCCGACCGCGTGGGTCTCACATCAGACGGCCGCACTGTTGAGCGGGCTGGGTTTGCCTTCGTGGCTGGCGGACGAGACGCAGGTGCACCTGAGTAAACCGCATGGTCTGCCGCGGGTACGTCGGGACGGTGTGGTGGGGCATCGCGTCCGGGTCTTCCCTGGAGAAGTCGAAGAATTCGACGGCATCCCGATGTCCACTCCTCTCAGGACATGGCTCGATCTCGCGCATACCCTTCCGCTGCCCTATCTCATCGCGATGGGGGACCAGCTGATCCGGATTCCGCGGGAGCGATTCGAGGGCCGGGCGGATCCGTACGCGTCACCGTCGGACGTTGCCGCGATCATCCGGAATCATCGCAAGATGAAGGGTGTCCGGAAGGCTTCGCTGGCCCTGGAGCAGATGCGGATCGGTGCTGATTCGCTCCCTGAGACCTTTCTCCGGCTCGCGATGGTCGACGCCGGGCTGCCCGAGCCGGAACTTCAGATCCGGGTGGACCCAGCCGACCCGTGGTCACCTCCAGCGGATCTCGGCTACCGGGAGTTTCGGCTGGCCATTCAATATGAGGGGGCGCACCACAGAAGCCGGTTCCAGCAGAGCCGGGACAATCGACGAGATGAGGCCTTCGTCAACGCCGGTTGGCTCTACTTCAAGGTGAATGCGGACGACCTCGCGGAAGGTTTCGTCGGGGCGATCGAACGGATCAGGCATGGACTTCGCAGGGCAGCATGAATGCGGGGTCACTTGATGCCGGTTGTCAGGTCGAGGGGCGACATCATGTGACCCCGCAATGCTAGGCGGCGGCGGATTCGACTCCGATGAGCTCGCGGAGTTCGTCCGCCTCCACGTTCGCCCCGAAGGCGGGATTTCCGGGCTCGAGGCGGGCGCTCGCGGCGAGCGGGGTCAGGATCACGGGGTCGAAGCCGAGGGCGTCGACCAGCGCGGCGACCGCGTCCAGATCCGATTCCAGGTCGCCTGCGACGGCGATCGCCTTCCGTCCGGGAGCGCCCGCCGGCCGCGCGCCTTCGTCCAGGTCGTGGTAACCCATGTGGTTGAAGGCCTTCAGCACGCGGGACTCGGGCAGGAAATCCTGGACGATCTCGCTGGTGGACGTCACGGGGTTCCGGAGATCGTCGCGCAGGCCGTCCGTCTCCCACCAGTAGTTCATCGCGTCGATCACCGGCTTCCCGCGGAGCTCCTCCACCGGAAGGCTCTGGTATTTGCCCAGAGGGAGGGCGAGAATCGCCACATCCGCTTGCCGGGCCGCCTCCTCCGGGCGCACCGCGACGGCGCCGGGGGCCAGGACGGCGGTGATGAGGGAGATCTTGGCGGGGTCGCCGGAACCCGAGATCAAGACCTTGTAGCCCGCGGCGACGGCCAGCCGCGCCAGGACCGTGCCCACTTTTCCGGCGCCGAGGATGCCGAGGGTGAGGGGGTTCTCCTGCTGTGCCGTCATGGCCGGGTGCCTTCCGCTGCTGAATGAATTGACATGTCAATAATCCGCTCCTACAGTTGACATGTCAATTCGGGAGGAATCATGGCCCACATCCAGCACCGCCCCGGCCCTGCCCGGGACCACCTGCCCACGCGGGAGGAACTGCGCATCTGGCGGAACTACCTGGAGACCGCCGAGGCACTGCAGGCCCGGCTCGCGGCGCGCTTTCTGAGCGAGACCGCCCTGTCCGCGGGCGACTATCAGGTGCTCCTGGCGCTGAGCGAGGCGAAGCGGAACACCCTGCGCTCCTCAGAACTCGCGGACCTGGTCGGCTGGGAACGCAGCCGCCTCTCACACCACCTGGGCCGGATGGAGAAACGCGGGCTCATCAGCAGGAACACCTGCACCGATGAGGCGAGGGGCATCGACGTCCGCGCCACGGACCACGGCCTGGAGACCTTCCGGGCGGCCTCCGTCCCCCATCTGAAGGCGGTGCACGAGCTGTTCCTCGAGGCCTTCACACCCGAGGAGCTCGTGGACGTCGACCGGGTGAGCCACGCCCTGCGCCGGAATCTCGGCCTCGACCAGGACGGACGGAAGTGAGCGGCGCCGCAGCGGCGGAGGGCGTCCGGCGCGCCGCCGTCGTCGTCATCGGGGCAGGGCAGGCAGGCCTCTCCGCCGGTCATCATCTGCGGCGCAGCGGCTTCGTCAGCGCGCTCACGGATCCGGACGCGGAGCGCGGCTTCGTGATCCTCGACGCCGAGGAGCGGCCGGGCGGCGCGTGGCAGCACCGTTGGTCGTCGCTCACCATGGCGACCGTCAACAACATCTTCGATCTGCCCGGACTCCGGCAGCCCTCGGTCGATCCGGGCACGCCCAGCAGGACCGCGGTCCCGGCCTACTTCACCGCGTTCGAAGAGGCCGAGAAACTCCCGATCCTCAGGCCGGTCACGGTGCATTCCGTGTCCCGCGCGGATGACGATCCGGACGGCGAGCTCCTGATCGAGACCAGCGCCGGCCGGTGGATCGCGCGTGCGGTGATCAACGCGAGCGGCACCTGGACCAACCCCGTCCTGCCCGACTACCCGGGACGGGAGACGTTCCTGGGACGACAGCTCCACACCAAGGACTATGTCTCCCTGGACGAGTTCGCGGGGCTCCGCGTGGCCGTGGTGGGCGGCGGGATCTCGGCCGTGCAGCAGCTGGAGGAGATCTCGCGGGTCGCCACGGTCCGCTGGTACACCCGGCGCGAACCGGTGTTCCGCGACGCGGGATTCAGTCCCGAAGTCGAAGGACGAGAGACCATCGAGAAGGTCACTGCCGACGCCGAGGCCGGAAACCCGACCGGCAGCATCGTCTCCTACACACAGCTCGCCTGGACCCCCTACGCTCGTGCGGCCAAGGCTCGCGGAGCGCTGGAACGCCGGCCGATGTTCAGGGCGATCGAGCCCTACGGCGTGCGGGAGGCGGACGGTTCCTTCACCGGGGTGGACGTGATTCTCTGGGCCACCGGATTTCGACCGGCTCTGGCGCATCTGGAGCCGCTCGCGCTGCGCAATGAGCGCGGCGGAATCGAGGTCCGGGGCACCCAGGTGGCGGCCGACCCGCGGGTGCATCTGATCGGTTTCGGCCCGTCGCAGTCGACTGTCGGAGCCAATCGCGCCGGACGGGATGCCGTGGCGGGGATCGTCCGACTGCTGGACCGCGAACGGGTCGCCGCCGAGGGCTGACGCCACTCCTCAGGAGGCGTACCGTGGCAGGAGGGCAGGCTTTCAGCGCGGGGAGGAACCCGAATGGCCGACGCGACACAGCCGGGACCACTGGACGTGACGTTCACCGCCACGCTCGTGACGAGTCCCGCCAAGGGCGGCTGGACCTATGTGCAGATGGACGGCTCGGCGGAGTTCTTCGGAACCCGCGGGCTGGTCCGGGTCACGGGAACCGTCGACGGGGAGCCGTTCGAAAGCTCCTTCATGGCCCTCGGCGACGGCACCCACAAGCTTCCGATCAGTGCGGCGCTGCGGCGACGGAGCGGCAAGACCACGGGCGACGAGGTGACGGTCCACCTGACCGAGCGGCGGGCCTGAGCGGGTTCGGCTTCGGGGCCTCAGTGGCCTCGGTGGTCCTGAATCGTCATCTTCGGACCGTAACGCGGCGCCCGGACGCCTGCTGCGTAGAGCATCCGGACGACCCGTTGCCGCTGCCCCTCCCACGGGGCGAGCAGGCGCAGCATCCCGGCGTCGTCCGTCCGTTCGCCGGTCAGCGCGAAGCCCACGAACTTGGCCAGGTGGAAATCGCCCACGGAGATCGCATCGGGATCGGCGTGGGTGCGCTGGGTGACTTCGGCCGCGGTCCACACCCCGATGCCCGGGATGCTCTGGAGGCCAGCGGCGGCCTCGGTGGCGCTCTTGTCCACCAGCCGTTCGAGGCCCGACGCCGAGCGCAGTGCCCGTAGGACCGTCGCCGAGCGCTGGGGGCCGACTCCGGCGCGGTGCCACTCCCAGGACGGCACGCGCAGCCATTGGGCGGACGACGGCGCCACCAGCAGCCCGGCGGGCGCGAACCGGCCCGCGCCCGGGGCCGGTGAGCCGAAGCGGCGCACCAGGTAACGGTAGCCCCGGCGGGCTTCGAGTGTGGTGACCTTCTGTTCGAGGATCGTGGGCACGAGCGACTCGACGATCCTCCCCGTGGCCGGTGCCCGCAGACCGGGGTTCCGGCGTCGGGCCTCCCGGACCAGTGAGGGCAGGGAGGTGTGGAAGGGGTCGGCGTCGAAGGCGGCCCAGTCATCGGTGAGGCCGAGGAGGGCCGGAGCGGACGCGACGGCGTGCACGGCGCCTTCGCCCCAGGCCCGGACCCGCAATTCGTCCCGGTGATGGGTGAGCAGGAGGGAGACGGTGCCTTCCGGGGTGCGGAAGGCCGTCCAGAGTCCGCCCGGATGCGGGGCGAAGGTGGGGTCGCCGTCGCCCCGTCGCAACGGGAAGCACGTGGCCGCGAGCGAGTAGTGAGCCGGCGCCTCCCAGACCCCTTCCGCGTCAGGCGCCGCGGAGACCGTGACCGGGCGCGCGACAGGAGCCGTGGCGCCGGAGGCGCGGGAGGTGGGGAGCACGGAGGTCACGGGAGCATCATGTCACGGGACACTGGACGCTTCCTTTCGCCGAGTCGTTTCATGGGCTCCCCTCATCGCCGCTCGGTGCGCGCTCATCGGAAGTCCCTCGAGGTGGTCTTGGCCCGCAGCGGGAGCGCCTCAAGGCGGTCCGCCACCAGATTGATGACGCCCTCCTTGCTGCGCTCCATCAGGCCCCGCACCACCATGGCCTTGGCGGTCTGCGCGACGCGGCGATAGCGGGTCCACACCCCGACGCTGCACACCACGTTGAGAATCCCGGTCTCGTCCTCGAGATTCATGAAGGTGATGCCCTGCGCGGTCTGAGGCCTCTGCCGGTGGGTCACGAGCCCCGCGACCTCCACCCGGGTGCCGTCCTCCGCGCTGCGCAGGGCCGTGATCCGCAGGACTCCGCGCGCGTCGAGGGGACCCCGGGCGTGCCGGACCGGATGGTCGTCCGTGGCGATGCCGGTGGCCCACAGCTCGTACGCCACGGCTTCCTCGTCACCCAGTTCGGGCAGGAGGGGTGGCTGGATGTAGGGCTGCGTGCCGGGGAGCTGGCCTGGCCGTTCGAGAGCGGCCGAGCCTGCTTGCCAGAGGGCCTCACGCCGGCTGAGCCCCAGGGATTCGAAGGCTCCGGCCGAGGCGAGTGCTTCGAGCTGTTCGGCGGTGAGGCCGGTCCGCCGGGAGAGATCCGTCAGACCGAGGAAGGGGCCGTTCTGCTCACGTTCGGCCACGATGCGTTCAGCAAGGTCCTTCCCGATGCTCGTGACGCTCGCGATGCCCAGCCGGACGGCATGGGAACCGTCGCGGCGGTGTGCCGCGCCCTCGTCCGGGGCCTCCGGATCGAAAGGACCGGCCTTGGGATGGAAATCGTTGAGACAGGAATCGAGCCCGCCGGGTGGGGTGAAGGGCCTCTGGGTGGGACGCGTAGGCCCCGCACTGTCCTGGAGGGCGCTGTGTTGCCGGGTGGTGCTGTCTTGCTGGAGGGTGCTGTGTTGCCGGAACCCGGTGCCGGCCTGGAACCCGGCGTCTTGCCGGTGGGCGGCTGCGGGGCGTCCGGCTGCGGCGTGCCGGCCCGCAGTGCGATCGGCTGTATCGCGTCCGGCCGTGCCGTGTCCGGCGTCGGTGAGCTCTTCGCCGTCCTCCGGCTCGCCGTCGTCGGGTTCCAGACAGGCTTCCGCCCGGGAGCGCAGGATGTCCGGCCTCAGTACCCGCACCCCATGGCGACGGGCATCGGCCACCAGCGTCTGCGGCGAGTAGAAGCCCATGGGCTGGGCCCGCAGGAGGGCCGCCAGGAACGCCCCGGGGTAGTGCAGCTTGAGCCAGGAACTCGCGTAGACGAGCAGCGCGAAGCTCAGAGAGTGCGATTCCGCGAAACCGAAGTTGGCGAACGCCTTGATCTGCAGATAGATGGTCTGAGCTTCCTCGGGGCCCAGCCCGTTCTCCGCCATGCCGGCGAAGAGCTTCTGCTTCAGGCTGTCGATCTTCTCAATTCCGCGTTTGGAACCCATGGCCCGGCGCAGGAGATCGGCGTCCTCGGCACTGCACCCGCCGATCGCCATGGCCATCTGCATGAGCTGCTCCTGGAACAAGGGAACGCCGAGGGTCCGTTTGAGGACCGGCTCGAGGAGAGGATGCGGGTAGGTTTCTTTCTCTTCCCCGGAGCGGCGGCGGATGTAAGGATGGACGGCGCCACCCTGGATGGGACCGGGCCGGATGAGCGCGATCTCCACCACCAGGTCATAGAACTCCCGTGGGCGCAGGCGGGGGAGCGTGCTCATCTGCGCCCGGGACTCCACCTGGAAGACCCCCACCGAATCGGCCCGGCAGAGCATGTCGTAAACGGCGGGCTCTTCCTTCGGCAGATCGGCCAGGGTCCAGCGCTCGCCGAAGTTCTCCTCGACCAGGTCGAAGCAGTACTGGAGCGCCGCGAGCATCCCCAGGCCCAGGAGGTCGAACTTGACGAGCCCCATCCACTCGCAATCGTCCTTGTCCCATTGCAGAACCGTGCGGTTCTCCATGCGCGCGTGTTCGATCGGCACCACTTCCCCCACGGGGCGCTCGGTCAGGACCATGCCGCCCGAGTGGATGCCGAGGTGCCGCGGATAGCCGAGCAGCTGCTCCGCGAGGGCGAGGACGGGTTCCGGAATGACGGCGTCGTCCGTCGTTTCTCCGGAGGACGCTGAGGAATCGGAGGGCCGCGTCCCCTTCGCCGCGGCCTGGTCCCGGGCTGCCGGATTCCGGGCTGCCGGGTCCCGGCTCGCGTCGCCCCGGCCTACCTTGCCCCGGCCTGCGGCGTTCCGGTGTGAAGTGTCCGGAGCGGCGTCGTCCGGGCCCGCGGTGGATTCCCGCGCCTCCGAGAGGGCATCCCAGCGGTTCAGCTGCTTGGACCAGGCGTCCTGCTGGCCCTGGCTGTAGCCGAAGGCCTTCGCCACATCCCGCACGGCGTTCTTGGGCCGGTAGCTGATGACGTTCGCCACCTGTGCCGCATTGGCCCGCCCGTAGGTGGCGTAGACGTGCTGAATGACCTCTTCGCGCCGATCCGAGTCGAAATCGACGTCGATGTCCGGTTCCTCTTCCCGCAGGCTCGAAAGAAAGCGTTCGAACGGCAGACGGTACTGGATGCTGTCCACGGCCGTGATGCCGAGGAAGTAACAGGCGGCGGAATTCGCGGCGGAACCCCGACCCTGGCAGAGGATGCCGCGGCTCTTTGCGAACTGGGTGATCTCGCGAACGATCAGGAAATAGCCCGGGAAGTCCTTCTTCTCGATCACCGCCAGCTCCTGCTCGACCCGCGCCCGTACCTCCTCCACAGGTGCGGGGCCATGCCACCCAGGCCCGGGAGTGCCATACCGCTCCGTGATGCCCTGCTCCACCAGCTCGCGCAGATACGACATGGGGGTGTGTCCCTCGGGGACGTCCTGTTTCGGGAGCTTCGGACGTGCCGAGCGGAGGGAGAAGGACAGCTGGTCGGCCAGCAGGACGGTGTTCTCCACCGCGCCCGGATACCGCGCGAAGCGCCGGGCCATCTCGGCCCCGCTTCTCAGATGGGCCCCGTCGCTCGCGGGGAGCCAGCCGTCCATCTCATCGAGGCTCCGTCGTGCCCGCACCGCGGCGAGGGCCGTGGCCAGCGGGTGGCGGGACGGCTCCGCGAAATGCACCGCGTTCGTGGCGACGCAGGGCAGGCCCAGCCGGTCGGCGATCGCGGCGAGGGCGTCATTGTGTGCGTTGTCGAGAGGGTTGCCGTGATCGAAGAGCTCGACGGCGACGCCCTCCGGCCCGAACCGCTCGACAAGGCGGCGCACGGCGTGTTCGGCGGCGGCTTCGGGGCTGCGGAACCCGCCGTCCGCACCGGCTCCTGCGAGGGCACGCCGGACGGCACCCTTACGGCAGCCCGTGAGCACCACGGCGTGTCCACGGAGTCGCACGGCGAGGTCGTCGAGGTCGAAGACGGGGCGCCCTTTCTCCGCACCGTCGGCGAGCTGGGCCTGCGTGATGGCCCCGGCCAGACGGTGGTAGCCCTCCTCGCCCCGGGCCAGCACCAGGAGGTGTTCGCCCTCGGGGTCGGCCACCCCGTTCTGCGGGGCACTCAGACCGAGGGAAAGCTCCGCGCCGAAGATGGTTTTGAGCCCATAGGCTTCGGCGGCCTCGGCCAGACGGACCACCCCGTAGAAGCCGTCATGGTCGGTGATGGCCAGGGCGTGCAGGCCCAGCTTCACGGCTTCCTCCACGAGTTCCTCCGGGGAGGAAGCGCCGTCCAGAAAGCTGTAGTGGGAATGTGCATGGAGTTCGGCGTACGGAATGGTGGCACTGGTTCCGGCCGCCGTCGTGCGTCCGCTTTCGCCGGAGGATTCCGGATCTGCGCTGGGGAGTGGGGTGCTGGGGGACGAGGCGGTGAGGGGCGAAGTGCTGGCTTCGGCAGGGTCCGCTCCGGACTCTTCGGTGGCTGCGGCGAGCAGCTGAGGGAGAGGGATGTACGGACCTCGTTTGTGGGACCACGCGGGGCTGTCCCCGCCGTCACGCTCGATCGGAGCCCGCCCGGCGTCAGTGCGCTTGGCCTTCCGTTTCCCGGCACGCTGGACCTCGGTGCCGTCGAGGATGTCATGGAGCTGTTGCCATGGCATGGAGGGGTTGTTCCAGCCCACCGTCTTCTCCTTTCCGCTGTTCAGAGTGGCTGCCCCGCCTGCTCATGCTGTCAGTCGTACCGGGCTTCCGCCCACCACTCGCCGCTTTCGCCGAGCAGAAGCCAGGCCTCGTTCTCACTGTCGAGGATCTGAAAGCGCTCGGCCTGGCGTTTCTCCTCCGCATCCCACCAGCGCTGCCGCAGCAGCCAGGGCCCGGCCCACCCCACGACGGCCCGGCGCAGGGCACGGGGACCGGGGGAAAACCAGGCCGGAGGCGCGGCCAGATCCCCTCGTTCCCCGACCTGCAGGGTGCCCGAGTGCTCGTCCAGCAAGCGGACCGGCAGGGGTTCGGGGAACACCGTGGCAGGCAAAGGATCCGGGACGGCGCCGGGCCAGGGCCGTCCCGCGCGTGCTGCCGTGCCGGACGGGGCTTCCTCGCCCCAGGGCACCAGCAGGCTGCGTTCCGCCAGGAGACGGCCGCCTCCCGGCACGGGGTGCAGCACGGATCCATGGCCGAGCATCGTCTGGAGACGCCGGAGGCCATGGTCGAGACGTTCGTCCACCCCGCCGAACAGGGCCTGTCCGCGGCGGCCCAGCAGGTCCACGGCGTCCGGGATGACCCTGATCTGGACGATGGGGGCGCCGAGGGCTTCGCCCGTCATCCTCCACCGGGCTCCCGGGGCGGCAGTGTCGGCCGAGGTGGTCTTCCGGCGTGCCGGGGCCGGAGCGCCGGAAGACTGGAGCTGCCAGCGGATGCGGTCCACGACGTCGCCCGCGCCGAAGTGATGCGGGTGTCCCCAGCTGCGTTCGGAGCGATGCCCGGCGTCGTCCGTGATGCTCACTCGCAAGGTGGTGCAGGCGAGCCCTTGGCGGCGCAGCCGTTCCACGAATTCCTCCGCGGTCGGCCGCACGGCGAAAGCGATCTGATCCACCCGGTCCAGGCCGGGTTCGAAAGTGATGGTCCGGTCCTGGGGAGGAGGCGGGATCCGTGGCACGATCTCCCGGGGATCCCGCCCGCGGGCACAGGCGTGTGCCAGGAACCCCGCGGCGCCGAACCGGGACCGGACGTCCGATGATGACAGGGCCGCGAGGCTGCCCAGAGTCTGGATGCCGAGACGGATCAGCAAGGAGACGAGCCGGGGCTCTCCCAGAACCGTGACCGGAATCCCGGCGAGGAAAGCGGGGGAGTCTCCTTCTTTCACGATGAACAGCGGCGAGAGCTCCGTGGTGCTGCGAGCCGCCTGTTCGGCCGCGAACACCGAATCGGCGATCCCGGCCCTCGCCTCGAGCCCCAGCTGCGCGGCAGCTTCGAGGGCGGCGCCGACGGCGGCCTCCTCACTCCCGTAGTAGCGGACGGCGCCCCGGGCACGGATGACACACAGGCCGGACCGGAGGATCTGCACCCCCGGCAGCACGGCCTCGAGAGCCGTGACGACCGGCTCGAACTCCCGGGAGTCCCGGTCAGGGTCGGCATGCAGCGTCACGAGCTCGGGGCAGCGGGACTGCGCTTCGCGGACGCGGATGCCCCGGACCACGCCGGCTGCCCTGGCCTCGGACGAACAGACCGCGACGAGACCTTTCTCCAGGAGTGCCGCGGGGACGCGTTCAGGGAGCTCCTCGGCCAGCTGCGCGGCGACGAGTGGCCAGTCGGGGAACCAGACGATGAGCGCCCGGGGGATGCCGGCCGGCGTCCCCGCGCTGGGTGTTCCTGTGCCCGGTGTTCCCGCATCCGGTCTTCTCGCGTTCATGGTGAGACTTGCACGAGAGCAGGGCGGCGAGCCGTCGACGCGTGCGGGCCCCGGGACGCTGACTGTCCTCCGGTGCCCTGCCACGTTCCGGCGCCGTCCGGGTTTCCGGAGGAATCCAGTGACGCGAGATCCAGGGAGGTGGTCCTGGTGCGCCCACGGTGCTGGAGTTCCAGCTCCACCCGGTGCCGCCGCAGATGACCATGCCCGTCGCCGAGGCCTTCCCAGCGCGAGCCGCGCACCCGGAGCAGCCCCTCGCTCTGCGGCCAGGGGCCGAGGACCAGGAGCGTTCCGCCGCGTTCACGCAGACGTGAAGCGAGGCGCGCCGCGTCTCCGGGGGCGACCCGGCCGGGAGGACGGACCAGCAGCACCGGAAGGACGTCCGCAAGGGTCGAGACGACGGGGACCCATTCCGGCCCGGTGTCCGGGACCAGCACGAACCGTTCGAGCGCGACGCCGAAGCCCGCGGCGGCCTCGGCGCCGAAGTCGGGGATGCCCGCCGCGCCGCACCACTGGCCGTTCGCGGACGGCCCGGCGAGCAGAGCCATGGCCACGGAAAGAGGGGTCTCGAGCGAATACGCCGCACCGCCCTTCAGCCCAGAGGGGAAAAGCCTTCGAAACCCCGGAATCACGGGGTGAGAGCCCTCCCTGTTGCCCCTGCCCTGCATCACGTGGATGCGTTCCTGGAGCGCGCGCAGACCGTCCTCCGCGGAGGCGGTGGAGACGGAGCTGAGCGGGAGTGGCATGCCTCCATTATTCGAAAGTATGTTCGATTAAGTCAATCGGGCGAAGGGCTGCCTGTGGATACTTCGGGTCCCCTTCCGGAGGGGGTGGCGAAGCTCCGGGAGGGGGTGTTTCGGGTGCTTTTCGGCGGGTTCCTGGGACCTTTTCGGAGCGGGCGGTGACGTCGTCGCTGGTCAGGTGGTCGGCGCGGGATGGCGGCGCTCGGCGGGGCGGTCAGCGGCTCGGCGGGTCGCCGTCGTCGTCGCGCCGGAGACCGCTCCAGCCTGCCGCGCCGGCGACCGCGCTGAGGCCCGCCAGCGTGAGAAGGGCGGCCGGCAGGGTCCAGACGGTGGCGAGCGCGCCGACGAGGAGAGGCCCGCCGGCGTCGCCGAGTTCGCGTCCCATTTCGGCGCTGCCCATCGTCCGGCCCATCCGCTCCTCGGGGGTCGTCGCGGCGAGGTGCGCGAAGGCGAGCGGCGTCAGCGTGCCGGCCATCGCGCCGAATGCCAGGGTCGCAGCGAAGAGCGTGGCGGCGTTCGGCCAGAGGGCGAGAAGGGTGAGGCCGGCGGCGGCCAGGGCCATGCCGACGGCGCTGCCGGTGGCGGTCCGGAGCCGCCCTTCGTCGTGCAGGCGTCCGATGACCGGTTGCACGGCGGTCGAGGTCAGAGCGAGCAGGGCCACCGCGGCGGCGCCGGTCAGGGGATGAAGCTCCAGCCGGACGGCCAGCAGGGGCAGGAAACCGACCGCGACGCCGAGAACGGCGGTGGTCATGGCCATCAGCAGGGTGGGCAGCAGGAAGCCGCGCGCCGTCATCTGTCGTGCCAGATCCCGGAGGGTCGAGCGTTGCCGGGGCGCCGGGGGCAGCGCCGGAAGGCCGCGGCTCACCCAGGCGGTCGCGGCCAGGGCGAAGAGTGCGAGAGCCAGATAGAGGGACTGGATCCCGAACCATCCGGTGAGGGCGATTCCGATCAACGGACCCAGCACATACCCCAGGCTTTTCCAGGCGCCGTACCGTCCGAAGTACCGGCCGAGCCGTTCCTTGCCGGCCAGTCGTGCGACCGCGGCCGACGACGCCGGGGAGAACGCCGACGCGGCCGCGCCCTGCCCCAGCCGGGCGAGGGCCAGCATGGCGGGGGAGGCGCTGAGCAAGGCCAGGAGGGACGCCGCGGCGAAGGCGATCAGGCCGCCGATGATCACCGGCTTCGCGCCGATCCGGTCGCTGAGGGCCCCGAAGACCGGCTTCAGGACGACCTCGGCCAGGTCGTACAGCGCCAGGACCGCCCCGAGCCCCAGGAGGGTCAGTCCCAGATCGGCCGATTCCGCGCCCAGGACCGAGGCCACTCCATGCGCTCCGAAGGCGGAGGTGAAGCCCGCCAGGTAGAGGGGGACGAGGGGGCGGGCTGTGTCTTTCGATGCCGTCACACCATCCAATGTAACAGGTGTTACAAATGATCAGGTGTCTGCAGTGAGCGGTCAGGGCTCGTCAGGTGTTACGGTCCAAGGCATGGGTGCAGAGATCGAATGGGTTCTTGCCGTCGTCCAGGTCCCGGCCGAACCATCGCGGCACCGGGTGGCGGTCTGGCGTGAGCTGCGCCGTGCCGGAGCCGTCCTCATCTCGCAGAGCACCTGGGCGCTGCCTGCCACCGAACCCTTCCGCTCGGCGCTGGAGAAAGCCGCGCAGCTCGCGGCCGACGGCGGCGGGACCCTGGCGATGTTCGACGCCGGCCCGCGGGACCGTGCCTCGCAGGACTTCATCGAGTCCGCGTTCCGGGCGGCCCGGGCGGATGAATGGCGCGAGTTCCTGGCTGATTGCGGAAAATTCGCCGAGGAGATCGACCGGGAGATCGCCAAGGAGAAATTCACCTTCGCCGAACTTGAAGAGGAGGAACAGAGCCTGGACCGGCTGCGCCGCTGGTACCGGGATCTGAAGAGGCGCGACGTCCTCGCACTCCCGGAGGCGCAGGAGGCCTCCGGCCGACTCTCCGGTTGCGAAGATCATCTCAACCGGTTCTCCGAGCACGTCTACCGGGCGACGCGCGAACCGGGGGCCTGAATCCCTCCCGGGGCCTTTCCACAGGCCCGCGTGACCTTGGATTTCCACATCCCTCCTGACGCCCCCACGCTGTCAGTGCCAGCGGATAGAGTTGATGCCATGAAGTACGCGGAGTCCGTCCTGGACCTGATCGGCAACACGCCCCTCATCAAGCTCAACCACGTGACCGAAGGCATCGAAGCCACCGTCCTGGTCAAGCTCGAATACCTCAACCCCGGCGGGTCCATCAAGGACCGCATCGCGGCGAAGATGGTCGCGGATGCGGAGGCGAGCGGCAAGCTCCAGCCCGGTGGCACCATCGTGGAGCCAACCAGCGGCAACACGGGTGTGGGCCTGGCGCTCGTGGCTCAGCAGAAGGGCTACAAGTGCATCTTCGTGGTCCCGGACAAGGTGGGCGAGGACAAGCGTGCCGTGCTGCAGGCGTACGGCGCCGAAGTCGTGGTGACCCCCACCTCCGTGGCCCCGGACAGCCCGCAGAGCTACTACGGGGTCTCGGACCGTCTGGTCCGCGAGATCCCCGGCGCCTATAAGCCGGACCAGTTCTCCAACCCGGCCGCCCCCGGCAGCCACTACGAGTCCACCGGTCCTGAGATCTGGCAGGACACCGACGGCAAGATCACCCACGTGGTGATCGGCGCGGGCACCGGCGGCACCATCACCGGCACCGGCCGGTACCTCAAAGAGGTCTCCGCGGACCGTCCCGGATCCGAAGGTGGCCAGGTCAAGGTCATCGGCGCGGACCCGGAGGGCTCCGTCTACTCCGGTGGCACCGGACGCCCGTACTTCGTCGAGGGCGTGGGCGAGGACATGTGGCCCGGCAATTATGACAAGTCCGTGCCGGACGAGGTCATCGCCGTCTCGGATGCCGACTCCTTCGCCATGACCCGCCGGCTCGCCCGTGAAGAGGGCCTGTTGGTGGGCGGTTCCAGCGGCATGGCCGTGGTCGCGGCGCTGCGTGCGGCGAAGGATCTCCCGAAGGAGGCCGTGGTCGTGGTGATCCTCCCGGACTCCGGGCGTGGCTACCTCGCCAAGATCTTCAACGACCAGTGGATGCGGTCCTACGGCTTCCTCCCGGGCGCCGAAGAGGACACCGTGGGCGCCGTGCTGGAAGGGAAGAACGGATCCCTGCCGGACCTGGTCCACATCCACCCCAACGAATCCGTCCGCGACGTCATCAACATCATGAACGAATACGGGGTGGACCACATTCCCGTGCTGTCCGCCGAACCGCCCGTGGTGATGGGCGAGGTCCTGGGATCCGTGGACGAACGCACCCTGACCAGCAAGCTCTTCCGCGGCGAAGCCAAGATGACGGACAAGATCGCGGACCACATGGGGGAGAAGCTGCCCGTGATCGGCTCCCTCGAGTCCATCTCCGCGGCCCGCGCCCTGCTCTCCGAGTCGGACACCATCATGGTGACCTTCGTCGGAGCGCCCGTGGGCATCGTGACCCGTCACGATCTCCTCGCCTACCTCAGCAACTAACGCCCACCGGCACACGCCTCATGGAAGGGAAACACCATGTCCCACGCAGCTGACCGCACCGCGGGGTTCAACACCACCGCAGTTCACGCCGGCCAGGCCTTCGAACCCCGGACCGGCGCCGTGGTCCCGCCTCTGCATTTCTCCTCCACCTACGCCCAGGACGGCATCGGCGGCCTGCGCGACGGCTACGAGTACGGCCGCGGTGGCAACCCCACCCGTGACGCGCTCCAGGAGCAGCTCGCCGCGGTGGAGGGCGGGAAGTACGCCTACTCCTTCGGGTCCGGCCTGGCTGCGGAGGACGCCCTGATCCGGGCCCTCTGCCGCCCGGGGGACCACATCGTGCTGGGCAACGATGCCTACGGTGGCACGTACCGTCTGATCTCCCGCATCCACGGGGACTGGGGCATCGGCAACACCGCCGTGAACCTGGCCGATCTGGAAGCCACCGCTCAGGCCGTGCGCGATCACCAGACCCGCCTGCTCTGGGTCGAGACGCCGTCGAACCCCATGATGCGCATCAGCGACATCGCCGCGCTCGCGGACATCGCCCACGACGCCGGGGCCCTCCTGGTGGTGGACAACACCTTCGCCTCGCCGTACCTGCAGAACCCGCTGGCGCTGGGTGCCGACATCGTCATCCACTCGACCACCAAGTACATCGGTGGACACTCCGATGTGGTGGGCGGCGCCGTGGTGCTCAACGACGAGGAACTGGCGCAGAAGGTGCAGTTCCTGCAGTTCGCCGCCGGTGGCGTCTCCGGCCCCATGGACGCGTTCCTCACCACCCGCGGTTTGAAGACCCTGGGCGTGCGCATGGATCGTCACTGCCAGAACGGACAGGCTGTGGCCGAGTGGCTGCTGACCCGGCCCGAAGTGGAGGCTGTGCTGTACCCGGGCCTGCCCGACCACCCCGGTCACGAACTCGCGGCGAAGCAGATGCGCGGCTTCGGTGGCATGGTGTCCGTGCAGTTCAAGGGCGGCGCCGAGGCAGCCCGCAAGGTGGCCGAGTCCACCCGGGTGTTCACGCTGGCCGAGTCCCTGGGCGGCATCGAGTCCCTCATGAACTACCCGGCGGAGATGACCCACGCCTCGGTCAAGGGCACCGAGCTTGCCGTTCCCGACAACCTACTGCGTCTTTCCTGCGGCATCGAGGACGTCGAGGATCTCCTGGCGGACCTGGAGCAGGCCTTCGCGCAGCTCTGATTTCCCGGGACTCCGGCACAAAGCGCCGGTCGAGCACGATGGCCCCTCACGGAGCCGTGCTCGACCGGCGTTGTGCGTTGGGGGAGCGGCCAGCCGAGGAATGGGCCATTTCACGTCTCAGCGGTGCTCAACAGTGCTGAATCAATCGAAGGAAACAAGACCCGCTCTTGCTGCGTGGATCCTTGTGCAATGTCGGCGGGAATGGTGCGCAGTTCAACTACAGTTGGGTGACATGGACATGCTGGCCACTTTGAGGAAAGCACGAGTCATCATCGGATCGTTGGCCGTAGTCGCTTTCGCAACCATCGCCGCGAATCATATTGGGGCCCTGTTCTGGGACCCGGAAGGTACCGGATTTCTGGGTTCTTTCGAACCCGTGCTCTTCGTGCTTGCCTGTCTGTTTCTTGCAGCAACGGTAGTTTCCATACCTTTCCTCCGTCAGGACCCTAAGTCGCGACAGAAGTGAGAGGGCGACCGGTAACTCTCAGTTAGCTCTTCAGGCGGGCCACGATATTCCGTCGTTGCCCGCCTGAAGAGAGCCTCAGCCGGCCGGAGCGTTGAGCTGGACTGGCACGTCGTCCGGTTAAGGCCCGATATGGTCCAGGGCAGTGAGGAACCGCGGGTCCGCCTGCGGCAGTTTCTGGAACAACGATGTCCTACAGGTGAGGAGCTCATGGCATGACCGGCACCCCTTCATTTCCCGCAGGGTCGCCCTGCTGGGTCGAGACGCTTCAGCCTGACCCGGAATCCGCAGCGTCCTTCTACGGTGAGCTGTTCGGCTGGACGTTTGATGTGGCGGGACCGAACGGCTCCCGCGTCGCGCGCCTCGACGGGCGACGTGTGGCCGGCGTCGCGCAGGCACCGCCGATCCTCGACCGGGGCGCCTGGGTGATGTACGTGCTGGTGACTGACCTGGATGCGACCGTCGACGCCGTCCAGGAAGCCGGAGGCACGGTGCTCGCCGGGCCCCAGGAGGTCCGGGAGGGTGAACGCACGGCGCTGTTCACGGACCCGGCCGGCGCCGCGTTCGGAGCACGCGAAGGCAGCGCCCCGATCATGAGCGAAGCCGTCGACGTCCCCAACGCCTGGCAGATGAGCGCACTGCACACCCCCGACGTCGAGGCGGCCGGCGCGTTCTACGCCGCGGTCTTCGGGTGGCGGATGGAGCCAGTGCCCGGTTCGGCGCTCGCCTTGTGGCGCCTGGACGGCAGCACGCGCAAGGCCGCCGACCCGGACCTTCCCGACGACGTGGTCGCCGTGGCCACGGAAACCCCCGCTGCCTCCGGCGTGCCGACGCACTGGGCGATCAATGTGCAGGTCGCCGACGCGGATGACATCGCGCGCAGGGTCGTCGAGCTCGGCGGGTCCGTGCTCATGCCTCCGGTCGATGCGCCGGGCTTTCGGAACGCTCTGATCGCGGACCCCCAGGGCGGCGTGCTCGCCCTCAGCCAGATCGTCAGGTGACCGGGACCTCTCTGCTGTGGGCTGCTCTGCCCGTGGCAGAGAAGGGCCCACGGCCGGGGCGCGCAGGGTGACGATGGCTTCATGACTGATGCTCCGAAACAAGCTCTCTTTTCCGAATCCATGCGGCGCGAGTTCTTCGAGCGCCGTGTCCTGGTGCTGGATGGCGTCCTCGATGACGACAACGGCACCGTGCTCGCCACCCAGCTGATGCTGCTGGCCGCCGAGGACCCGTCGGCGGACATCGCCCTCTGGATCCATTCCCCGGGCGGCTCCGTTCCCGCGATGCTGGCCATCCGGGACATCATGCGCACCATCCCGAACGACGTCTCCACGCTCGCCCTCGGTATCGCGTGCAGCGCCGGGCAGTTCCTGCTCTCCTCCGGCGCCCAGGGCAAACGGAAAGCCCTCCCGCACGCCCGCATCCTGATGCATCAGGGCTCGGCGGGCATCGGGGGAACGGCGGTCGACATCGCCCTGCAGGCCGACGATCTTCGCCATATGCGGGACACCGTCCTCGGACTGATCGCCCAGGACACCGGCCAACCGGTGGAGCGCATCCACGAAGACTCCCTGCACGACCACTGGTACACGGCGGAGGAGGCCAGGGCTTACGGCTTCATCGACGCGGTGGTCGGCTCCTTCGAGGAGTTCCGGCCGTCGTCGCGCGTCGCCGCAGGGTTTGCGCATGCCACGGGAGGGGCCGTCCGATGAGCAGCTACACGATTCCGAACGTCATCGCTCAGCATCCGCGCGGTGAACGCATCATGGACGTCTACTCGCACCTGCTCACCGAACGGGTGGTGTACCTCGGCACGGGGATCGACGCCGGCGTCGCCAACGCGCTCATCGCGCAGCTGCTGTATCTCGAGGCGCAGAACCCGGAGCATGACATCCAGCTCTACATCAACTGCGAGGGCGGCGACCCGAGCGCCATGCTGGCGATCTACGACACCATGACGTTCATCAAGCCGGACGTGGCGACCACGTGTGTCGGGCAGGCCGTCGCGGTGGGGGCGGTTCTGCTCGCCGCCGGCGCGGACGGCAAGAGGGCGGCGCTTCCGCACTCCCGCATCGTGCTCCATCAGCCCGCGGCGCAGGGCCGGGGAACGATTCCCGACCTCATCCTGCAGGCCGACGAGGTGATCCGCATCCGCTCGGATATCGAGGAGGCGCTCGCGCTTCACACGGGCCAGAGCGTGGAGACCCTGCGCCGGGACACCGACCGGGATCGCACCTTCACCGCTCAGGCGGCGCGCGACTACGGCCTGCTGGACCTCGTGATCACGAAACGCTGAGCAGGGCCGCGCCGGGGTCAGGGATCAGGCGGCCAGCGCGAAGCAGGTCGGGCCGGCCATGCTCTGCTCCGCCACGGGACGCTCGACCGTGAGGGTCTGCGCCACATCGAGGGTGAGATCCACGAGGGTGACGTCCAGGGCACGGGCCACGACGGCGATGATCTCGCTCGACGGCTCCTTGCGGCCACGCTCGATCTCGGACAGGTACTGCGTCGAGACGCCGGCCCGCGCGGCAACTGTCTCGAGGGTTTCACCCCGCTCGGTCCGCCGCCGGCGCAGCGACCCGCCGAGGAGGTGACGCCACAGAGGCTCCCGCCTCAGGGGGCTCACTGGCGAGAGGTGAGCGACGACGTCGGGGGCTTCGGAGCGCTGTTCGCGGAAGGGATTCTCGGCCATGCTTCATCGTAGGACGGCGGGTCGCCGGGCAGGAGGTTCTCTGCTGTCAGCAGAGAACCTCACCGGGCTGAGAGCGCGGCCGCCTCGGACGGCGGCTCTGGGGAAACCGCCTTCTGCGGCACGACGACGATCTGGACGTCGTCCTCGTAGACGACCCGGCCGGGATCGTCCGAGTGGAACAGCTCGCAGGCGACGTCGTAGCGGCGCAGGAGGTCGACGTAGAAGTCGACCCTGGCCAGCAGGTGTTCGGCGGTGGACTTGAACCAGGCCTGGGCCGCCGGATTCGCGACGGGATCGTAGACCGACTTCGCCGGGGTCGGATAGGCGGCGTCGTAGTAGTCATTGGCGCTGCGCCAGGACGTCCAGTCCTCAGGACTGAGGTGGCCCTGCTTCGCCAGCCGATTGGCCAGCGCGAAGATCCCCAGATGGATCCCCGTGCTGTCGGGCACCGGGGACTGGTAGCGGAGGAATCTCTGACTCATACCGACCAGCCAAGCAGACGAGGTGGAGACACGCCCGGAACGGGAGAGTGCGGGTTGCGACATGGTGGGTCGATCGGCACCGCGGGTGGTCTCACGGCGTCGCCGTCAGGCTCACGCACTACCGGACGTTCCGCCCGGCCCCGGCCGAGCCGATGATAACGGCGTGATCAGAGCGAGCTCCGCCGTGCCACCATCATTCGGTTCAGGCGAGGGCTCCTTGAAAAGTCCTGAGGTTATAGCGTCCGTCCAGGCGGAGGTTTGTCGACGGCGAGGTGAGTCACAATCGGTCGTTTCCGACGCATGCATAGGGATGTGTATTGCGGGGTGGAGACGGGTTACTCTTTGTCCGAGACGGTCAGCGTCGATTTGGGGGAGAATATGCTGAGTTTCGGATCAGGAATACGGGCGCAACGCTTTGTTCAGGCGCTTTCCGCGGCGAGCATTGCCGTCGTCCTTGTCGTTTCCACGCAGACGAATGTAGAAGCTGCCGGGCCTCAGGTCGATAGCTTTGACGTTGCTGGCCCAGTGATCCCGGGATGGACTCAGGCTCGACGATCATGGTTGGTGGATTCTGATGGAACTGTCCGGCTCGCGTCCTTGGACCCTTCAGCGACTCGCGGGACCGATGCCGGTCTCTTGCTACGGAAAGGGGCGCCCCTCGCCGATCAGTTCACGGTCGCTGCCACAGTTGGAACCAAAGATGCATCGGTCAGTGACTGGAACGGAATAGTGGCGAATGCCAGCACGGACCATGGCGGCGGCATCTACGACTATCTCTCCCTAAGGGTGAAGCAGGGACCCCAAGGAGGATGGTGGCAATTCCTGCACGTCAGGAACGGCGCAGCCGATGAAACACCCTTAGCGAGCGGGAGCATTCCGGGAATGACCGGAAGTGAAACGTTACGACTCAAACTGACCGGTGGGATCAACGGCAGCTATGAAGTGCAGATTTCTCGTGCAGACACAGCTCAAGTCTTGATCGAGAGGAATCTCTCTATTCCGCTATATCAGATGACGGTCGGTGGGCGAGCAGGGCTGGCTAGTATGCGAGGTACGATTCGCGCCGACGATGTTGAAATTGATTCGCATGGAGACGCGGCCACTGAATCGTATACCCAGAGCGATGGGCACGACCCATCGGACTGGGAAACGCAGGGGAGCTGGTCCGCAGCCGGAGGATCATTACGTTCCCTCTGGGCGGCCGCTGGAGCGCCCAACACTGCAGAACTCAACGCCCTCAGCCTGGGAACGGACTCTGTCGTCAGTGCGGCGGTGCTTCCCGCAGCCAGTCCCTTCCGGCGTTGGCATGGAATCGGAGTGCGAGCTGCGGGGGCCGGAACAAGTTTCGTCCTCAGAGTAACTCCGCCGGCGACGGGCTATTCCACTCCAACGCCGGCGATGTGGGATGTCGTGAAGACTACGACTGGTTCCGAGCCGACGAGAGTCCTTGATGAATCGGGCATCGCCCTCACGGGAGAACTGGCGAACTTCGATTCATCCCGAGCCGCAATATTGACGCTCCGAAGCCACCGCGATGGTCGCATTGATCTCTCGATCACGCAAAACGGAAATCCGCTGGTCACTAAGAGTGTGACTGCCCCTGATATCTCATCAATAGGTGCTCTGGGAGAGCCATGCGGTGTTGTTTTCGCAGGGCTCCGATGCCTCTTTTGATGATTTTCGTGCCGCAACCAACGGAATCGTCTTCCGAGATGACTTCCTGCGAGGTGCGGCAGGTGTTGGACCCGAGGGACCTGACGCAACGCTTCCTGGGCAGGAACTCGCCGGCACTTGGCAGGAGTTTCGAGGGGACTGGTCGATCCGCGACGGACTTGCGAAAGTGGCATCACTCGACGAAATTTACGCGGGCCGCGGACGAGGACTTCTGTCCGCGTTGCCGGGTCGGTGGGCGAGCGGAACGGATTTTCAATTCTCCGTAGACCTGAAGCCAGCTGCAGGAAGCCGTTGGAGTGGCGCATTCCTCTACGGGGCCCCCGGAACTCAAAAGAACTGGTACGAACAGTACTTCGCGTTCCAACTCGCACCTGGGTTCGGATGGCGCTGGATTGAAACCCGTGAAGACGGGTATGGCAGCGCAGCGGTGATGAAGGAAGAGGCGGCTTGCGACATCGCCTCGGACTGTGCCGATAGTACGTTCTCTGTAACGCCGAATGCGAAGTACAAATTGAGCGTTTGGCGAGCTGCTTCAGATCCGGCGCGCATGATCAGGTTTGCGGTGTCCCGCGACGGGGTACAGGTCGTCCCACCTCGCACGGTAACGCTGAAAGGCACACGCTCATTGGAAGGTTCGCTGGGATTAGTCGCTCAGAGTTCCGATGTTGCGTTTGACGCTGTGGAGCTGTCCTCGCCTGACTCATCACGCCCAGCCGATCCGCCCGCGATCCGCCAGATTCCCGATCCGGCCAATCCAGCGCGATCCACCTGGACAGTCGACCCTGTCTCTACCGCCCGGTTCCTCAGCGGCTACGCGGGCTCGCCTGCCGTGCCAACAGCTTCGACACCTCCGGGAGGGTGGAGGCTGCCTGAGAAGAACGAATCAATGTCACCCGTCCCACAGGCGCTATACACGGTGAAAGGTCCTGATGGGAGCGAACAAGACCAGTACGTTGCGTACTACAACCAGAACCGACGACTGGCTCTGGCCAAACGAACGATGTCGGCCGGCCAATGGGGGCAATTCGACTACATAGAAGTTGATTCCGCTCAACTCGATCATTACGACGCACACAACAACATCGCACTAGCTGTCAGCAGCGACGGAATGATCCATCTTGCCGCTTCGATGCATGCAACCCCGATGTACTACTTCAAGTCGACGCAGCTAGGTAACATCCGCACAATGACCAGGACCACCCCTATGGCGGCAGGCGCTCCAGAATCGCAGGTGACCTATCCGGTGTTCTTCGATGTGGCGGGCACCCTGTACTTCGGATACCGAAGCGGAGTCAGTGGAGCCGGAGAATGGCGGTACAACCGTTACCAGAGTGGGAATTGGATTGCCCCGCAAGGCCCTCTCTTTGACTCCACGGGAGGAAGTGCCTATCCCGCCAATCATGGGCGACCGCTCCGCGGCCCAGACGGCAGATGGCACCTGGCATGGACCTGGCGGTCAGAAATGAAAGCCGGCGCCAACGGCTTCGTGTCCTACGCGGTCAGCGATGACTTCGTCACCTGGTACGGGGCGGATGGAACCAAAGTGGCAGGGCCGCGGGCAGACGGCACCATGGATCCCCTCTCGAAAACCGACACTGCAACGATCGTTGACCAAATAGGTTCCTTCAACGGTGTGGCCACGGGACTCGTTTCCATTGGATTCGATCGGCAAAACAGGCCAGTGATTGGGTACACCCGCTTCGACGTCACCGATGAGAGAGCATCTGAGGAGACCTTCGACGACGGACCAGGGAGTACACAATTCTTCGCCGCGCGGCCCAGCCAAAGCACCGGATGGCAGCGGACCCAGCTGACCAACCACTACGGGCGCTGGGCCCCGATAGGTCCGGGAACGATGGCATTTCCGGTCGACATCGGGCAAGCCAGCACCAACGCGCCCGCGGGTCTACTCGCCATCCCCTACACCTACGGATGGAAAAGCGGGACCTTCCTCATAGACGAAGCATCGCTCGAGGTGAAGAACGAAGGGGCAACAACCTCTAAATACTCCGGCTTCACTGTTCGGCCTGGCGAGTCCGGAAGCGCCCCTCCTGGCATGGCTTGGCAGATCGCAGAAGACGGATCTGACTTCAGCGTGGCGTCGGGGACTGACGCTGGCGCCCGCTACGTCATGCGGTATGCAGGCTTCCCGACGGCGAAATGTAATCCAGATGCAGCAGGGAACACCGACAGCGATAACACTGGGCCCTGCGACCCCACCGGTGCATGGATTCCCAAGGATCAGCAGAGCCAGCTCAGGCAACCCATGGATATATACCTCATGAGGTGATACCCGGCCCGTCGCCTAGGTCGGAAGCGTTCGATCCGCCTTCATACCATGAAGGAAATCCCGGACCACATCACATCGACCACGGGCCTGCCCGCCTGACACGGACGTCCCGTCCCTCTCACCGCACAGGACGCCGGTCGAGCGCCGCGCCCCGAAAGGGAACTGCGCTCGACCGGCGTTTCGCGAGGGCCGGTAGTTCGGTTCTCCGCCTGCAGCGATCGTGAAATCTCCGCACGCAATCAAGACCCGGCGATGAGACAGACACCTACAGTGGCGATACAAACAGCAAGCAGCCTCGTCACCGCAGAGTCCCGTTCTCGCAGGAACATCATCGCAAGTATGGTCGCGATGACCGGCGACACGTAGTACACGGGCATCACGGTGCTGTATTCGCCGTGCTGGAATGCGACCATCAGCAAGATGTAACTGAAGACACTGACGCAGGCGACCACCACCAGTCGCCCGATGCTGACCGGCAAGCTGAGCCCCTTCCCCGAACTGCGGACGCGGAAGGCCAGAGGAACCATGAGCAAGGCCCCATTGCCGAAGGACACGCAGGTCGTAAGCAATGGATCAAAACCATGATCGATCGCGACTTTGTCACACAACATCGCGCAGACCGAACACACCGAACCGCCGATGGCATAGCCCAAGCCGAGGAGGGAAGGTTTCTTCTGACCACGGCCGGTCACATAGATGAGCGCTGGAGCCACAGCAACGAGGACACCTCCCACGAGTTGCAGAGGTGTCGATTGTTCACTCAGCACGAAGATCCCAAAGCCCCAGGTCAGGAATATCCGGAATCGACTGACTGTCGTGGAGATGGCGACTTCCAGCTTCGCGTCTGCGCGGTTGCTGAACCAAGCGTATGCGCCCCAGAAAAGACCGGCGACGGCGGAAGCCGCTAAAGACTCCCAGGACAGGTGACTCCTCAGTGCGCCGATGATCCCCAGCGGAATCGACAGGGCGAAGCACGTGAGTTGGAAGACGAATGTGTATCCCTCGGTGACGGCCACCTCCCGCAGATTCGACCGGTGCCAGATCTTCTCCACAGCGGCCGCCATGGCCGATCCGAGGCTCAGGACGATGGCGAGACCTCCGGCTCCGATCATCGGGGCTTCCTGCTCGCAGCGACCTCCGGCGGAACCGAGAATCCTTCGAGATGGTGTCGGTGAACGCTCGGACGTGGTGGGGCAGTTCGCGCTCGATCTGACGATTTCGCTGCAGTCGTCACGTGCACCTTTCAGTTTTCGGAAGTCTCGATCACTCCTTGCGGAGTTCCGACGGGCAGAACCACACAACCGGCGGTGGGTGACGATCTCGCGGCTTCCGGATGAATGGAAGACGAATATGCAAATGTCGGACAAGTAGGGGTGGCTCTCTCGACACCTCCACAGCCCTGTTCGACTGGCTTGTCACCAGCACTGACAGGCCGGAGAATTCCGGAAAATTCGGCGGGCAAGCCGCCGATACTCTCGACCCTGTGCCGCGCTGCAGGACCTTCCGAGCGCCGAACTGGTCGGAGTTCCAGCGGTGCGCGTCCCAGGAACGACAGCCCGTCCTGGGTAGAACCCGAACCGCGAGAGGATGACCAGACCATGAGTATGGAAATGCAGCCACAGGGGCCGCCGATGCGTGAACCGGTGCATCTTGTCAGCATCGGGAACGTGCATGTCACCGACCAAGCGGTCGTGACTCCGGCCGGCGCGTGGCCCCTTGCTCAGGTCAACGTGACTACCACCGACCAGACATCCACCACCACGCACACCCCTGCCTGGGCGATCGTGATGGTCGTTCTCTTCATCTGGTTCTTCCTTCTGAGCCTGCTGTTCCTCTTCGCCAAAGAGACGCGCGTCAGTGGTTTCGTGGCCGTCCACATCCAGTCCGGTGGCTACTCGTACACCGAGCAGGTGCCGGTGCATTCAGCCGCGGAGCGTGCCGAGATTCTCCGACGGGCGCTGTACTTGCAAGGCCTCATCGGACGAGCCCGGAGCATGGGCTGAAGTCCCGTCGAATCAGCTCTCCGGATCCGTCCAACAGCGAAACGCCAGCCGAGCGTCGCGCCCCGACAGGGAACGGCGCTCGACCGGCGGTTCGGGCCGGAGCCGGGACTAGCCGGAGATGCCGGGCCGGCCGTTCTCCTCGCAGCCGGTCAGGCGACGGCGGAACGTCGGGTCCTGCTCGGCCGTGATCTCGACGTCGTACCAGCCGTTCTTCGTCTCCCAGCCGAGCGGCTTGCGCGCCCCCGGCTTGAGGCGCACCGTGGTGGTCCGGTCCCGGTACTGCAGCGAGGTCAGGCGCAGCGTCACCGCGGCGGTCCCGTTGTTCCGCAGCTCCAGGTGCAGCGAGTCGCCCGTGCGGCGATCCACGGAGACGTCGACGCCGGCCGCGGCACCCGCCGTCGTGCCCTTGAGCTCGTACTGGAAGCGGTTCGGGCCGGTGACGATCAGGTCGACGCGGCCGTTCGGCGCGGGAAGGCGGACGGTCTCCGCGGACTTCACGTCCACGTGCCGCGGCTCGGTGACCTCACCCGCATAGCCGTACACGGTGAAGTGCGTGGAGCGGGTCCCGGTGTTGCGCAGCGACAGCTCGACGCCGTCGTCGTGCAGCGAAACGGCGACGCGCGGCCGGTAGGGGAGAGGCCGCGCCGGGCGGGCGCCGCGTTCCTGGATCGGGGCCACCTGCGCGACCGGGGGAACCGGGTGCCAGCGGCCCACGGCGGCGGGGACGGGCGCCGGGTGATCGAGCTGCGGCGGGGTGCCGCCCGCCGTGAAGTCGAAGACGCCCGTGAGGTCACCGCAGACCTCGCGGCGCCACGCCGAGATGTTCGGTTCCTGCACGCCCGTCCACTGTTCCAGGAACCGCAGCACGGAGGTGTGGTCGAAAACCTCGGAGCTGACGTGCCCGCCGATGGTCCAGGGGGAGACCACGGTCATGGGCACACGCGGGCCTAGGCCGATGGGGCGGGCCGTGGTCCAGTCGGTCGACTCGCCCGAGGCCGGTCGGGGCTGGACGGGCGGCGGGACGTGGTCGAAGTAGCCGTCGTTCTCGTCGAAGTTCAGGAAGATCGCGGTGCTGTCCCAGGTCTCCGGGTCGCTGGCGACGATGTCCAGCATCCGGTAGACGAAGTTCGCGCTGCCCACGGGCGTGGAGGAACTGGGGTGTTCCGAGTCGGCGGCGGACGGGACCAGCCAGCTGACCTTCGGGAGCGTGCGGCCGGTGATGTCCGCGGCGAAGCGCTCCAGGAGCGTGTCCGGGCGGCCGCGGTGCATGGCCTTGTCGAACAGGGCCTGGTCGGCCTTGCTCAGGCGGGCGCGCCCGGCGTCGAGCTGTGCCAGCAGACGGTCCTGTTCGGCGGGGGTCTTGCCGTGCAGGGAGTCGTAGAACTCCTCGGTGGTGCGGAAGTTCCCGTCCACGGCCGCGAGCATGGTGCGCCCGATCTTCTTGAAGGTCTGGAAGTACTCGACGGCGTTGTCCGTGAAGTTGTCCCAGTCCTGGTAGATCCGCCAGGAGACCCCGGCCTTCTCGAGGCGCTCGGGGTAGGTGGTCCAGTCGTAGCCGCCGTGCGCGTAGTCGTACGCCGCATTGGTGACGGCGCGCTGCGTGGAGCCGGGTTCGAAGCCCGTGGTGCCGCTCCAGAGGTAGGTGCGGTTGGGGTTGGTGGAGCCGTTCACGGAGCAGTGGTACGCGTCGCAGATGGTGAAGGTGTCCGCGAGTTCGTATTGCAGCGGGATGTCGGCGCGCTCGTAAAACGTCATGGTGGACGGGCCCTTGGCGGGGATCCACTGGTCGCACCAACCGTTGTTCCAGGCCTTGGTGGTGCCGGCGAATGAGTGGTCCAGGGCGCCGAGGTACTGGATGTCCGAATCCGGCCGGCCGGCGAGCTCCGCGGCCTTGCGGAGCGAGAACGGCAGGACTGTCTCGCCGGTGGGGCGGGCTTGTTCATACATGCTCTTGCCGTTGGGCAGGCGGGTGATCGACCGGTCGCCGTAGCCGCGCACACCGCGCAGCGAGCCGAAGTAGTGGTCGAAGGAGCGGTTCTCCTGCATCAGGATCACCACGTGCTTGATGGACTTCAGGCCGCCCGGGCTGACGGGACGGGCCATGGCGGCCTGCACCGACGGCGGGAGCAGGGAGCCCGCCGCGGCCAGCGCGGTGGCGGCGGCGGTAGCGCCGAGGAAGCCGCGGCGGGAGAGGCCGGTGGTGCCGGGAGTGGGGTTGTCGTCCGGGGAAGCGGGAGGTAGCGACGTCATGCGAATGCCTTCCGTGAGGGGTTGGGACCTCCCACGCTAGAAGGCCCCGGTGAACCCACGGTGACTTGTCTGTACATCTTCCGGCAACCACCCGAACAGAAGTGCGCGGCTGTACCTTCCACAGCACGCAGCGCGCGAACCGCCAGTGGTGGCCCGTGTCCGGGGTGGATACGGGCCACCACTGGCGGTTCGCGTGAGGGAAGGGAGGGGGTCAGGCTGTGGCGCGGGTCTTCCGGTTGCCGAACCACCAGGCGATCTCCACCAGCACGATGCCCACGGCCGCAACCCCGAACGCCGTCCAGAGCTGTGCCGGTCCGCCGATCTCGAGCTGCAGCACCGAGCGGGCCCCGGGGATCGCGAACATGGCCACCGTCCCGCCGATCATCGCCGCCAGCAGCAGTGCCTTCCACCAGGTGTACGGCCGTGCGACGATCGCGAGCACCCACAGGGCGATCGTCATGAGGGTCAGCAGGGCCGCGGTCGAACTCTGCGCCTGCGGCACGGCATCGCCGCGCACCATCAGATAGGACACGAAAGCCGCGATGCCGACGACGACGCCGGCCGGCAGCGCGCGCCGCAGGACCCGGGAGGCGAAGCCCGGCTGAGCCCGGTCATGGTTGGGTGCGAGGGACAGGACGAAGGCGGGCAGGCCGATGGTGAACCACCCCACGATCGTCACGTGGCGGGGCAGGAACGGGTACGGCACCTGGTCCAGCCCGATCAGCCCGGGCAGTCCCACGAGAATGGCCAGCAGCACGGAGTAGACCGTCTTGGTCAGGAACAGGGTGGCGACGCGCTCGATGTTGCCGATGACCCGACGCCCCTCGGCCACGACGTGCGGGAGGGTGGCGAACGAGTTGTCGAGCAGCACGATCTGGGCCACGGCACGGGTGGCGGGGCTGCCGGCACCCATGGCCACCCCGATGTCCGCGTCCTTGAGGGCCAGGACGTCGTTGACGCCGTCGCCGGTCATGGCGACGGTGTGGCCCTTGGACTGCAAGGCCTTGACCATGGCGCGCTTCTGATCCGGGGTCACCCGGCCGAAGACGGTCCCACGGTCCACCTCATCCGCCAGCGTGGCCGGGTCGGTACCCAGGGTGCGGGCGTCCACGGTGCGCTCGGCCCCGGCCAGGTGCAGGGACCGGGCCACGGCTCCGACCGAATCGGCGTTGTCCCCGGAGATCACCTTGACCTTCACGTTCTGCTCCGCGAAGTACTCCAGCGTGGCGGGCGCCTCGGCCCGGACCTTCTGTTCCAGGATCACGAGAGCCGCGGGGGCCTGGATCGTCGCGGAGTCGAGTTCGCGGGCGCGGGCCAGAAGCAGCACGCGCAGGCCGGTGGAGCCGAAACGGTCGGTCTCGCGGCGCCACGGTTCCAGTCCGGTGACGCCCGCGGCCTCGGCCGCGTCCAGGAGGACGTCCGGCGCTCCGAGGAGCCAGCTGCCGGAGGCGTCCGCGGCCGCGTCGTCCCGGAAGGTCGCGCCGCTGTACTTGCGGCTGGAGGCGAAGGGCAGGGTCTCGGAGACCTCCCAGGACGGTGCGGCGGGGTAGGCCTCGCGGATGGCCTCCATGGAGGCGTTGGGCCGCGGGTCGCTCGCCGCCAGTGCCGCCAGGGCTGAGGCGGCCAGCTGGCGGGCGGCTCCGTCGGCGCCGGGGGTGGCGGCGTCGTCGTCCGCGGGGAGTGTTCCCGGCACCTCGACGGAACCCAGCCGCATGGCGTTCTCCGTGAGCGTGCCCGTCTTGTCCGCGCACACCACGTCCACGCGGGCCAGGCCCTCGATGGCGGGCAGTTCGTTGACCAGGCACTGGCGGCGGCCGAGGCGGATGACGCCGACGGCGAAGGCGATCGTGGTCATGAGGACCAGGCCCTCCGGGACCATGGGCACCAGCGCGGCGACCATGCCGCGCAGGGCGTCGGACAGCGCCTGATGTCCGGAGAGCTGGTTGTAGATGGAGAGCACGCCGGCCGGGATGAGCAGCCAGGTGATGACCTTGAGGATCTTGTTGATGCCGTTGCGCAGTTCCGAGTTCACCAGGGTGAACTTGCTGGCCTCCGCGGAGAGCTTCGCGGCATAGGCCTCCGAGCCGACCTTCGTGGCGCGGTACAGGCCGGAACCGGAGGAGACGAAGCTGCCGGAGAGGACCTCGTCCCCGGGAGTCTTGGCGAGGGCGTCCGATTCGCCCGTGAGCAGGGACTCGTCCACCTCCAGGCTGGACGCTTCGAGGACCTCGCCGTCCACCATGACCTGGTCGCCGGGGCCGAGCTCGATGAGGTCGTCCCGGACCACGTCCTCGGGTGCGATGTCCTGGCTGGCGCCGCCCCGGCGGACACGGGGCTTCGCCTGCCCGACGATCGCCAGGCGGTCCAGGGTGCGCTTCGCCCGGATCTCCTGGATGATGCCGACCACGCTGTTCGCGATGATCAGCAGGCCGAACGCCGCGTCGATGAAGTACCCGGTGGACACCACGATCGCGGCCAGGACCGCGAAGATCGCGTTGATGCGCGTGAAGACGTTGGCCCGGACGATCTGCCAGGTGCTGCGCCCGGTGGAGTCCTCGGTCCGGTTGACGGCGCCCGCCGCCACGCGTTCGGCCACTTGATCCGGTGTCAGGCCTGTCAGGGGCGCGCCGGGACGGTCATCGAGGGTCTGCACGGTGCTCACGAAGCCCAGCTTAATCGCGGCGCCTGGGCCGCGCCTCGGAGCACGGGTGGAGATACGGGTGCGCCTCCGGGATGACCCTGCCCTGCTCCCGTTGTGTGCTCAGTTGTTGCGGGTCCTGGCCACCGGAACCCGCAACAACTGAGCACACAAGGCAAGGGTGCCGGACGACGACGGCGGGTCAGGCCATGCGGTCCAGTTCGGCGAGCGTCACCTCATGGAGGAGGGACTCGCCCCGGGCGGCGCGGGCGGCCTCCGCGATCGCGCTCTCCGCGAGCCGTTCCAGCTCGGTGCCCAGGGAGCCGGCGATGTGCGGTGTGAGGACGACGTTCGGCAGGGTGTAGAGCGGCGAGTCCTCCGGGAGCACCCACGGGGTGGTGACGTCCAGAATTGCGTCGATGTCACCGCGGGCCAGGCGCTCGACCAGCGCCTCCTGATCCACGAGCTCACCCCGCGCGGTGTTGATGAAGGTGGCCCCGGGCCTGAGGGTTCCCAGCAGCTCCCGGCTGATCATCCCGGCCGTGCTGGGCAGGGACGGCGCGTGGAGGGAGACGACGTCGCTCGTGGCGACGAGTTCGTCCAGTGGGAGCAGTGTCGCCCCCAGGGACTCCGCCTCCGTGGCGCTCAGGTAGGGGTCGGCGATGCGGAGTTCCAGTGAGTACGGCTTCAGGAGACGCAGCACGTGCCGTCCGATACGGGATGCCCCGATGATCCCCACCCTCCGACGGTGATTGCCGATGCCCGGGAACACCGTGAGGGGATGCAGCTCCGCGCGTTCGCGGTGCAGCATCCCGCTGAGCCGGAAGACCTTCTTGTTGGCCAGCAGGATCATGGCCACGGTGTACTCCGCGACGGGGACGGCGTTCTCGTCCGCGGCGGACGTCACCCGGATCCCGCCTTCCCAGCAGTCCCGGGAGAGGTGCGGCTTGACCGTGCCGGCCGCGTGGTGGATCGAACGGAGCCGCGGGGCCCGGTCCAGAACGGCGGCGTCGATCCACGCGGTGCCCCAGCAGGTGAAGAGGGCATCGACCTGACCCAGGACCTCGAGTGCCTCGGGGGAGCCGTACTCGGTCAGGGGTGTCTCCGTGATCAGGGAGAGTTCCGGTGGGAGGTTCCGCAGGACATCTTCCGGGAAGAACTGCCCGGCGATCGCCTCCGGCATGGCCAGGGCGACGCGATACGGGGAGGAGCCGGGGCGGGAGCTGCTGGACGTGTTCATCGCTCTCTACTGAACGCTTCGACGTTCAGATGCACAACCAGGCGAACAGAGGCGAACGCGAGGTGCATTCTCCTCTCCGCCGTGCCTTCTTCCCGCCGGACTTTCCTCCCGTCAGGACAGGGGGCACCTCCGGACCGGGGCGCGGCCCCTGGGTCACAGCGGACCTAGAACCTCGTGAGGCCGCGCATCCAGCTCGAGGGAGTCGAGGATCGTCAGCAACTGCCTCTCCTCGTACTGGAAATGAGATTCCATGATGGCGCCGATGCCGTCGAGGCGGGAGACCAGGCGTTCCGGCGGATCGGCGCTGCGCACGGCCGCTTCCAGGTCTTCCAGCAGCTGGGAGATCAGGACGTGGTCTTCGGCCAGTTTGCGCAGCGCGCCGGACAGCTCTGGATGCTCCTCCTCGATCGCAGGGAACAGCCGGCGGTCCTCACCCTGGTGGTGACCTGTCAATGCGGCGCAGAATCCGTGGCAGAACAACAGGATGTCACGGCCCACGGGAGCATCGTCCGGGCTGGATTCCAGGGAGGTCCGGGCGAGGTGCAACGCTTTTCGGAGCCGCTGGTGCACCTCCCGCAGTTCGTCACCCCAGGCGATCAGCCGCACGACTTCCGGCTGCTCTCCACTGCGGGGCGAGTCCGTCATGAGGGTGATCCTACCGACGCGGTATCCGCCGCCACGGAGAACCGGGCCAGGAGGCCGCGCTCAAGGGCCACCCAGCAGTCACCGTCGGCGTCGACGGCGAGTCCGTGAGGCTCCGACGCGGGCGTCTTCAACCCGGCGGTGCTGATCCGTCCTTCGGTGGTGATGATCCCGACGCCGTTGCCGCCCCATTCGGTGAACCACAGATGGCCGTCGCCCGCGCTGATGGCGTGGGGGCGGGCGGTCCGGTCGGGAAGCGGGTATTCCGTGATCAGGCCCTCCGTCGTGATGCGGCCGATGGTGCCCGCGGCGATCTCCGTGAACCACAGGGCGCCGTCCGGGCCCGCGGTGATGCCGACCGGGCCCGAGTCGGCGGTGGGCACCGTGTAATGGTCCACCGTGCCGTCGGTGGTCATCCTCCCGATCGCATTGGCCCGGTTCATGGTGAACCACAGGGCGCCGTCCGGACCGGTCGTGATCGCTGAGGGGAAGCACTCGGCGAACGGCAGGGGGAATTCGGTCAGGGTGCCTTCCGCCGACAGCCGCCCGATGCGGTCGGTCACGGTCTCGGTGAACCAGAGTGCGTCATCCGGCCCGAGGGTGAGCCCGTAAGGGCCGCAGGCCTCCAGGGGATACTCGGTGAGCTCGCCGTCAGGGGTGATCCTCCCGATCCGGTGCGACCGGTATTCGGTGAACCAGAGGGCGCCATCGGGTCCGTTCGTGAGCACTGTCGGACCGCACTCGGAGTCAAGGTCGTAGGTGTGAGGGATGCCTTCAGCATTCAGCCGTCCGATGCCGCCGCTCCCTTCGAGGGTGTACCAGACGTCGCCATCAGGGCCGATGGTGATCCCGTACGGTCCCGATCCGGGGACCGGGATCTCCTCGATGAAGACCGGGTGTGGGGAAGTCACGAATTTCTCCTGTCACGTCTCGGAGCACTGCATCTGTCCTGATCAACCCTCCCCGAGGATGCCGATCCGGGCAATGGGGCGTGCTGCCGGGTGACCTGCGCATCCGGGGGATGTCCGGGACGGACCCGCCCTTACGGACCCGTCCACCCCTACAGCGCCAGGCCGGCCGGAAGCTGCGTCCGGGTGGACTGCCGTGGCACGAACTGCGGCGAGAGGGCCACGCGCTCGCGGGCGCAGAACCCGTCCCGGACCCGCTGCAGGCAGAGGCTCGCGGCACGGTGACCCAGCTCGAACTTCGGCGGGGCCACGGCGCTCAGGGGGAGCAGGCCCAGGGAGGCGATCTCGTCGTCGTAGGCCACCACTTCCACATCCTCCGGGACCCGGACGCCCTGCTCGAGGAACAGTTCCGTGAGGGCGAGCGCGCAGCCGTCGTTGTGGACCAGCACGCCTCGGATGCCCTCCGCCCGGCAGCTTTCGGCGAGGCGGGCGAGCGCAGTGCGGTGGGCCTCATGTCCATGCGCCGAGGACGGGATCCGCACCACATGCGGCGCGTGGCCGGTGAGTTCCAGAGCGCGGCGGTAACCCTCTTCGATGGGCGGCGAGTTGGGGCTGTCCTCGAGGATCCCGAGCGCGACCGGTCCTCCGCTGGACTGCACCCAGCGCCGGACGAGGCGTTCGGTGCCGCGCACGTGATCGGTGAACACCGAGTCCCACGGGCCCGGGTCGAGGACGTTCTCGAGCGGCCGTTCCACCAGGACCACCGGGATCCGGGCGTCGTAGAGGGCCTCCAGGGTGGGGGTCGGGCCGTCGTCCGCGCCGAGCGGGGTGATCAGCAGGGCGTCGATCGGCGACGCGAGGAAACGTTTGAGCAGCCGCAGCTCCTCGTCGGGGTCGTAGCCGCTGACTCCGAGCACCAGCCGGGCGCCGGCCTGCTGGGCGGCACGGCCTGCGCCCTTGATGATGAGGGAGAAGTAGTACTGCGAGGTGGGGACCAGCAGCCCGATCGTCAACTGACTCGGCGCGGCCGGACGGAAGGCGGAAGCGCCACCAGGGAGGCCGTCGTCGGAGGGCACCGCCCCACCGTGGACGCGGCGCAGCACGCCCCGGCGTTCGAGCGTCGCGAGGTCACGCCGCAGGGTCATCCCGGAGACACCGACCTTCTCCGCGAACTCGGTCGCCATCAGCTTGCCGGAGAGCGTGAGCTCCTGCTGGATGAGTGCGTGCCGCTCCTCGGCGTGCATGATCCCCCTCGGGTGTTCAGTTTCTTTCAGATGAACGGCGTTCCTTCCAACTGAACAGGCCCGCCCCTAGCGTGGTCAAGAGCTGTCCGGGGTCTGACCGCCCAGCGCCGCCGCCGCGGTGCCCCCGGGCGCACGGAGAGGGTGAATGGACAGGTGAACGACGACGCCGCGCAGCGCCGCGCGTACTGGTTCGGCTTCGCGGACCGGCAGCTCCTCGCGGTGCGTCCGTATTTCTCGCCGGGACACGCCTTGCTGCGGCTTCCTGGACGCCCGGCGTTCTCCGGGGTCCGCTCGGACGAACTCGAAGGCTTCGCCCGCACGTTCCTGCTGGCGGCGTTGCGGGTCGCGGGGTCCGGCGGCGACGACCCCCACGGACACCTGGACTGGTACCTCCCTGGGCTGGTGGCGGGCGCGGCGCGGGTAGCGGGCGAGGGTGCCGACGCGGCGCGCACAGCAGCCGCCGACGAATCCTGGAACCCCGTCGTCAGTCGGACCCAGGCCCTGGTCGAGGCGGCGTCCGTGGCAATCGGGCTGCAGCTCACCCGGCCCTGGCTCTGGGACCGCCTGGACCCGCAGGAACAGGACACGGTGGCGTGCTGGCTGCAGGGCGCCGGGACCGCCGACCCCTGGGACAACAACTGGGTCCTGTTCAACGCCCACGTGGCGGAGTTCCTGGCCGGCGTCGGCCGGGACCACAACCCGGACCACATCACCGCGGCCCTGGACCGGATCGAGGACTGGTCCGTGGGTGATGGCTGGTACCGCGACGGGGACAACGGCGGCACCGGCGACTTCTTCGACTACTACTGCGGCTGGGCCCTGCACCTCTACCCGCTGCTCTGGTGCCGGTTCGCCGCGGACCGGTCGGTCGGCGGCGCTCACCCCTGGGCAGCGGACCGGTTGCCGCGGTACCGGGAACGCCTGAGCGAGTTCCTCCGGACGTACCCGGCCTTCTTCGGCGGAGGAGGGGAACCGATCCACCACGGTCGCTCGCTCACCTACCGCTTCGCCGCGGCCGCTCCGTTTGCCTTGGGCGCGCTGTTCCTGGAACCAGGCGACCCCAGCGGGGACGCGGAATCACTGGCCCGGGCCGGGAGCCTCGCCATGGAGACCCTCCGGTACTTCGACACCCCGGAAGCCTTCCCGGACGGAATCGCCTGCCTCGGCTGGCAGGGCCCGTACGAGCCCATGATCCAGAACTACTCCGGACCCGGATCGCCGTACTGGTCCTCGAAGGCGTTCCTGGCGCTCCTGCTCCCGGAGGACAGCCCCTTCTGGAACACTCCCGCCGAGACGGACCCGATGAGCCCGGACCCGGTCCTCCTCCCCGGGCCCGGCTTCCTGCTGCACCGCGGACCGGACGGAATCGCCCAGCTGGCCAACCACGGCAGCGACAAGCACTACGGCCCCGGCAGCGACAACGCCCTCTACAGTCGTTTCGCCTATTCCAGCCACACGGGGCCCCTGCACCTGCCGGGGCAGGGCCTCGGCAGCGGCACTGATCCTGTCCCCTCCGAGGCGGTGGACAATCACCTGGCCGTGCTCGACGCTGCGGGCCGCGCCTCGTGGCGCACCCGGATCCATCGCCTGGAGACCGGGTCCAGCGCAGACTCCGGCGCAGGTCCAGACGCGGCGGCCGCGAGTTTCCACCGGCCGGTCTGGACGGTCACCGAGGACGAGGCGGAGCAGCCCCTCACTGTCGCCACCGGCACGACGGCGCGCGGCGGCTACCAGCTGCGCGTGCACCGGGTTCAGCTTCCGGCGGGTCCTGCCGGGCGGTACGACGGATGGTCCGTCCGCGAGGGTGGCTGGGCCGTCACTCCCGGGGTCCACGCCACCCTGTGGCCTCTCACGCAGCGCCCCCTCACGCAGCGCCCCCTCACCCAGCGCCCTCTCACACAGGGGAGCGCCGCCGTCGTCGGGGAAGCGCAGGGGACCACCGCCTTCGGCGAGGCGCGGTGCCCGACGGTCACCACGCCGCTGGAGACCGTCATGACACCGGACGGCGCCACGACCCTCCTCGCCTCCGTGCATCACCTCGGGCTGGAGGCGCCCGGGCACCGGCCCGGACCGTTCACCCTCACCGAAAGCGGGGGATGGGTGCGGGCGTCGGTCCGGATGCTCTCCCTCCAGGATCTGGAGGGGGAGCCGTTCACCCTCGAGCTCGAGTTCAGGACGCCCGGGACGTGAAGTAGGCGCGCGTCGCCGAAGAGAAGCGCGCCCAGAGCAACAGGCCGATCCCCAGGACGGCCAGCACCAGCACGACCACCAGGGTTCCGCCCACGCCGCCGGCAGCGGTCTGGGAGAACTCCGGCTTCGCCCACTGAATGATCCCGGACACGAACGCGACGGTGAGCAGCACCCCGCCCAGGAGCGGCAGGATGCCCCGCAGCCAGAGGTTCCGGGCCGAGTCCCGCAGCGTGTGCCGGAAGGTCCAGACGCACGCGAACGCGGTGACGGCGTAGTAGAAGGCGATGAAGACCGTCACGGCGTTGGCCGAGTCGATCATGACGTTGGCGCCCAGGAAGGTCAGCACCAGGTAGTAGACCCCGGCCGCGCCGAAGACCACCCAGGAGACCGTGCGAGGCGCCTGTGTGGCCGGCTCCACGGAACCGAGGCGTGCGGGCAGCGCGCCCTGACGGCCCATCGCCAGCAGGCTGCGCGTCACCGGGAGCACCGTCGCCTGGGCGCCGGAGAGGATCGAACCCAGCAGGGACACGAGGACCACCCATCCCCACGGGCCGAGCGCCGTCTCGCGCAGCGCTCCCATGACGTCGCCCGAGTTGTCCGGGTTGCCCAGGCCGATGCCGTTGGTGTCCGTGGAGGCGAACATCATGAGCAGCACGGTGAGGGCCAGGTACACCAGGACCAGGGCCACGGTGGAGAGCAGCGCGCCGCGGCCGGGAGTGCGGGAGGGGTCGTCACTCTCCTCGTTCAGGGAGAAGCAGGTGTCCCAGCCCCAGAAGAGGAAGATCGCCAGGAGCACGCCCTGGCCGAGCCGGGACGGGTCCTGGAGGGCGGCGCCCAGGTCGAACCAGCCCCAGTGGAAGACCTCGGCCGCGCCGTCGCGGACCACACCCACCACGAGGGCGATCGCCAGGACGCCCAGGGCGATGTACTGCACATAGGTCAGGGTGCGCTGGACGTTCTCGCCCATGCGGATGCCGCGCGAGTTGACCCAGCACATGGCGGCCATGATGACCAGCGCCGTCGGCACGGTCAGCCAGGGGGAGACCTCCCAGGAACCCCGGGAGATGAGAGCCCACAGGTACTGCGCCGCCACATGACCCAGGTTCACCAGGACCACCACGCTCGCCACGGCCGTGGCGAAACCGGCGGCCCAGCCGCTGTACGGGCCGAACGCGCGCCGGACCCATGTGAAGGAGGTGCCGCAATCGGGTTCGCGCGCGTTGAGCTCCCGGAAGGCCAGAGCCACCAGGAGCACCGGGGCGAAGCCCAGCAGGAGCGCCAAGGGGGCGAAGTCGCCCACCCGGGACACGATCAGACCCAGCGTCACGGACAGCGCGAAGACGGGGGCCGTGGAGGCCATGCCCAGCATGGTCAGATCGCCCAGGTCCAGGATCCCGGCCCGGAGGCCCTTCGGCGTGACGGCGACGGCGGCCGAGGGGCCGCCGTCGGTGACGCCCTGACGGCTCATGCCGCACCTCCTGTGAACGCCTGAGCGGCTTCGGCTTCCAGCTCCGCGGCGGTGGGCGCCGGGGCGTCGATGATGTTCGGGACGAAACGGCAGAAGAAGTCCGTGACAGGGCCGTCCGACTCCCGGATGCCGCAGCCCACGGACTCGCCGCCCACCACCCAGAGGCCCAGCACCGGATGACTGCCGTCGAAGTCCGGGAGCTCCTGGTACTGCTGGTAGCACCAGCCCTCGCGGCCGTAGTCGCCGGGCTGTTCCAGGTCGATGCCCGGGGCGTGGATGCGGATGTTGTCGCCTTCGCGGCCGTGCAGGGGCTTGGCCACCCAGGCGGTCAGGTCGCGGGGCGAATCCAGATACGCGGGCAGGAGGTTCGGGTGCCCGGGGTAGAGGTGCCAGAGGGCGGCGAGCAGCGCCTTGTTGGAGAGCAGCATCTTCCAGGCCGGCTCCACCCACTGCGGGTTGACCTCACGCCGCAGGAGGTACTGGCCGAAGGGCTCTTTGGCCATGAGCTCCCAGGGGTACAGCTTGAAGATGGTGCTGATGGGGAAGTCGTCCATGTCGACGAACCGCTGGTACCCGTGGTTCCAGCCGATGTCGGACATGTTGATGCCGACGGTCGCCCAGCCGGCCTGTTCGGCCACGTCCCGCATGTAGCCCGTGGTCATCCAGTCCTCGCCGGAGTCCTCTTCCTCCGCGTGCGCCAAGTGCAGACGGGACATGCCGGTCCGGGCCTGGTAGCGCCGCCACTGCTCGATCAGCGCCTCGTGGATCCCGTTCCACTGGTCCTTCTCCGGCATGACGTCCTGCAGCCAGTACCACTGGGCCAGAGACGCCTCGATGAGACCAGTCGGGGTGTCCGCGTTGTATTCGAACAGCTTGGCGTCCCCGCCCTTGCCGTCATAGGCGAAGTCGAAGCGGCCGTAGATGTCCAGGTCGCCGGCATCGAGGGACGCGACGGCGAGCTCACGCGCCTCGGGCCCGATGCCCAGGTCACCCATGGCCCCGGTGCCCAGGAAGCGTGCGGCCTCCAGGCACATGCGGTGCATCTCCTCGGCCACGAGTTCCAGGCGTTCCACCTCGTCCATCTGGAATTCGTAGTAGGCGTTCTCGTGCCAGTACTCCACCTGGGTGCCGTCCGGCTTGGTGCTCGTGGAGAACACCAGTCCCACGGATTCGATCTTCTCGCGCCAGTCCGGGCGCGGGGTGGCGGGTTTGCGTTCCATGCTCAGCCTCCCGTGCTTCGGCCGCCGGAGCTCTTTCCGAAGCCGCCGCGGCTCGTGGTGCTCTTGGTGAAGCTGCCGCCCTTGGAGGAGAAGCCCTTCGCGGCGTGAGAACCCTTGGGCAGGGTGGACGTGCCGCCCGAGTAGTTCTTCACGGAGGAGCCGATCGCCGGGATGCTGCTGCCGCGGGGGAAGAAGTACCAGCCGTAGTGCGTGTGGCTGCGTCCGGCCGTGCTGCTGGCGCCGGAATCCTCGCACTTCGAGTCCTCCACGCGCTGCTGCGTGGATTCGTCGGTGCAGACCTGGGCGTAATCGTCGTCGTCGTTCTGGCTGGCGACCACGGCAGTGATCGTGCCGGCCAGCAGGGCGGTCACGCCGAGGGTGATGACGACGGTGCGCCGCCGCTTCCGCTTGGTGTTCCGGCGTTCGGTGGCCTCGGCTTCGAGGGCGAACGGGTCCACGGCGGGCGCCGCGCTGCCGCCGTACCCGGCGGGGGAAGATTCCGGAGCCGCTCCGCCGTGGGGCGGAATGCCGGCGCCGTAGGGCGGCTGTCCGGGAGCGCCGGCCGCCGCGAAATCCTCGTGCAGCGGCGGCTGAGGCGGCTGCCAGGGAGGGGTGGGGGAGGAGCCGTCTTTGCGCCGTCCCGCACCACTGTCCGCTGGCGGCATGCCGGCGGGATCCCCCTGTGGGGGCTGCTCCGCTCCGGACGGTGTGTCGTTGTGGGCCATGGGCCTGTCCTCCCCGCGAGTGCTTCCGTGACCTTGCCGGACGCGGCCCGGCAGGCGGCGGCGCATCCGGCACGGTGTGACCGATCACGCTCAGTGTACTGAGACGGGACCGGAAAGGAAGGCGGATGACATGGGGAGGACTGCCCATCCTGCCCCGGAGGCCCGGGGGCGGACCTTCCGTGGGCGTTCCGCGGGGCCCGGCCAGGCCTGCGAGACTGGTGCCATGACGCAGACGCAGAACTGGGCGCTGACCCGCACCTGGGCCCGGAGACTGTTCGGGGTGCAGCGGCCCGGGCTGGGCCTGGTTCTGGCGATCGTCCTCCCTGCGGTCCTCGAGGCCGCGGTCACCGCCACCGGGTTCCGTGACTTCCCGGTGGTCATGCTCCTGCACCTGGCGGTGGCGGTCCTGGTGGCTGCGCTCGGCGGGCTCTGGCCGGCCGTCCTGGCCTCAGTGGTCGCGACCCTGCTGCTCAATCTCTTCTCCACTCAGCCCATCGGGTCCTTCCACATGGTCGATCCGAAGGCCGCCGTCACCGTAGTGATCTTCCTGGTGGTGGCGTGCTCCATGGCGCTCGCGGTCGGCCTGGCCGGCCGCCGCGCCATCCAGGCCGAGCAGGCCCGCGACGAAGCCTCCCTCCTCAATGGCCTGGCCCTGCGCATCCTCGGCTCGGACGACTCCCTCGAGTCGTTCCTGCACCGCCTGAGCGAAACGCTGGACGGCCGCCCGGTCTCCCTGCTCTCCGTGGAGGACGACGGCGCGTGGCCGCAGGGCGCGCAGGTGGAACGCCTGCTCGCCAGCACGTCGCCCGAGGCGCCGGCGCGGTCGGCGGCAGCGGAGGCCGCCGTCGCCGTCGGGGACCAGTACCGGCTCCTGGTGGGCGGAGCCGAACTGGACGCCCGGCAGCAGCACCTGCTCGGGGCGTTCGTAGCCCTGGTGGTGGCCGTGCGGGAGCGGCAGGAACTCGTGGTGAGCCAGCAGGAGAACGCGAAGCTCAGCGAGGGCAACGTGATGCGCACGGCCATCCTCCAGGCCGTCTCCCACGATCTGCGGACGCCCATCGCGGCCATCAAGCTCAATGTGGCCACGCTGCGGCAGCCGGGCATCGAATTCAGCGCGGAAGAACGGGCGGAGCTCCTGGCCTCCGTGGAGGATTACACGGACCGGCTGTCGTCCCTCGTGGCCAACCTGCTGGACATGTCCCGGCTCACGGGCGAATCGGCCGCGCCGCTGCTGCAGCCCGTGCGCTGGATCCAGGTGATGGGTTCGGCGCTGCAGGGTGTCCCGGCCGGGCTGGTGACGCTGGACGTCGACGGACGGCCGCCCGTGGAAGCGGACCCCGGCATGCTGGAGCGGGTGGTGGCGAACGTCGTGGAGAACGCGGTCCGGCACGGGCGGGGGTCCCGGATCACGCTCACGGCCCGGGAGGGCGTGGTGCTGTGCGGGCGGCCCGCGGCGGAACTGAGGCTGGCGGACCATGGCCCGGGCCTGGACCTGGAACGCCAGGAGGAGCTGTTCCGGCCCTTCCAGAGCCTCCACGATTCCTCGCAGGGCGGGGTCCGGGGCGTCGGACTGGGGCTCGCGGTGGCCCGTGGCTTCACCCTGGCCATGGGCGGCCGGCTTCACGCGGAGGAGACTCCCGGTGGAGGCCTGACGATGGTCCTGACGCTGCCGTTGTCCGCGGGGCCGGGCAGGGCGGACCCGGGCGAAATGGGTCCGGGTCCGGCAGCCATGAACGCACCGTCGACGGAGGGGCGGCCATGACGAAGGTCCTGGTGGTGGAGGACGAGTCCGGGATCGCCCGGGCGCTCCAGCTGAACTTCAAGGCGCATGGCTACCAGCCGCTGCTGGCGCCGAATGCCGCCGTGGCCCGACGGCTCGCCGCCGACGAGCAGCCCGAGGTGGTCATCCTGGATCTGGGACTGCCCGATGAGGACGGCGTGGATTTCATCCGCTGGCTCCGGCAGTGGAGCCTGGTGCCGGTCATCGTGCTGTCGGCGCGGCACGGGTCGCAGGACAAGGTGGCCGCGCTCGACGCCGGGGCCGACGACTACGTGACCAAACCCTTCGGTATCGAAGAGCTCATGGCGAGGCTGAGGGCCGCGACCCGGCGCTCCGCCGTCGTGCAGGAGATCCCGCAGGTCCAAGGCGCGGATTTCACGGTGGACCTGGCCGCGCGGAAGGTCACCCGGGAGGGGGCCGAGGTGCGGCTGACGCCCACGGAATGGAGCATCCTCGAGATCCTGGTGCGGAATCAGGGCCGGCTGGTCAGCCAGCAGCAGTTGCTCCTGCAGGTGTGGGGGCCGGCGTATGCCAAGGAGACGCAGTACCTCCGCGTCTACCTGAACCAGTTGCGCCGCAAGCTGGAGAAGGATCCGGCCACGCCCCGGCACCTCATCACCGAAGCCGGGATGGGCTACCGCTTCGAGCCGTAGGGCGCAGGCCGGGTCAGAGCTTCACCATGAAGCGGGAGGGATCGCCCAGCGGCCCGAAGCCGTACTGCTCATAGAGCCCGTGCGCATCGGCGGTCGCCAGGAGCACGCGCCGCAGGCCCAGCGGCTCGAGGTCGGCGATCACTCCGCCGATCAGGTCCTTGCCGACGCCCTGGCCGCGGACCGCGGGATCCACGAAGACATCGCAGAGCCACGCGAAGGTCACTCCATCGGTGACCACCCGGGCGTAGGCCACCTGCCGGCCCGTGGACCGGTCGAACACCCCGTAGTTCCGGGAGGAGTCCATGGCGGCGTCCTGCCTCGGCCGCGGCCGTCCCTGCGCCCAGTAGGCCTGTTCGCTGAGCCAGCGGTGCACCTGTTCGCGGTCCATGTCATCGAGCAGCGTGGAGAAACGGTAGGCGGAGTCCATGGCCTCACGGTAGTCCGGACTCCCGTGGGCTGCGAGTCGAACCGGCCCGTTCCCGGGTGATGTGGGCTTTAGTAGGCTGGTCGCATGCATCCCGGAACCGTGCTGGCCGTGTGCCGCGTCCACGAACTCCGTCCCGACCCCGAGGGCCGGGTGGGGGTCACCGCCATCGACAAGCGACCCGTTGAGGGTCCCGTCACGGTCCACCGGCTGGGCCTCCACGGCGACGTCCAGGCGGACCGCGCCAACCACGGCGGGTTCGATCAGGCGGTCTACGCGTACTCCCAGGAGGACGCGGACCACTGGGCCGCTGAGCTCGGCCGGGACGTCCCTGCCGGTTACTTCGGCGAGAACCTGCGCCTCGCGGGCATCGCCACCACGCAGGCCGTGATCGGGGAACGCTGGAGGATCGGGACCGACGTCGAACTCGAAGTGACCTCGCCGCGCGTCCCATGCGCCACTTTCCAGCGCCGCGTGGAGGAGGCGGCCTGGGTCCGCCGTTTCACGCAGGAGGGCCGGGTGGGCTGCTATCTGCGGGTCATCAAGACCGGCGACATCCGCGAGGGCGACCATGTCCACCGGGTGTATGTCCCGGACCACGGCATCACCGTGGGGCAGTGGTTCAGCGAGCCGACCCTCGAGATGGTCGATGCCTTGCGGGACGCCGAGGCGGACGGCCACATCGTGCTGCAGGACGAGTATCACGTGAAGTTCGAGAAGCTGGAGAAGCGCCTCGGCCGCTGAGTTGCACCGCTGACTTCTGCGCCGGCTCCCTATGCCGGATCGCTGCACCGGATCACTGCGCCGACGACGGCGTCGCGCCCCCTCTGTGGCCAAGCTAACACCGCGAGCTGCCGCCGTCGTGTGGCGCAGGGCCCGGGGCGTCCCGTATGATGGAGACATCCCCCAATCCGGTTTTCCATTTATCCTGCCCAATTTTTGAGGCAGGACAGGTTGAACAAGGGGTCCACAGGGTGTGTGGGCAATTCATGGAACGGCCGGCTGAGCACGTAGAGGCTCGGAAGAAAGCACTGCGCAGAACTCGCTGAGAGAGCGACAGGGATGCAGTGGGATGCCTGGCCATGGGATTGCAAGAGCGCTGGGTTTCCGAGCATCGGGTCAACCGGCTCCGATGCCCGTACTGGCGGCCGCCCCTGACTGTGTGTGTGCCCGCCCGGCTGGAATGAATGAGGTTCCTCCACCGTGCCCGAAAACAATCTGACTGAGAACAACTCCGCCGAGACCGTCGAGAACGAGACCGTCCAGGCCCCCGAAGAGACCACCGCCGCTCAGGCCGTGGACGCGGCTCCGGCCGACGCCGACACGGTCGCCCCCGAGGGCGACGACGACGGCGCCATCAAGTTCACCGACCTCGGCATCGACGGCCGTGTGCTGGCCGCCCTGAAGGACGTCGGCTACGAGAAGCCGTCCCCCATCCAGGCCGCCACCATCCCGCTCCTGCTGGAAGGCCGCGACGTCGTGGGCCTGGCCCAGACCGGCACCGGCAAGACCGCCGCGTTCGCCATCCCGGCCCTGTCCCGTATGGCCGAGCTGCATGACACCAACGGCCCGTCCCGCAAGACCCAGGCCCTGGTCCTGGCACCCACCCGTGAGCTCGCGCTCCAGGTGGCCGAGGCCTTCACCTCGTACGCCAAGCACATCGACGACTTCACCGTCCTTCCCGTCTACGGCGGGTCCGCGTACGGCCCCCAGCTGGCCGGTCTGCGCCGTGGCGCACAGGTGGTCGTGGGCACCCCCGGTCGTGTGATCGACCACCTCGAAAAGGGTTCCCTGGACCTCTCCGAGCTGCAGTACCTGGTCCTCGACGAGGCTGACGAGATGCTCCGCATGGGCTTCGCCGAAGACGTCGAGAAGATCTTCCAGGAGACCCCGGAGGACCGTCAGGTCGCCCTCTTCTCCGCGACCATGCCCGGTCAGATCCGCCGCATGTCCAAGCAGTACCTGAACAACCCGGAAGAGATCTCGGTCAAGTCCAAGACCACCACCGGTGCGAACATCCGCCAGCGCTACGTGCAGGTCATGGGCCCGCACAAGCTGGACGCCATGACCCGCATCCTCGAGGTCGAGGACTTCGACGGCGTGATCGTCTTCGTGCGCACCAAGATGGCCACCGAGGACCTGGCTGACAAGCTCAAGGCCCGCGGTTTCCAGGCTGCCGCCATCAACGGTGACATCGCCCAGGCCCAGCGTGAGCGGACCGTGGAGGCCCTGCGTGACGGCCGGATCGACATCCTGGTCGCCACCGACGTCGCGGCCCGAGGCCTGGACGTCGAGCGCATCAGCCACGTGGTCAACTTCGACATCCCGCACGACACCGAGAGCTACGTGCACCGCATCGGCCGCACCGGCCGTGCCGGCCGCAAGGGCGACGCGATCCTGTTCATGACCCCGCGCGAGAAGTACCTGCTCCGTGCCATCGAGCGTGCCACCAAGCAGCCCGTGGAGCACATGCACCTGCCCACCGCGGAGACCGTGAACAGCCTCCGCATGAGCAAGTTCGCCGATCAGATCACCGAGACCATCGAGTCCGAGGACCTGACCGCGTTCCGCGACCTCATCGCCTCCTACGAAGAGGAGCACAAGGTCCCCGCTGCGGAGATCGCCGCGGCCCTCGCCGTGATGGCCCAGGGCGGCAAACCCCTCCTGGTGGAAGAGCTTCCCGCGACTCCGGACTTCCAGAAGCGTGAACGCAACAAGGACGGCTTCAACTCCCGTGGCCCGTCCCGCTCGGTCACCGAGGGCAACGCCACCTACCGCATCGCGGTGGGCCGTCGCCAGCGCGTGCTCCCCGGCTCGATCGTGGGCGCCATCGCGAACGAGGGCGGCCTGAGCTCCTCGCAGATCGGCGGCATCGACATCCGCAGCGACCACACCCTCGTGGAGCTGCCGGCCGAGCTGACCAAGGATCAGTGGGCCGCTCTGTCCCGCACCCGGATCGGCGGCGAGCTGATCCAGCTCGAGCTCGACAACGGCCGTCGCCCCAACCGGGACCGCAACGACCGTGGCGGCGACCGCGGTGGTGACCGTGGCTTCGGCGGCGGACGCGGCGGCAACTTCAAGGGCAACGGCGGGTTCAAGCGCGAATTCCGCAAGTCCGACGAGGGCGGCTTCAACCGTGGCGAGCGCGGCGGTTCCGACCGTGGCGACCGCGGTGGCTTCACCCGTGACCGTGGGGAGCGCAGCAGCGCCGACCGTGGCGGACGCACCTATTCCGAGCGCAACGAGCGCAGCTATGATCGGGACAGTGGTTCCCGCGGTGGATACGGGGAACGGCCGCGCACTGGCGGCTACGGTGAGCGCTCCGGCGGTGACCGTGGCGGCAACAGCAGCTTCGGTCAGCGCAAACCGCGCCACGGCAAGGGCGACTTCGGCGGACGGAACAAGTGGTAAAAAACTTCTCTGAAGAGGCGTTCACCCCTGGGGTGGGCGCCTCTTCGGCGCATTCAGGGCATGTTCCGGCGCACCGGGAGGACGCCCCGGTCGACGCTGTGCCGGCGGGCGCTGAGCCGGCGGGTGTTGAGCCGGCAGGCGCTGAGCCGTTCGACGGCGAGGGCGGCGGGGCTGCTGCCGGGGCGCACGTCGCGGGACTGGACCCCGACGACGCCGGGACCCCCGGCGAGGCGCCCGAGGAGACGGAGGTGCTGGCCGCCGTCGTCGTGCCGGAGCGACCGCGGGAGGTGACCGTGGAGGAGGGGGAGACTCTGGAGTCCATCGCGGCGCGCTGGGGTGTCGACGCGGGTGAGTTGGCGGCGCTGAACGCGTGGCTCGTGCCGAACCCGGGATTGCTGTTTCCCGGGCAGGTCCTGAGGCTCCCCGTCTGAGCCCACGGAGAGCTGTAAAAGGCCGATGAGCTGGGCGGATGTGATCTGCGTCAAACGCGGGGCGTGGGTGCATTCTCGATTTGGCGCGCAGCCCCGGATCCGGTAAAGTATTTCTTCGTTGCCCCCTTAGCTCAGTGGTAGAGCGCGTTCTTGGTAAGAACGAGGTCGCCGGATCGATTCCGGCAGGGGGCTCTGGATGAGTGGCCTGTGTCAAGGCGGTTTTGACCGGCTTGGCATGGGCTTTACTCATCCGTGGCGGCGTAGCTCAGCTGGTTAGAGCGCACGACTCATAATCGTGAGGTCCCGGGATCGAGTCCCGGCGCCGCTACCGAGAAAGGCCCCCGGAACGTCACAGTTCCGGGGGCCTTCTGCGTTCCCCGTCCGCGCCCTTGATCGACTGCTCCATAGGATGCCGTTCTCTCCCGGAAAAGCGTGATTCCGGCATCCTATGGAGCAGCCGATGGAAGGGTGAAGGGGATCAGGAACTCAGAACCCGAAATCCGAGCTGCTCGTAAAGCCTTCGAGCCGCAGTCGCCGAGTCGTCAACGCGCAATCCGACCTCCACCTGCTGCGCCATCAGGACCTTCTGCACGAGGGCCCGCCCGATCCCCGATCTCCGGTAGGCGGGGAGCACGAACAGATCGATGATGAAGGGTCCGCGGGGCACGTCGTCCCACGGTGGATCGGACACGGTCAGGATGGCGCCCGCGAGCAGGCCATCGTGCCGGGCCCCGAAGGAGGACGAGCTCAGCAGACGCCCGTATTCACCCTCCCACGCGGCCAGAACGTCAGCGGTGGCTTCGTCCAGGGACATCTCCTCGGGCGTCCCTACATAGGTCTGCCAGTACGCCTCTCCGATGGCCGGAAGGTCCTCCTGCGTGACCGGCCGGAATTGCACCCCCGGAATCGGCTCGTGCGAGACCGGTGACTCGGCGTTCGACAGCATGAGGGAATTGGGCACGCCGGTGAGCGTAGGAGACGTGGGGTGGGATATCAAGCCCGCGCGCGGGGCGACGGGTCTGCGGATCGGTGCGGATCTCTCCTGCCGCCCTCCATCGACTGCTCCATAGGATGCCATTCCGCCCCGGATTCCGGTGAAAAAGGAACCCTGTGGAGCAGTCGATGAAGGGAGGGGGAGTGCAGTCCGGACCGCACCGGTGCCGTGCGGCGGAACAGTCGCGCCGCCGTCGTCCGCTTCGGCCGCGCCGCATCACACTTTGGTAAACAGGTGTTGTGTGCTGCGCATCACATTCGCTAGTGTTGCGTCTGGCCTGAACTGGCAACACTTCTTTCAGATGTGGCCCGGGCCGGCGAGCGTGTGTTCCCACGCGCTGGAAGACTGACAAGGAAGTTCTCCGATGGCAACGAACAAGATCGCCCTGCGCAGTGTTATCGCACTGGCCGGGGTTTCCGCCCTGGCGTTGACGGCCTGCACCGGCCCGTCCGGCGGGGGGACCTCCACCGGGGGCAGTGGTGGGACCACCATCGCCTACGGCACCACCGACAAGGTCACCGCACTGGATCCCGCAGGTTCCTACGACAACGGCTCCTTCATGCTGATGAACCAGGTGTTCCCGTTCCTCATGAACTCCAAGCCCGGCAGTGCCGAGCCTCAGCCGGACATCGCGGAGTCCGCCGAATTCACCAGCCCCACCCAGTTCACCGTCAAGCTGAAGTCCGGCCTCAAGTGGGCGAACGGACACACTTTGGATTCCAAGGATGTGAAGTTCAGCTTCGACCGTCAGATCAAGATCAACGACCCGAACGGCCCCGCCAGCCTCCTCGGCAACATCGCGTCGATCGCGGCCCCGGACGCCACCACCGTGGTGTTCACCCTCAAGCAGGCCAACGACCAGACCTTCGCTCAGATCCTGTCCAGCCCGGCCGGCCCGATCGTCGATGACGAGGTGTTCCCCGCGGACAAGCTGCTCTCCGATGAGGACATCGTCAAGGGCAAGGCGTTCGCCGGTCAGTACGTGATCGATTCGTACAACAAGAACACCCTGGTCAGCTTCAAGCCGTACGCCGATTACAAGGGCCTGCTCGGCGCTCCCGCCAACAGCGGCGCCACGGTCAAGTACTACACGGACCAGAGCAACATGAAGCTCGAGATCCAGCAGGGCGCCATCGACGTGGCCAACCGCAGCCTCAGCGCCACGGACATCGATGACCTCAAGAAGGACTCCAAGCTCAAGGTGCACGTCGGCCCCGGTGGCGAGATGCGCTACGTGGTCTTCAACTACGACACCATGCCGTTCGGCGCCAAGGCCCAGGGCGCGGACCCGAAGAAGGCCCAGGCCGTGCGCCAGGCCGTCGCCAACCTGGTGGACCGCCAGGCGATCGCGGACCAGGTCTACAAGGGCACCTACCTTCCGCTCTTCTCGAACGTCCCGAGTGGATTCCTGGGCGCCAACACCTCCTTCAAGGACCTGTACGGCACCGATGGCAAGCCGGATGCTGACAAGGCCAAGAAGGCCCTCGCCGACGCCGGCGTCGCCACCCCCGTGGACCTGAAGCTCGAGTACAACCCGGATCACTACGGCAAGTCCTCCGGCGACGAGTACGCCATGGTCAAGGATCAGCTCGAGAAGTCGGGCCTGTTCAAGGTGGACCTGCAGTCCGCCGAGTGGGTCACCTACAACAAAGCCTCCAAGGCTGACGCGTACCCGGTCTACCAGCTCGGCTGGTTCCCTGACTTCTCCGACCCGGACAACTACCTCACCCCGTTCTTCCCCAAGGGCGGCTTCATGAACAACCACTACTCGAACCCCGAGGTGGACAAGCTCATCGCGAAGCAGCTTACTGAGAAGGACAAGACCCAGCGCGAGAAGGACATCCAGGATGTCCAGAAGCTGCTGGCTCAGGACATCTCCACCCTGCCGCTCCTCCAGGGCGCTCAGGTGGCCGTGTCCGGTGTGAACGTCAAGGGCGTGGACAGCACGCTGGACGCCTCCTTCAAGTTCCGGCTCGGCAGCGTTTCCAAGTAACACGACGGCAGGGGGCCGGGAAGCTTCATTCCCGGCCTTCTGCCGTTTCGGCTGTCAGCCTCTGACCGCCGCCCGGTGGCCGGGGCTGCTGTCCCCGGCACGGTCACGCACATCTCGACGCAAGGTTCCCCATGTCTTCCATCATCGAAGCTGAGTCGCCCGAGGCGCTCAGCCCCGCTGTCTCCCCCCGGAGCAGCGGGGGAGTGGGCCGGTACATCCTGGTCCGCTTCCTGCTCATCTTCCCCACGATCTTCATCCTGGTCACCCTGGTCTTCTTCCTCATGCGGGTCACCGGCGACCCCATCACCGCGGCACTGGGCGGACGCCTGCCGCAGGACCAGCTCGACGCCAGGATCCATGAGGCCGGCTACGACCGGCCCATCCTCGTCCAGTACTTCGAATACCTCGGCCAGATCGCCACGGGTAACTTCGGCACCACCATCTCGGACCGCCGGCCCGTCGCGGAGATGCTCGCGACCTTCGGCACCGCGACTCTCGAACTGACCTTCAACGCCCTCGTGGTGGCCTTGCTGATCGGCATCCCGCTCGGCATGATCGCCGCCCACAAACGGGACAAGGCGCCGGACGCCATCCTGCGCTTCTTCGCCATCCTGGGCTACGCCACCCCCGTGTTCTTCGCGGGCCTGCTGCTCAAGCTCACCTTCTCCGTGGCACTCGGCTGGCTGCCGGTCTCCGGACGCGCCTCGACCACCACGGAACTCGCCATGAGTCAGCTCGCGGCGCCCACCGGCATCTACTGGCTGGACGCCCTGCGCAGCGGCAACCTCGACGCCTTCGGTGACGTGGTCAAGCACGCGATCCTCCCGGCCATCGCCCTCGGCCTGCTGACCGCGGGCATCTTCCTGCGGCTGGTCCGCACCAACCTGATCGGCACGCTCGGGAAGGACTACGTGGAGGCTGGGCGATCCCGCGGCGTGAGCGAGTTCCGGCTCGTCACCAAGCACGCCTACAAGCCCGCGCTGATCCCGATCGTCACCGTGATGGGCCTTCAGATCGCCATGATGCTGGGCGGCGCGGTCCTCACGGAGACGACGTTCGAGTGGAAGGGCCTGGGCTACCAGCTGGCGCAGTACCTGACCGCCCGCGACTTCGTGGCCGTGCAGGGCATCGTGATGCTGCTCGCCGTGATCGTGGCCGTGACCAACTTCGTGGTGGACATCGTGGCCGCCATCATCGACCCCCGGGTGAGGTACTGATGTCTGCAACACCGACGACGCCGGCCCCCGCGCCGCAGCTTCCTCAGCGCGGCTCGTGGCTGCGCCGCCTTCCCGTCATCTCCCATCTGCGTCAGAGCGTCGGCCTCCAGCGCGGCATGCTCGTGCTGGGCACCGCGCTCACGGTGCTCTTCGTCCTCGTGGCCCTGCTGGCGCCGGTGATCGCGCCGTACGGTTACTCCCAGATCTCCGACGCCGACGGGACCTTCCCGGCCCAGGCCGCCCCGGGTGGCAAACACCTGTGGGGCACCACGGTCGGTGGCTACGACGTCTTCTCCCGTGCGGTGTGGGGCTCCCAGACCGCGGTGATCGTGATCCTCGTGTCGGTCGCGCTGTCCCTCGTGCTCGGCGTCCTGCTGGGCCTGCTCAGCGGGTACCTCGGCGGCTGGGTGGACCGGATCCTCGTGGTCATCGCCGACGCGATCTACGCCTTCCCGTCCCTGCTGCTCGCCATCGTCATGTCGATCGTGATCAGCCACGGCCAGTCCAGCTTCTGGGGCGGTGTGCTCGCCTGTGCGTTCTCCATCACCGTGGTGTTCGTGCCGCAGTACTTCCGCGTGATCCGTGCCGAGACCATCCGTCTCAAGGCCGAGCCGTTCGTGGAGTCCGCCAAGGTGGTGGGCGCGTCCCCGTGGCGCATCATGGGCCGCCACATCTTCAAGAACGCCACCCGCACCCTGCCGCTCATCTTCACGCTGAACTCCTCGGAGGCCATCCTGACCCTGGCCGGTCTGGGCTTCCTGGGCTTCGGCATCGAACCGACGTCTGCGGCCGAGTGGGGCTTCGACCTCAACAAGGCGATGTCCGACGCCTCCTCCGGGATCTGGTGGACCGGCGTCTTCCCGGGCGCCGCCATCGTGCTGACCGTCCTGGGCCTCACGCTCATGGGTGAGAGCATGAACGATCTCAACGACCCGCGACTGCGCGGACGCCGCAGGCCGGGCCGCACGGGCAAGGCCCGCGCCGCCGTCGCCGGCTCCGCACAGGGCGCCCAGAGCGCTCCGGGTTCGAACGGAAAGGAAGCCACCGCATGAACGCGGCAGCACATCGCGGGGCGACCGGTCCCGCGCAGCAGGACAGTGGGGCCGCGGTCCTGGACATCGCGCACCTGAACGTCACGTTCGCCACCGACGGCGGGGACGTCCACGCGGTGAAGGACGTCAGTCTGGAAGTGCGTCCGGGCGAGGTCCTCGCGATCGTCGGCGAGTCCGGCTCCGGCAAGACCGTGACGGCGCGGACCATCCTGGGCCTCCTGCCCGAGACGGCCACGAGCCAGGGAGCCGTGCTCATCAACGGCCGGAACGTGGTCAGCGTCAGCCCGGCCGAACTGCGGAGGATCCGCGGCCGGGACGTGGCGATGGTGTTCCAGGAGCCGTCGACGGCCCTGAACCCGGTGTTCACCATCGGCTGGCAGATCGCCGAGGGCATCCGGGCCCACGCCCGCGACGGGCAGAAGGTCTCGGCCAAGGACGCCAAGGCCCGTGCGGTGGAAGCCCTGCGCAAGGTCGGCATCCCGGAGCCCGAAGTCCGGGTGGACTATTACCCCCACCAGCTCTCCGGTGGCCAGAAGCAGCGCGTGGTCATCGCCGCGGCGCTCGCGTTGGATCCCGGTCTGATCGTGGCGGACGAGCCCACCACAGCGCTCGATGTCACCGTGCAGGCGGAGATCCTCGAGCTCCTGCGGGAACTCCGGGACGACTACGGCACCTCGATCGTGCTCATCACGCACAACATGGGCGTGGTGGCGGACCTGGCCGACCGGGTGGTGGTCATGTACCGCGGCGACGTCGTGGAGGAGGCGCCGGTCCGTACCCTGTTCGCCGAGCCGAAACAGGACTACACCAAGGACCTGCTGGCCGCGGTGCCGCACCTGGGACGGAACTCCGCATCGGAGGGGGCCGAGGGGCGGCTGCACCAGGACGGCAGGATCCTCGTGGAGGCGAAGGGCCTGAGCATCGAGTTCCCGGGTCGCTTCGGCCGCCCGGGGTTCAAGGCCGTGGACGACGTCAGCTTCACCATCCGGGAGCGCGAGGTCTTCGGCCTGGTGGGCGAGTCGGGTTCCGGCAAGTCCACCATCGGCCGTGCGATCGCGGGCCTGAACCGGGTCACGGGCGGCAGCCTGACGGTGTTCGGGCAGGAGATGGTCGGGTTCCGCGAGAAGAACTTCAAGCCGCTCCGCAAGGACATCGGGTTCGTGTTCCAGGACCCGGCGGCGTCGTTCAACCCGCACCTCACCATCGGGGAGTGCATCGCCGAGCCGCTCATCATCCACCGGAAGCCGAGCGCGGCAGAGGCGCGCAAGCGCGTCGGTGAGCTGCTCGAATCGGTGCAGCTGCCGGCGTCGTACGCGTCCCGGTACCCGCACGAGCTCTCGGGTGGCCAGCGGCAGAGGGCCTCGCTCGCGCGGTCCCTGGCCCTGAACCCGCCGCTCGTGATCGCGGATGAGCCGACCTCCGCCCTGGACGTCTCCGTGCAGGCGAAGGTCCTGGAACTCTTCCGGGACATCCAGGAGGAATACGGTTTCGCGGCGCTCTTCATCAGCCACGACCTGGCGGTGGTGGACATGCTCTCCCACTGGGTGGGCGTGCTGCTCAAGGGCCGGCTCGTGGAACAGGGCATCGGCAGCCAGATCATGGGTCACCCGAGCCAGGAGTACACCAAGCGGCTCATCGCCTCGCTGCCCGTGCCGGATCCGGACGAGCAGGCGGCCCGGCGCAAGGCGTACCGGGCGGGGCTGGGTTCCTGAGTCTGAATGCCTGACCTGAATGCATGACTCACCGCCGAGTTCGGGGGATCGTACCGGGACCGGGGCCTGCAAGCCCCGTCTCCGGACGGATCCCCCGAACTCGGCGGTCTGTCAGGGTTCCACCAACCCGTCCCAGGACCACTGTGGCATCCGCAGCCCGGAGGGGACCTCGTCCGCGCTCCGGTGGTAGCGGTACATGTCCACCGTGGTGGCCCAGGTGAAGTAGTCGTGCAGCGTCCGCCGCAGCCGTTCATCGGATGCCAGCCCCGCGTCCTCCAGAGCCTGATCGAAACAGGCGACGGCCCGGGCGTTCATCTCCTCGTGTTCTCCGTTCCCGCTGTGCAGGCGGACCACTGAACTCTGGTCCCCGAAGGCCTCGGAGTAGAGCTTCGGTCCGCCCAGGGACTCGGCCCAGTAGGCCGCCAGGCGTGGTGTGTGATCAGGTCTGGCCCCGTTCCGGAAAGCATGACTCACGACGGCGTCGTCCAGCACCCGCCGGTGCCAGGCCTCCGCGAGGGCGAGCAGGCCGTCGAAGCCGCCCGCTGCGTCGAAGACGGACGGGGAATGATCGGTGCCCATACGAGCACGATACTCCCGCCGAGTTCGGGGGATCCTGCCGAGATCGGGGTCTGCAGGCCCCGCCAACGGACGGATCCCCCGAACTCGGCGGATGGAACAATGGCGGCATGGAACAGCTCGCACTCATCGTCGGATTGCTCTTCGCCACGGTGCTCGCCGTCGGCCTCGGGGACCGCCTGAAACTCCCGTACCCGGTCCTCATGCTGCTCATGGCCATGGTGATGACCTTCATCCCCGGGTTCCCCGAACTGGCGATCGACCCCGAGCTGATCCTCCCGATCTTCCTCCCGCCCTTGCTCTTCGCGACGGCGCAGCGCAGTTCGTGGCAGGTGTTCCAGCTGCGCTGGCGCACCCTGCTGTGGCTCGCCGTCGGGCTCGTGGTGGTGACCACGGTGTTCGTGGCCGGGGCAGCCTGGCTCCTCATCCCGGGCATCGGCATCCCCGCGGCCATCGCCCTCGGAGCCATGGTGGCCCCGCCGGACCCGGTCGCGGTCGAGTCCGTGGCCGGCAAGGTCCACATGCCCCGCAAGCTCATGAACATCCTGCAGAGCGAGGGCCTGTTCAACGACGCGGCCGCGATCGTGATCTTCCAGGCCGCCGTCGCCGCGACCCTGGCCGGGCGGAACCTCGACGCGAGCCTGGTGCCGAAATTCCTCCTGGGCATCGTGCTCGCCGTGATCATCGGCGTGGTCATGGGCTACGCGGCCAAACTCGTCACCTGGCTCGTCACCGCGGGTGTCGCGCGCACCGCCGTGAGCCTGGTGGTCCCCTTCGCCGCGTACATCCTGGCGGAAGAGGTGCACGCGTCGGGCGTCATCGCCGTCGTGGTCGTGGCACTGGAGATGAAGCGGCACGCGCGGCCGGAGGACGCCTCGGAGCGCGTGAGCCAGGCGGCGTTCTGGGATGTGGTGGAGCTGCTGGCCACCGGCCTGGCGTTCGGCCTGGTAGGCCTCGACATCCGTCAGGTCATCCAGCACGAAGGCGCCGGGATCTTCGAGATGGTCCCGGCGGCCATCGCGGTCTGCGCCGTGGTGGTGGCGGTCCGGTTCCTGTGGATGTGGCTCTATCTGTCCACGCGGCGGTCGCTGTATCGCGGCGACTGGGTGGGGATGCTCAAGGACGTCATCATCCTCAGCTACAGCGGCATGCGCGGTCTGGCCACCCTCGCCCTGGCACTCGCTCTGCCGCTGGTGCTCGACGACGGCTCGGCCTTCCCGGCCCGCGACCAGATCCTGGTGACCGCCTGCGCCGTGCTCCTGGTGACGCTCGTGCTCCCCGGCCTGACGCTGCCGGCCCTCATGAAGGTGCTCAAGGCCCAGGACGACGGCGCCGAGGAGAAGGAGGCCACCCGTATGCTCGGCCGCCGGGCGCAGAAGGCCGCCATGCTGGCGCTCAAGGAGAGCGAACTCGTCAACCAGCTCACACCCGAGCAGCAGGCTCTGATGGCCAAGCGCTTCAAGTCCCTGCACCTGGAACTCCAGGGCGCCCATCCGGAGCACCCGGGCAAAGGCGTCCCCGATGATCTGCGCGAACGCTTCGCCAAGGGCCGCGAGCTCATGGTGGCGGCGCAGACCATCGCCCTCGACGCGGCCCGCCAGGAGGTGCTCGTGGCCCGCAAGGAACTCGGCATGGATCCCGAGGTGGCGGACCATGTGCTGCGCCAGCTCGACCTGCGCACCATGGTGATGCCCAAGGCGGACTGAGCCGTCCGCGCGCCGATGTTCAGGCGCTTGCCGTGACTGGCGGCGTCGCGGCGGGCCGTGAAAGAGTTCCGGTATGAGCCAGAACACAGAACACGGGTCCGGCATGGGCCGGATCATCTACGGCTGCATGGGACTCGGCGGCGCCTGGGAGCCCACGCCGTACACCGAGGCGGACGTGGCGCAGGCGTCCGAGGTCATCGACGCGGCCCTGGCGATCGGCGTCGAGCTGTTCGATCACGCGGACATCTACCGCTTCGGCAAGGCCGAGGCCGTGTTCGGCGAGGTCCTGGCGGCGCGGCCCGAGCTGCGGGACCGGATCCTCCTGCAGAGCAAATGCGGCATCCGGCTTCACGAGAACGGCCTCAACAACTACTACGACCTCAGCTACGACTCCATCATGGAGCGCGTCGAGGGCATCCTGAGCCGGCTCCGGACCGACCATCTGGACACGCTCCTGTTCCACCGGCCGGACCCGCTGCTCAACCGCGAAGAGGCCGCCCGCGCGGTGCGCGAACTCCTCGCGGACGGCCGCATCAAGGCGCTGGGCGTCTCCAACATGTCCACGGCGCAGATGGACCACCTTCAGGATGCGCTCTCCACCCCGCTGGTCGCGAATCAGCTCGAGATGAGCCTCGGCACCCGCGACTGGCTGGATTCGACCGTCACGGTGAACCATCGCCAGGGCGCCGGCAACCCGTTCCCGCACGGCACGCTCGAGCACTGCATGAGCCGCGGCATCGAGCTGCAGGCCTACGGTTCGCTGGCCAACGGCCGCTACACCGGGGGAGTGCCGGTTCAGGATCTCAGCGACGCGGACCGCGCGACGGCGGAACTGGTCCAGGAGCTCGCCGCTGAGTTCGGCGTGGCGCCGGAGTCCGTGCTGCTCGGCTGGCTCATGAAGCACCCGGCCCGCATCTCCCCGGTGATCGGCACCACGAACCCCGGCCGCATCGCGGCCTGCGGCGACGCGATCGCGGTGGCCGAACGGATGGACCGGCTGCAGTGGTACCGGCTCTGGATCACGGCGCGGGGCGAGTTCATCCCGTAGCCGTCGGGCCGGTGCGGCCGCTCCCACTGGCTATACCGGTCTAGGGTCAAGGTGACGCTTGCCGCTCGGAATCTGTGAGAAAAGTCAAATAAAACCAGATATGACTGTCCGGGGCCCACAAACGCTTGGGCGGGTGTGGCCCCGGACCGGTACCGTATTCTCATGAGTTCTTCCGTCACTTCCACTGGTCGTCCCACTCGAAAAGTCAGCCCGGATATCGCCCGTTCGTGGCTCCTGGTCAACGCCATGAAGACGGAACTCTTCGATGACGCCGCCGCATCCCGCGCGGACGCCATCATCCTGGACATCGAGGACGCCGTGGACCCCTCGCATAAGGACGAGGCCCGCGACAACGTGCGCGGCTGGCTGGAAGCCGGCGGGCAGGCCTGGGTCCGCATCAACGACGCCACGAGCCCCTTCTGGGCCGATGACCTGGCCGGCCTCCGCGGCACCCCGGGCCTGCTCGGCGTGATGCTCGCGAAGACGGAGTCCGCCGACCAGGTGACCGAGTCCTACCACCGCATGGACGGCAAGACCCCCGTGATCGCCCTGGTGGAGTCCGCCGTCGGCATCGAAGAGGCCAACAACATCGCGAAGGGCCAGGGCTGCTTCCGCCTGGCGTTCGGCTCGGGCGACTTCCGCCGTGACACCGGCATGGCGGCGACCCCGGAGGCCATGGCCTACCCGCGGGCCAAGCTCGTCGTCGCGAGCCGCGTCGGCGGCCTGCCGGGCCCCATCGACGGACCCACCGTCGGCAGCAACCACCCCATCCTGCGCGAGCAGAGCGCCATCACGGTCACCATGGGCATGACCGGCAAGCTCTGCCTCGCCACGGACCAGACGGCCATCATCAACGAGGTCATCAGCCCGACGCCGTCCGACGTCGCCTGGGCCACCGACTTCATGAACGACTTCGAGGCCAACGGCCGCGTGATCCGTGACGGCTCCGACCTGCCCCGCCTGGGCCGCGCGGAGAAGATCATGAAGCTCGCCACCGCCTTCGGCGTCACCCCGGCGCTCTAGAGCGGGCCTCCTCGATGCTGGGTGACTTCTGGGCGAGCGCGTCCACGGTGTACAAGACCGTGGTGCTCAGCGCCCTTGGCTTCATGGTGGTGGGTCTCGGCCTGAACATCATCGGCCTGGTGAAGCACAACAACCCCCTCGCGATCGGGGCGCTCCCGGTCATCGGCGTGGGTCTCCTGCTCCACGTGGTGGGCATGGTGATCCGCACCCGCGAACTCCGCAAGGGCGGCCCGGGGAAGTAGCCCCCGCCGTCGCGCGCGAAGTGACAGATGATGCCCGGAAGATGCGTTCTTCCGGGCATCATCTGTAACCTCGGTGAGCCACGCAGCCGACCTACCGTATTAGGTGAGGCAAGTAGGCTTGTTCCATGAGTATCAATCCCGATCTGCAGGGCCGCAGCTACCCGGCCGCCGAGGTGTACGAGGTGGGCCGTGAGAAGGTCCGCGAGTTCGCCCGCGCCGTGAAGGCCACCCATCCGGCACACTTCGACGTCGAGGCCGCCCAGGCGCTCGGCCACGCCGATCTGGTGGCGCCGCCCACCTTCGCCATCATCGTGGCGCAGCGGGCCGACGCCCAGCTGATCGAGGACCCCGAATCCGGGATCGACTTCTCCCGCGTCGTGCACGCGGACCAGCGCTTCGCGCACCACCGCCCCATCGTCGCCGGGGACCGTCTCGTGGCCGAGCTGCACGTGGACACTGTCCGCGGTATGGGCGGCGGCGCCATGATCACCACCCGTTCGGAGATCTCGACCGTGGACGGCGAGAAGGTCGCCACCACCACGTCGTCCATCCTGGTCCGCGGAGAGGGACAGTAATGCCTGCACTGAATCGACCTGCCTTGAATCGACCTGCACTGAATGAGCTGGAAAAGGGCCAGGAGATCGGCCGTCGCGTCATCGACGTGAACCGCGTCGACCTCGTGAAGTATGCCGGGGCCTCCGGGGACTTCAACCCGATCCACTGGAACGAGGCCTTCGCCCAGGGCGTGGAGCTGCCGGGCGTGATCGCCCACGGCATGTTCACCATGGGCTCCGCGGTTCAGCTGGTCACCGACTGGGCGGGCGATCCCGGGGCCGTCGTCGACTACCAGACCCGCTTCACCAAGCCGGTCCTGGTCCAGGACACCACCGGGACTGACGAGCCCGGTGCGCAGATCGAGGTGGCCGGCATCGTCGGCGCGCTTGACGAAGAGGCCGGCACCGCCCGGATCGACCTCACCGTCACCTTCGACGGTCAGCGCGTCCTCATGAAGGCCCAGGCCGTGGTGAAGCTCTCCGCATGACACAGCCGACGCTCGCCGAACTGACGACCACCCGCGTGGGCGGCCCCGCGGGCCGTTACGTGGAGGCCGACTCCGAAGCCGCGATCATCGACGCAGTCCGCAGCGCCGACGCGGCGGGCGAGGATCTCCTGATCCTCGGCGGGGGATCGAACCTCCTGGTGTCCGACGACGGGTACCCCGGCACGGTCCTGCGCATCACGTCGCGGGGCATCCGGATCTCCTCTGAGGAGACCTGCGGCGGCGCCACCGTCACGGTCCAGGCGGGGCATCCCTGGGACGAGTTCGTGCACCACAGCGTGCTGCACGCACACTCCGGAGTCGAAGCGCTGTCCGGGATCCCCGGCAGCACGGGGGCGACCCCGGTACAGAACGTCGGCGCGTACGGTGCGGACGTCTCCCAGACCATCGCCCAGGTGCGGACCTGGGACCGCGACACGAACGCGGTCCGGACGTTCACTCTCTCCGAGCTGGAGTTCGGGTACCGGGATTCGATCCTCAAGCGGACCACGAGCAACGGGTCCCCGCGCTTCGTGGTGCTGAGCGTGACTTTCCAGTTCCCGCTGGGCCGCATGAGCGCCCCGATCCGCTACGCCGAGCTGGCGCGCACCCTGGGCGTGGAGCCGGGGGAGCGGGCCAACGCGCTGGAGGTCCGTCACGCCGTGCTCGGGCTCCGCAAGGGCAAGGGCATGGTGCTGGACCCGGACGACCACGACACGTGGTCCACGGGGTCCTTCTTCACGAACCCCGTGGTCAGCGAGGCGGAGGCGGCCCGGCTGCCGGAGGACGCTCCTCGGTACCCGGCGGGCGACGGGCTGGTGAAGCTGTCCGCGGCCTGGCTGATCGACCACGCAGGCTTCCCGAAGGGCTTCGGCCTGGCCGAAGATTCCGTGACGGATGGCCGAGCCTCGTTGTCCACCAAGCACACCCTGGCGCTCACCAACCGCGGCGGCGCCAGCGCTCAGGACCTCCTGGCCCTGGCGCGCGAGGTGCGGGGCGGCGTGGAGGCGGCGTTCGGCGTCGTGCTCCACAACGAGCCGCTGCTCATCGGCCTGGAACTCTGACCGCCCCTCCGATCGACCACCCTTCCATCGACTGCTCCTTAGCATGCTGTTTCCCGGAAAATCGGCCGGGAACGACATCGTATGGAGGGGACAGTCGATCAGGCCTCGGGTTCGTCCAGTGAGCAGGCGCGGCTGAAGAGCAGGTAGCTGAGGGCCGAGGCGCAGGCGCCCGTGAGGAAGACCTGGCTGAAGGCGAGGGTCTGCGAGGTGGGGCCACCCACCAGGAACAGGCCGATCACGGAGAACGCGATGGCCCCCGAGAGCATCATGAGCGCCCCGAAGTAGAAGCTCCGCACCATGACGGGCAGCTCGTTGCTGAGGGAGAGCTGCCAGCGCGCCGATCGGGGCTTGTCCAGGGGCTGCGAGAACACCGCGCAGGCCAGGAAGACGATCGAGAGCGCGGCGGCCGTGGAGCCGATCACCTGGATGATCTGCAGCGTGCTTGAGACCTTGAGCCCGGACGTGATCGCCACGAACAGGGCCGCGCCCATCCCGAGGAACGCCAGGAACCAGCCGGGCACGGCCAGGCACCGGCTCAGCAGGCGCATGTTCGGCCAGAGTTCTCCCAGGGTCACTCATCCACCTTATCCGGTGCGGCGTCGCCGGGGCGGTGTCGTACCCCTGTGCCTAGGATGACAGCATGGCCTCGACGCTGACTCCGCGGGACATCCCGCGCCTCCGGCTCCTCAGTCACGGGCTGCTGCCCGCGCCGGAAGGATTCCCCCGCTCCGACTTCCACTCCCCGGAGGACGTGGTCGGCTGGATGACGGCCCTGCAGGGGCAGGACTGGTACTCGGTCCCGTGGTCGATCGGCGCCCGGTGGACCGGTGGCGCGACGACGGCGGCCCAGGCGTCTGCGGCCTCAGCGGCTGCGGTGCGCCAGGCCTTCGCCGACGGCAAGATCGTGCGGTCGTGGCCCATGCGCGGCACCCTGCACACGCTGCTCCCGCAGGACCTTCCCCTGTTCCACGCTCTGACCGCCGAACGCCTCCTGAAGTCCATGGCCGCCCGGCACCGGAATCTGAGCATCGTCCCGGAGGACTGGGAGAAGGCCCGCACCGTGGTCCGAGGGACCCTGCGTGGGGGAGGCCGGGCCACCCGGGCTGAACTGTTCACGGCTCTCGAGGAGGCGGGGCAGGGCACCCGGGAGCAGCGGGGCGCCCACCTGCTCCTGGTCCTGTCCATCACGGGAACTCTCGTTCAAGGACCCGCCGACGGCAAAGAGCATCTCTTCGTGCTCCAGGACGAGTGGATCACCTCGCCACGCGAGTTGTCCGTGGAGGACGCCCTCGATGACCTGCTGGAACGTTATGTCCGCAGCCACGGCCCCGCGACCATCCGCGACTTCGCCTGGTGGACCGGCCTGCCCCTCGGCCCGTGCCGTGCGGCGCAACTTCGCCTCGGCGACCGGGCGCGCGAGTACGAAGGCGGCTGGCTGCTCAGCGTGGAGACGGCCGCGTGGCTGGACGCCAGGGATGGCGAGCCGCTGCCGGGGGCGCGATCGTTCCACGTGCTGGCCGGTTTCGACGAGTACATCCTCGGGTACACGGACCGCACTCCTGTCCTTGCCCGTGAGCACTTCGACCTGATCGTGCCCGGCGGCAACGGCATGTTCAAACGCACCACGATGAGTGGCGGCGTGACGGACGGGACCTGGTCCACGGATTCGCGCGGCGCCGTCGTCCTTGAGCCGTTCGATGGGGCCGGCGCCCGGCCGCACCGTTCGAGCTCGGCGCGGGCAGCTGCCTACCAGCGGTTCATGGGCACTCAGCGGGTGTAGGTGTTGTCCTTCCCGGTGTCCGAGCCGGGAAGCGTGACGCCGGAGCCCGGCTAGATTCCCATGCGGTCCAGGGCAGCGCGCAGCCGCTCGACCGTGCCATTGACGTCGCCGAGCTTGTCCAGCCCGAACAGCCCGACACGGAACGTGGAGAAGTCCTCCGGCTCTCCGCAGTGCAGCGGCACACCGGCCGCCACCTGAACGCCCTCCCGCCCGAAGCGGGCTCCGGACTTCAGCTCGGGGTCAGTGGTGTGCGCGACCACGACGCTTGGCGCCGCGAACTCCGAGGACGCCACCGACGGCAGCCCACGCTCCGCGAGAAGCTCCCGGACCCGCCGCCCGAGCTCTTCCTGAGCCGCCCGCAGTTGCTCATAGCCGCGGTCCCGCGTCTCGATCATCTGGGCGAGGTTCCGCACGATCGTGTCCGTCGGCATCGTGGCGTGGTACGCGGCCCGGCCCTCGCGGTAGGCCTCGGAGATGTTGAGCCAGGTCCGCAGGTCGAGGGCGAAGCTCGTCGACGAGCGGGACTCCACGAACTCCCGGGCTGTCCTGCTGAGCATGACGTAACCGACGCCGGGAGAGCCGCTCCAGCCCTTCTGAGGGGCACTGAGCAGGACGTCCACCCCGAGCGCCTGCATGTCCACGAGCAGGGCGCCGGACGCGATGCAGTCGAGCACCAGCACGCCGCCCACCTCGTGCACGGCATCGGCGAGGCCCCGGACGTACTCGTCAGGGAGGACCATGCCGGCCGCCGTCTCGACGTGCGGCGCGAACACGACGGCGGGCCGCTCGGCGCGGATGGCGGCCACGACCTCGTCGAGCGGCGCAGGGCTCCACGCCGCCTGCGCGCCCTCGCCGTCCGGGCGCGCAGTGCAGACCGTGACGCTGGAGGCGATGGAACCGGCGTCGAGGATCTGGGACCAGCGGTAGGAGAAGAGCCCGTTGCGCACCACCAGGGCATGCGCGCCCGCCGCGAAGTGCCGCGCGACCGCCTCCATGGCGTAACTTCCGCCGCCGTTGACGAGGGCGACGGCGTCCGCCGAGTACGCGGTGCGGAGGATCTCCAGCGTCTGCTGCATCGCGGTGATGAAGCGCTGGGACATGTGGTTCAGCGACCGGTCCGTGAAGACTACCGAGTACTCCAACAGGCCATCGGGATCGACATCGGGACGGGGCAGCTCAGGCGTGGGCAGGTTCATGGCTCCATGGTGGCATGACCGGCGGAGCAAGCACAGCACTGGGGCTGCCTTGTGGACGGAGTCATGCACATAGCCGAGACCCGCAGCGCCGACCGCGCGCCCGCCGTCGTCGTGCCCGGGAAACGACGGAAGGCGCGGACTCCCGCAGGAATCCGCGCCTTCCGGAGACGCCGGGAAGCCGGAGCTGTCAGAGGCGGCCGGTCGCGATGCTGACCATGCGGCGCAGCGGTTCGGCGGCGCCCCAGAGGAGCTGGTCACCCACGGTGAAGGCGCTGATGTACTCCGGGCCCATCTCCATTTTGCGGATGCGGCCGACCGGGATGTTCAGCGTGCCGGAGGCGGCGACGGGGGTGAGGTCGTTCATGGACGCCTCCTTGACGTTGGGCACGACCGTGGCCCACTCGTTGTCGGCGTCGATGATCTTCTCGATCTCCCCGACGGAGAGGTCCTCGCGGAGCTTGAGGGTGAGCGCCTGCGAGTGGGAGCGCATGGCGCCGATGCGCACGCAGAGACCGTCCATGATGATGCGGTCCGCGTCGGTGGTGCCGAGGATCTTGTTGGTCTCCACCCCGGCCTTCCACTCCTCGCGGCTCTGGCCGTTGCCGAGGTCCGAGTCGATCCAGGGGATGAGCGAGCCCGCGAGCGGAACACCGAATTGGGCGGCGTCGACGCCGTCGCGCTGGTGGGCGAGCACCTTGCGGTCGATCTCCAGGATCGCCGACGCCGGGTCCTGCAGTTCGCTGCTGACCTCGGCATTCAGGGTGCCGAACTGGTTGAGCAGCTCTCGCATGTGCCGTGCGCCGCCGCCCGAGGCCGCCTGGTACGTCATGGAGGTGCCCCACTCGACCAGGTTGTTCTTGAACAGGCCGCCCAGGCCCATGAGCATGCAGGACACGGTGCAGTTGCCGCCGATGAAGTCCTTCACCCCGGATGCCAGCCCCCGGTCGATGACGTCACGGTTGATGGGGTCCAGGACGATGATCGAGTCGTCGTTCATGCGCAGCGTGGAGGCGGCGTCGATCCACAGGCCGTCCCAGCCGCGCGAGCGCAGCGCGGTGTGGACCTGCTTCGTGTAGTCCCCGCCCTGAGCGGTGACGATGATCGGCAGCTTCGCCAGGGTGTCGATGTCGAACGCGTCTTCCAGCGTGCCGGCGCCCTCCGCGAAGGACGGGGCGGCACCACCTGCGTTGGAGGTGGAGAAGAAGACGGGGTTCAGGCTGGCAAAGTCATGCTCTTCCTGCATGCGCTGCATGAGGACGGAACCGACCATGCCACGCCACCCGACAAAACCTACGGAAGGCACGGCTGCGTTAGTCATGACCTGATTTTACGGGGAAAGACGCCCGCGTTTCCGCCGGTTACGTCACATGGGTGTTGGGAACGGCCCGGAAGCGCGCGACGGCGGGCGGCGCGGAGGGCGAGCGGGCCTCCGGGAGTCGGCCCCGGCCGCGTCGGCGCCCTTGTGGTGTTTCGGCGCCCCCATGGGGGCGCCGAAACACCACAAGGGCGCCGGAGTCACCGATTCGGTAATCCAGAGGGGCTACAAGAAGTCAGGTGTGCGAGCTCGGAGCATCGTTGTGGCCCAAACCGTCGTAACGGGTGGGCTCGTCTGACCGTTGCTGCGCTCCACGTCGGCGGGGCGGATTGAGACGGCGCCTGCGTCGGTCGCGGAGCGTCCAGATCACCGATAGGCCCGAGAGTACCAGGACAACGATTCCTGCTCCGAGGATGACTTCCATGGTTATCTATTTTCTCGTCGGAACGCAGCAGTTCGGTCACGGGCTCTGCGAATCCCCGCGATCCCGGCGAGCATCAAGAAACATGCCAGTGCGGCAAGCCACAGACCGGTCCAAAGAAGCTCGAGAGTGTCACCGCCGAGGAGAATCGTGAGAGATCGGACAAGGACGACTATTCCAAGGCCGCCGCCAATGACGAGCAGTGCTCCTCCGAGTATCAAGCCCGCCGGAGAAGGTCTACGCGCCCGAGTTGGCGGGGTACCCGGTAGGACGTGTGGCCCAACATTCATCGGTTGGTCTTGTGGTTCAGAGCGTAGCGAACTCAGGGACTTGCCTCGGGAGCGACGGAGGCGTGATGCTTGGTGCTCCTTAAGGAAGTACCCCCACGCGGTTGCCGTGACGGCCACCGTGATCAGCACGCATAGGATGAGAGACGGCTGGAAGCGGCTGCCGGGGCTAGACCCTGGTGCGACAATACTCATGACCACCGCGAATATGACGACCACCGACAGGATCGTGCAGGCGACCGCGATGATCAGCAGCCCACCCACCGAGGTCACGGGCTTGATCGGTGTGCCGAAGTCGCCCTTATAGACGCCGTACTCCTCACGGGTGAGCCCCCGGGAAAGGGCATCTTCACGGGCGCGCCGCTCCCAAGGTCCCGGGCGACGGACCATCAGAATTCCCGCGTGACGCGGATCTTCTTCAGGAACGCGACTCGATCCAGGCCTGTAGTCTCCACGGCATCCTTCGAGGGGTCGGGAACCACCGCGGTTGTCCAGCTCTCGCCATCACGGCGTATCAGAAGGTGTTTCTCCTCGGTGAGCCCGAAAGTTCGCAGCATGGCCGTGCCGCTGGGATGCTGCCGGATATGCTCCTCGAGCACGCTCAACACTGCTTCGGAGCCGTCCAGCGTAGGGTTCTGCGGGAAGATGAACCACGACATCAGCATCCGCGGCTGCATGAGCATGGAGACGTCATCGGATTCGACATGCACCACGGTGTCGTTGGTCTCTGCAGTCAGCAGTTCGATCTGCGTCCAGATAGTGGCATTGGCCAAGGCATACGCCACCGGAGCCGCAGGCACCAGGAACTCGGTGCCATCGGAGTAGCTGGCGTAATCGTGGGCCAGAAGAGAAGACGCTCCCGCCATACACAGGGCGTCATCGGATACTTCGTCCTGCATGCGGAGCACTTCAACTGAGCGCGCTGAAGACGGGGTGTCAAAGGAGCGGAGGATGTATGCGAGCTCGCTGTATCCGAATCCGCTGTAGGTGGGGGCCATTCTCTCATCGGTGGATGTCAAGGGTGCTCCTCATCGGTCATCGTACGTGGTCATGGCTTATTGCAGTCAGCAGCGCGCTCACCCGAAACCCAAGAATTTCGTCACGCTCTTGCCGGCATCCACAAGTCCCTTGCCTACAGCCTTGCCTGCGTCGGCTACAGCATCAACTGTGTGTGAGACTGCGCCGTTAACGAAGTCCTTGACTACCGGGATGTCGTACACGGCCCACGCAGCGCTGGCCACCATGCACACGGTACCTGCCGGAGGCGGCAGGAAGGAACCCACGGCGAGCGCGGTCTTTGCACCGGAGATCGCCGCGTCTCCGTATTCGCCCTTCGAGATGTTGTTGACCGTGTCATAGGCATTCAGGCCGACGCCGGCCCAGCCGAGCGCTCTGCCCAGGCCGCCCTTGCCCAGGGCCTCCAGAACCTGCCCCTTGCCTTTGAAGAACAGTTCGCTCTCCTTGAAGACCCCGGAGAATTTGTTGAGCTCAGGCACGTACTTCTGGAGGTTCTTCAGGCCAAGGATGTCGGTCGCCGAATCGAGCAGGTTGTAAGGGACGCTCCGTGCCGGCAGCTTGCCGATCAACGACGACCAGGCGGAGAAGTCCTTCGGGCTCGGCATGCCGTTCTTCCAAGCCATGTAGAGGCCCATGCTGTTCTTCACGAGATCGAAAGGCGCCTTGATCTTGCCGCGAAGGCCCCAGATATCGCGAAAATCGGATCCTTGATTCAGCCAGTCGAACGGTCCACCGCCGCCGTTGCCACCCGGCCCGCCCGCCCGGACCTCCCGGCATAGGGCCGCCGCCGGACCCGTGGGCCGCGTTCGACGCCGTCTCCTGCTCGTCGGCCTGCGTGAGCAGGAAGCGCGACTGCTTCTTGAGCGCCGACGCCGCGTTCATCAGCACCGTGCGGTGACTGCTGTTCCACTCCGACTTGAACCGGACCGCGTCCGGGCCTTGCCATGCCTGTGCGCTGTTGATGCTCTGGCCCAGCTGGCTCGACTGCTGGAGCAGATTCTCCGATGCCTTACCGAAGGTCTGCGCCAGAGTGCGCAGCTGCGCGACATCCGCGCCCCACACCGTGCTTCCCATCAGGACTCCTGTCGCCCTCTGTCATGTTCATCCACCAGCGAGAGTATCCCGGATGCCCGTCGGCGAGCGATGGGGAGCACTCCCCATCGGCTCATTCCGGCTGGGAGGCCTCCTCGGCCAGGGCGGTGCGGCGCTTCTTCACGGCCCACCAGGAGCCGAACACGAACACCTGAGTGACCACCACCAGAACGATCACTCCGGGGATCCGGTTGCCACCCAGGATCATGAAGAGGCCCAGGACGGCGGTCACGAGACCGAGCAGCGGGAAGAGCATGTACCCGAGCACGAAGAGGACGTCGGAGCGGGTCAGAAGGTGTTTCATGCGGGCCTTTTCAGAATGCGGGGATGGTGTGCGCGCCTCAGGCGCGTTCCCAGAGGGTGAAGCGGTAGCGGGTGCCGTTCGAAGAGGTCAGCCAGCGCTCGGCGCCGTCTTCTGCCGGCTCGGGTTCGACGGCGGTGCGCCGCCACGTGTCCGGCAGCTCGGGAGCGTGGGTGTCGCCGTCGGCGTCGGAGTCGATCACCGTGATGACCGCGAAGTCGGCCTCCGGCAGGGACTGCTGGTAGATCTGACCGCCGCCGATCACCCAGCGGAGCCCGTCCCCGGCCTCCGCGAAGGCCGCCTCCAGTGACGGCACGACGACGGCGCCCTCCGCCTCGGGCGTCCCCGCCCAGTCCTCGTTCCGGGTCACCACGATGTTGGTGCGGCCAGGAAGGGGACGGAACTTCGCGGGGAAGGACTCCCAGGTCCGGCGGCCCATGATCACGGGCCGGCTCGAGGTCATGGAGCTGAAGTGTTTGAGGTCCTCCGGGACGTGCCACGGCATGGTCCCGGCATTGCCGATCACGCCGTTGGCGGTCTGGGCCCAGATCATGCCGGTACCCTGGAGCCCGCCGCGGATGCGGTCCGCGAAAGCCGTGAGCCCGTCGCCGCTCATACGGCCACCGGGGCCTTGATGCCCGGGTGGTGCTGGTAGTCGACCACTTCGAAGTCCTCGAACTCGTAGTCGAAGATGCTCTCCGGGGCGCGCTTGATGTGCAGTGTCGGATACGGGAGGGCTTCGCGGCTGAGCTGGAGTTCCACCTGCTCAACGTGGTTGTCGTAGACATGGCAGTCGCCGCCGGTCCAGACGAAGTCGCCCACGTCGAGGCCGGCCTGCTGGGCGATCATGTGGGTCAGCAGGGCGTAGGACGCGATGTTGAACGGAACCCCGAGGAACATGTCCGCGGAGCGCTGGTACAGCTGGCAGGACAGTTTGCCGTCGGCCACGTAGAACTGGAAGAACGCGTGGCACGGGGGCAGCGCCATGTTCGAGATCTCCGCGACGTTCCACGCGGAGACGATGTGGCGGCGTGAGTCTGGGTTCGACTTCAGGTTCGCCACCAGTTCGGCGATCTGGTCCACGTGGTTACCTTCCGGGGTCGGCCACGAGCGCCACTGCACGCCGTAGACGGGGCCGAGTTCGCCGTCGTCGTCCGCCCATTCATCCCAGATGGTGACGCCGCGCTCCTGCAGCCAGCGCACGTTCGAGTCGCCGCGCAGGAACCAGAGGAGCTCCAGGGCGAGGGATTTGAAGTGCACACGCTTCGTAGTGATCAGCGGGAAACCCTCGGACAGGTCGAAGCGGATCTGGCGCCCGAAAACGCTCCGCGTCCCCGTGCCGGTCCGGTCCGATTTGTGGGTGCCATGATCCATGACGTCACGCAGCAGGTCCTCATAAGGCGTGGGGATGCTCATGGGTTCAGTCTAGCGGGCGAGGCGCAGGGGACGGAGGGTCCTGGCCGCTCCTGTGGATGGCGCGGCTCAGGGTCTCGGGACCGACCCCGTGACGGCGCGCGACGGCGAGCAGCTCCTCCAGCGCGGCGGCCACCGGCGCAGGAAGCACGGGAGTCTCGCCGGCCTGATGCGGCGCCCCGGACCCGCGCGGCGGCGCGACGACGGTGCTTCCCGAGCGCCGTGCCGTCCGGATCAGCCCCGCCCCCTCGAGTTCCCGGTACGCGCGCGCGACCGTCCCGGCCGCAAGGCCCAGGTCCCCGGCCAGGGCCCGGACCGTGGGGAGCCTGGCCCCGTCCGCCAGGGCGCCGTTCCGGATCATCGCCTCGAATTGCGCCCGCACCTGCTCGAACGGGGGCACGGGGGAGTCGAGGTGGATCTCGATCCGGGCGTTCATACGTGGTGGGGTTCCGGGACATGAACCGCGTCCTCCGGCTCGGGGACCGGGTCGACGGCGCTGAGTGACCAGAGCAGCACGGCCAGGAGGATCAGCACGGTGCCGGCCAGCTGGGCGAAGCCGAGGATGGCGGTGGCCACGCCGCCCTCCTCCGTCCGTCCCGTGATCTCCACGGGGAGCCTGATCTGGAAGAGCAGGAAGGCGGAGACGCAGAGCAGGATGGCGCCGCTCCACAGGGTCAGCCGCTGCCAGCGCTCCTGGGTGACGGCCTCGCGGTCCAGGCGGAGGGTGGCGGGCAGCACCGAGGTGAGGGTGCGGATGGCGATCCGGCGCCCGGTCAGCAGCGTCAGGACGATGATCAGGAGCGAGCCGAGACCGCACACGATGATGGCCGGGGTGGCGATCTCGCTGTGATCTCCCTCGGAGGACGCGACGTTCCACAGCACGCTCGCCAGCGCGACGAGGACGGTGATGCCGCAGAGGGCGGCCACGGTCAGGGTCGAGGCGCGGGGGAACGGCAAACGGACGCGCTGCGCCGCCAGGTGGGTCGGGGAAGCCAGGTGCGTCTGGGCTGCCAGGGGGTTTTGCGCCATCCGGGGATCCTGGGAGATCTTCCGCGTGCACCAGAGCACCCAGAGCACGAACAGGACCCCGGTCGACAGGACGATCACGATCGAATGCAGTCCCGCCCCGTTCAGTCCGATCGACGAGACGAGGACGAGGAGGGTGACGAGCCCGAACGGCACGGCCGGCACCACCGCGAGACGGTGCCACCGCAGCGCCGGGTCGGTGGGCCTCGGGTCGGACACCGGCCGGAAGAAGGGGATAGGCCAGCGCCACATCACGAGGAGGACCAGGACGTTGAAGGCCGACCCGGGTTCGATCCACGAGGCGGTCCCGAAGCCCGGCACCTTCATCCCGGCGAACCCTGCGCCAATCGCCCCCAGCCCGGACGCGATGGTGGCCGAGGTCCGCAGCAGCCGATTCATGGACAGGGTCCGCAGGTAGGAGTTCTCCCGGCGGGTCAGTCCCGGCAACTGGTGACGGTGGGTGATCAACAGGAGCACCGCGACCGTGCCGGCGGCGAGCACGAGCCACGCGCCGCCCAGCGAGGCCGCGACCTCGACGCCGGGGAGCCGGCCGGGATTCGGCACGGCGTAGGGGGAGGGGTCATCGCGCGGCGCCATCTCGGCGAAGCCGAGCGTCGCGAGGATCATGAGCTGGCTGATCAGGAACACCAGCGCCGTGACGGCTGTGAGCGGCTTGGGAAGGAAATCGATCAGCCGTCGGGGCTGGATGTCCGCGGTCCGCACGGACCGCCGGTCGCCCGGATAGCTCCACTGGCCGAGGGCGTGGATGCCGAGGACCAGCAGGACCGGGACGAAGAGCATCCACGGTGCGGGCGCGGGGCTGAACTGCGCCTGCTGGATCTCCCAGAACGTCGAGGCTCCGGCCAGCGAACTGGCCATCCAGCCGAGCACCCCCACGGTGAGTGAATGCCGGGCGGCGGTGGCCTGCGTCGCCCCGTGCGGGCCGGCTGACACCATCCGGCGCAGCAGCAGGAACAGGATGACGGCGCCGGCCAGGGCCATGCCGAATGGAACGTAAGGCGTCAGCTCGTACGGAATGCTCATCTCAAACCCCCAATTTTGTATCAAGTGTTTGATACAAAACGGGAGGTGTCAAGAGCATGTATCCCCCTTAATCGCCGCGAGGGAACAGCTGACGCCCTCTTCCGCGGCGGGAAGAGGCGTCAGCTGTTCCCTCGCGGGAAGGCGGGAGGAACTCAGAGCGCGGCGGCCTCGAGAAGGGCGGCCACCTCAGCGGGACCGAGCCCACCGACAGGCTCCTCTGCGCCGTCGGCGGAGATCCCGGCGAAGCGCCAGCCCTCGGCGTCGCGGGTGACGGCGTAGGAGCTGTTGCGCTCCTGGGTGCTGACGGTGACGGTCGCCTGGCTGCCCGGGTTCTCGTCGGCGTGCTGATGCAGGATGGACACGGCGGTCTGCGCGGCGGTCAGCTCCTCCGGCAGCGGGGTGGCGAACCACGTGCTCAGGATGCCGGGCTGGAACAGCATGCGCATGCCCTCGGCCTCCACCATCACCAGGCGGGTGGAGGCGTCCTCGCCCGCGCTGACCTGCAGCGTGATCCACAGCCGTCCGCCGCCCAGCACGTGCGCGACGGCGGATGCCGCGCCGCTGATGCCCAGGCCGTCACCCTCGGGCTGCACGAAGCCGCGGGCCGCAAGGCCGGACACCCCCACCTCGGAGAGGGTCGGGTCGGCGGCCCACGCCGCGGCGTCGAGTGCTTCGACGGAGCGATCGTGGCCCGGCCCTTCGAAGCTGCTCAGCAGGAAGGCCAGTTCGGCGATGCCGAAGCCGATCGGCTCGGGTGCTGCGTTTTCAGTCATCAGTCGATCCTTCAGTCGTCGAAAGGCCGGTACTGCTCCACCGCGACCACGCGGGACCGGGAGTCCTTGCCCACGTGGAGGACGAGCACCTCACCCGGGGCCAGGTACGGATCCCGGGAGGGCAGGCTCTGGGCGAGCGGCGCTTTCATGTGCCTGGAGACCTGCTCCAGGATGGTCGGGAGGGTGGGCCGGTGCACGCACACGGCGGCGGGCACACCCTTGTCGAAGACCGCCTCGATGGCGGCCGCCGTCTTCTGGGGTTTGCGCTCGTGGCTGTGCTCCGTCAGGGCGTCCACGAGCTTCACCTTCGCCTTCGTCGCCTTCACATAGGGCGCGATGGTGGAGATGCAGCGTTTCCACGGGCTGCTGACGATCCGCTCCGGACCCCACACGGCCAGGAGCCGCCGCACGGCCTGGGCCTGGCGGAGGCCCGAGGCGGCCAGGGTCCGGTCTCCCTCGCCCTTCGTCCAGGACGCGCGGGGCTTCGCTTTGGCATGGCGCACGATCACGAGGGGCCAGGTGTCCAGCGTGTCGGACTCGAAAGCCGACACCAGGGCGGCGAGCGGCGCGCGGTCGGAGGGATTGCTGAGAAGTTCCGCCGCGCGTTCCGGCGAGCACCACAGGAGGCTGTCCACTTCCTTGCCGTCCTGCTTGACCTTGGCGTTCTGGGCGTTGACGGCCCAGTAATGCACCACTTTCAGGCCGGACGCCACACGGTAGTGGATGCTCGGCAGGGGGATTCCCAGGCCGGCGGTCAGGCCGATCTCCTCGAAGATCTCCCGCGCGCCGCACTCCGGCACCGTCTCGCCGTCGTCGAGCTTCCCCTTCGGCCAGGACCAGTCGTCATAGCGCGGGCGGTGGATCAGCAGCACCTCGAGCGCGCCACGGGTGACACGCCAGGGGAGGCCGCCCGCGGCGACGACCGCGATCTTCTCGCCGGGATGTTCGGACTGGTCGGCGACCAGTGCGTCGGCACGTGCTGCGGGCATCAGCGGAGGGACCCCGTGCGCTGGCGGGCGCGGGAGGCGAGCAGCCACGACTGGATGTCCAGGAGGGGCTTGCCGTCCTCGCCGACGTGGTGGCGTTCCCACTCGCCGTCGCTGTCCAGGTGCCAGCTGGAGGTGCCCGGATCGACGTAGCGGTTCATGAGGTCCAGCAGTTCCTGGATGTCATCCTGATTGGTCAGCTGCACCAGGGCCTCGACGCGGCGGTCCAAGTTGCGGTGCATCATGTCGGCGGAGCCGATGTAGACCACGGGGTCACCGTCGTTGGCGAAGGTGAAGACCCGCGAGTGCTCCAGGAAGCGGCCCAGGATGGACCGGACCGTGATGTTCTCGCTCAGTCCGGGCACGCCGGGGCGCAGGGAGCAGATGCCGCGCACGATCACGTTGACCTCCACCCCGGCCTGGGAAGCGCGGTACAGGGAGTCGATGATCGCCTCGTCCACCATGGAGTTGACCTTGATCTGGACCTTGGCCTTCTTCCCGGCCCGGGCGTTGGCGATTTCCTGGTCGATGCGTTCGATCAGGCCGCTGCGCACGGAGCGCGGGGCCACGAGCAGACGCTTGAACGTCGACTTGGGGGCGTAGCCGGACAGCTGGTTGAACAGCTTCGACAGGTCCTCGCCCACCTGGTGGTTCGCGGTCAGCAGGCCCAGGTCTTCGTAGTACCGGGCCGTGCGGGGGTGGTAGTTGCCCGTGCCGATGTGGCAGTAGCGGCGGATGCCGTCCGACTCCTGCCGGACCACCAGGGAGAGCTTGCAGTGCGTCTTCAGGCCCACGATGCCGTACACCACGTGCACGCCGGCCTGCTCGAGCTTGCGGGCCCAGGAGATGTTGGCCTGCTCGTCGAAGCGGGCCTTGATCTCCACGAGGGCCAGGACCTGCTTGCCGGCTTCGGCCGCGTCGATCAGCGCATCCACGATCGGGGAGTCGCCACTCGTGCGGTACAGGGTCTGCTTGATGGCCTGGACCTTGGGGTCCGCCGCGGCCTGCTCCAGGAAGGCCTGCACGGAGGTGGAGAAGGAGTCGTACGGGTGGTGCAGGAGGATGTCACGACGGCGCATGGCCGCGAACACGTTCGCCGCCTTGGAGGTCTCGGACTCGTTCAGGTACCGCGAGGTGTGCGGGACCTGCTTCGGGTAGTGCAGATCGGCGCGGTCGATCCCCGCGATGACCGAGAGCCCGCGGAGATCCAGCGGCGCCGGGACCGCGACCACTTCGGATTCGTCGATGCTGAGTTCACGCACCAGGAGTTCCCGCACGGCGGGGTTGATGTCCGTGGTGACCTCGAGGCGGACCGGAGGACCGAAACGGCGGCGCAGCAGTTCCTTCTCGAGGGCCTGGAGAAGGTTCTCGGCGTCGTCCTCTTCGACCTCCACGTCCTCGTTACGGGTCACGCGGAAGGTGTGGTGCTCCACGACCTCCATGCCCGGGAAGAGCTGATCGAGGTGCACCGCGATGACCTCTTCCAGTGTGATGAAGCGCGCCACGCGGCCGGGCACGGCGCCGGCACGCGGGCCGTCGACGGCGATCAGACGCGGCAACTGGTCCGGCACCTTCACGCGGGCGAAGAGCTCCTTCTGGCTCACGGGGTTGCGCACCACCACGGCCAGGTTCAGGGACAGTCCGGAGATGTAGGGGAACGGGTGGGCCGGGTCCACGGCCAGAGGGGTCAGGATCGGGAAGACCTTCTCCGTGAACATCGTGCTGACCCGGTGCTGAGCCTCGTGGTCCAGCTCGTCCCAGTGCATGAGGTGGATGTGCTCGTAGGCGAGGGCCGGTCGGATCTGCTCGGCGAAGACCCGGGCATGGCGCTCCTGCAGGGCGGTGGCGGCCTCGCTGATCTGCTCGAGGACCTCCACGGGGCTCAGCCCGGCGGGGGACGGCACGGCCAGGCCCGTGGCGATGCGGCGCTTGAGGCCGGCCACGCGGACCATGAAGAACTCGTCCAGGTTGGACGCGAAGATGGAGAGGAAGTTGACCCGTTCCAGCAGGAACAGATCCGGGTCCTCGGCGAGTTCCAGCACGCGGGCGTTGAACTTCAGCCAGGACAGCTCGCGGTCGAGGAAACGGTCCGGGCTGATGTCGCCGTCCGGCAGGAGGCTCGGCTCCTGGAACTCCGGAAGCTCGATCCGGTCCTGCGTCGCGCGGGCGGCGTTGACCTCGGACGAACCGAAACGCTGGGAGAGCCTGCTCACGGTCCCCGTGGAACCCTTGTTGTCGCTGCTCATGCCACACTCCTTAAACCGCAGTCGATCCACCTCAACCTTACAGAACGGAAACGGTCAGGAAGCCGGGTTTTTCCGGTACATGACGTCGCTGTCCCAATGGGTGAATCCGAGGCTTTCGTAGAGCCGCACGGCCGGGGCGTTGTCCGCCTCGACGTAGAGCAGCACGGTGGCCGCTCCCCGGTCTCGGAGGTGCGTGATCCCGCGCCGCGTGAGGACCTTCCCCAGGCCCTTCCCCTGCGCTTCCGGGACGACGCCCACCACGTACACCTCGCCCTGGGGGCCGTGGCCGTCGTGGGCGGGTTCCAGCTTGGTCCAGTGATAGCCGGCGATGCGGTCCTGCCGGTCGAGGATGAGGAAGAACCCTTCGGGATCGAACCACGGCTCGGCCTGGCGTTCCTGGAGGTCCCGCAGCGTCAGGGCGCCCTGTTCGGGGTGATGCGCGAAAGCCCGCGCGTTCGCGTCGAGCCAGGCGTCCTCGTCCTGGCCGGGCACGAAGGTGCGGAGCGTGAAGCCTTCCGGGAGGGCGCCGTCGTCGACGGGGGAGACCGCGGACGGGGTGCTCAGGCGCATCCGCCACAGTTCGCGCACCCGGGTGAAGCCGAACTGCGCGGCGAGGTCCTCGGCCGCGGCGGCGTCGCCGTGGGACCAGGCCTGGATGCCGTCGAGTGTTCCGCGGCTCGCCTGCAGCTGTCCGGCCAGGCGGAGGCCGACCCCGATGTTGCGGTAGCCGGGGTGCACGGCCATCTCGAGGACGGCGTCGTCCCCGGTGGTGACGAGCACCGCGAAGCCCGCCAGGACGGCGTCGCGCGCGGACTCCTCCTCGGCGAAGGGGTCCTCCGGGGAGTAGACCAGGTACGCCTCCACCTGCTGACCGTCGTTGCCGCCGGTGCGCAGGGCGATGAGGGACTGCTCGGAGACGCTCGGGGTTCCGTCCGCCGCGGAGGACGCTTTCAGGAGCTGTGCGGTCTCGGCGAGGACTGCGGCGTCGAGCGGCGCCAGGTGACGGTGGACCGGCCAGTGGGAGGCGTTAGCGCTAGTCATGTCACCAAGGCTAGTACCGGCCGCGCGGGCGCGTCCCGGATGTCAGGCCTGGGCGTGCTGCTCGTCCTGCTCGCGGGTCATGGTGAGGCGGTAGCCCACGTTGCGGACCGTGCCGATCAGCGTCTCGTGGTCCGGGCCCAGCTTGGCGCGCAGGCGCCGGACGTGGACGTCCACGGTGCGGGTGCCGCCGTAGTAGTCGTAGCCCCACACTTCGGTGAGGAGCTGCTGACGGGTGAAGACGCGCCCGGGGTGCTGCGCGAGGTACTTGAGGAGCTCGAACTCCTTGAAGGTCAGGTTGAGCGCCTCGCCGTTGATGCGGGCGGTGTAGCTGGCCTCGTCGATCACGACGCCGGACGCGCGGATCTCCGTGTCCGCCTCCTCCTCGGCGCTGCGCCCCCGGGCCAGGGCCAGTCGGATGCGGGCCTCCACCTCGGCGGGGCCGGCGGATTCGAGGACGACGTCGTCCACGGCCCACTGGGAGGAGATCGCCGCCATGCCGCCCTCGGTGAGGATGAGCAGCAGGGGCACGGAGAGGCCCGTGGCCTTGAGAAGTTTGGTGAGGGAGCGGGACCCGACCAGGTCTTTCCGGGCATCGAGGAAGATGATGTCGCACGGATCGGTCTCCAGCAGCGCCGTCGGCTCCGCCGGGAGGATGTGCACCCGGTGATTGAGCAGTTCGAGCGCAGGCAGGATGTCCACCGACGAATCGGTGCTGTTGGTCAGTAACAAGAGTTGCGACATTGTCCCCTCCAAGGATCTGGAGCGCGTCGTCGAGCCTGATGACCCAGTATATCGAGTCGGCCCCCGCATCGAGTTATTCCCGTCACAATGTGGACGGGGCGGCGGGCTGGCGCCGTGCGGGGATGGGCGTGAAAGCTCCGGATGGGGGAGGATGGCTGTGTGAGCCCAGCCGCTGAACCTTCCAAGAACGACGACGCCGGATTCGCCCTCCTGGGCCACGGCGCCTCCCGTGCGGGTTCCGGCCGCGCCGGGGGCTTCTTCTCGACGGGGCACGGATACCGCACGGTGGGTCTGGCATCCCTCGTGGTGCTCGCCGTCCTCGGCGTCTCACCCTGGCTCGGCCCCACCACCCACGCCGTGATCTGCGCCGTCCTTGCCGTCGTCTTCGGCCTGGCCTGGCCCCACTACCTCGGCATTCCGGCGCGCAAGACCCTCGGCGGCATCATCGCCGCGGTCGGAGCGCTCTCGGTGCTCGGCGCGGCGGTCTCGCCCGGTCCGGGGTTCCTGGCCTGGGCGGCTCCGCTCATCGCGCTGGGGATCATGGCCGTCATGCTCGTGGAGCTGATCCGCGGCACGGGCCAGCCTCAGCGTCTCGAATCGACCTTCGGAGCGAGCGGCGGCGTGGTGCTGTCCGCGCTCGCGGCGGGCTGGGTGGCCAATGTGCGCCTGGGCGGCCTGCGCGAGATGCTCGTGATCGTGGTGGTGTGCGCCGCCGTCGCGGTGTGCGTGGGCCTCATCCGCTGGCCGGACAGCATCGTGGCGCCGCTCGGCATCGTGCTGGCCGTGCTCGTCGGTCCGCTGGTCGGCTGGTTCAATCCACACGTGTCCATGCTGCCCAGCGCCGCTCTCGGCCTGGCCGCGGCGGTCCTCGTGGTCAGCTTCCGCCGGCTCATCACCTTCCGGGTCCACAGCGCCTCCCTGGTGGGCGCCGTGGCGCTCGGTCTGGGACCGGTGCTCGCCCTCGGCAGCGTGGCGTATTTCCTCGGCAAGCTCCTGCTCGTTTAACCGTTAGGATGAAGTCATGTCCGTCCTTGCATTTGAAATCTTCTTCCTGGTCCTCCTCGGCGTCGCGAGCATCGCGATGGCCTGGTTCGCCGGCCTGGTGGTGTACCGCCTCTTCAAGGGCCAGAAGTAAGCCGTGCCCGTCGAGATCCCCAGTGACCTGACGCCTGAGCTGGTCCCTCTCTCCTGGTTGATCGGGGAGTGGGAAGGCCGAGGCCGTCTCGGCACGGGTGAAGAGGGCTCCGAGCACTTCGTGCAGCGCGCCACCTTCGCCCACAACGGTCTGCCGTATCTGCAGTACCGTGCCGAGAGCTGGCTCTGCGATGACGAGGGGACCATCCTGCGTCCTCTCACCGTGGAGATGGGCTTCTGGGCTCTGGAGCGCAAGCTCGTGGACGCCGACGGCGGCCCCGGCATGCTTCCGGCCGACATGGTCCCCGCGCTCAAGACGGCGGATGACGTGGAGGCGCTGCGCAACGACGACGGCGGCTTCGACATCTCCGTCTCGATCGCCCACCCCGGCGGCATCTCGGAGCTGTACTACGGTCAGATCAAGGGGCCGCAGATCCAGCTGAGCACCGACATGGTCATGCGGGGCAGCCACTCCAAGGACTACTCGGCGGCGACCCGCATCTTCGGCCTGGTGGACGGCAAGCTGCTCTGGCGCTGGGACGTCTCGCAGGGCAAGTCCTCGGGTGACTCCGCGGAGGGCAACGGCGGCCTGGAAGCCCACGCCTCGGCCATCCTCAGCAAGCTCACCTGACTCTCCCCGCCCGGGACGCCTCGGACGCGGAATAGCTCCCACCCCGGGAAGGTTGCACCCTGTATGGAGTACACAAGCCCTCTGTTGTCGCGCCCTTCAGCCGTGGCGGGAGCCGGCGTGGACAGCCCGGTCGCCGCCCACTACGGGCAGCCGCTCAAGGAACAGCGGGCCCTGGCCGCAGGCCGCGCCGTCGCGGACCTTTCGCATCTTGGCGTGGTGACGGTCAGCGGCCCCGACCGGCTCTCCTGGCTGGACACCCTGTCCTCGCAGCGCCTGAACGGCCTCGCGGAGGGCTCCTCCACGCAGCTTCTCCTCCTCGACCTGCAGGGCAGGATCGATTTCGACATCCGCCTGGTCGATGACGGCACGACAGCATGGCTCATCGTGGAGCCCGGCCTCGCCGAGCCGCTGGCCGCGTTCCTGGACCGCATGCGCTTCATGCTGCGCGTGGAGGTGCAGGACGTCAGCGCGGACTGGGCCGTGGTCGGGAGCACCGGACCGGTGCCCGCCTTCGAAGGTCTCCTGTCCTGGCAGGACCCCTGGCCCGAGGTGACGGAAGGCGGCTACTCCTACGCCGCCGTCGACGTCGAACAGCACCCGGGCCGCGACCGTCCGTGGCGCGAATGGCTCGTCCCCCAGGCGGAGCTCGCCGAGCGGACCGCAGGCCTCGAGCCGGCCGGAATGATGGCCGTCGAAGCGCTCCGGATCGCGGCGTGGCGTCCCCGGCAGGGATTCGAGACGGACAACCGCGCCATTCCCCATGAGCTGGATCTGATCCGCACGGCCGTCCACCTGTCCAAGGGCTGCTACAAAGGCCAGGAGACCATCGCCCGGGTGCACAATCTGGGGCATCCTCCGCGGCGTCTCGTGCTGCTCCAGCTCGACGGCTCGCAGCACACGCTTCCTTCGCTGGACAGCCCCGTGGTCCTGGACGGACGCACGGTGGGCCGCCTCAGCAGCGTGGCGCAGCACCACGAGATGGGGCCGATCGCCCTGGCCCTGATCAAGCGCAACGTCGATCCCACGGCCGTGCTGAGCGTCGTCGACGCGACCGGGTCGCAGGACCCCGACGGCAACCCGGTGGAGGAGACCTACGCCGCGGCGCAGGAAGTGATCGTCGCCCCCGAGGCCGGCCAGGTGGTCGGCCGCCAGAGCGGCTTCCTTCGCACTCCTCGCTGAGCCCCGGCCGCGCCGTCCGGCACAACGCCTGACGAGAGCCATCTCACGCGTCAGACTATTCCACGTGGAATAATCGGTGTGGAATGATGGTTGCTGGCATCGACCAGCCCCGTGCCACCTCGGGGCGTTCCGGTCCGCCCGCCGCGCCACCATCCCGGAAGGAACCGCACTCCATGACCTCTCCTTCCCTCACCCCGCTCAGCCTCGCGGCGCTGGGGCTGCTCCGTGAGAAGCCCATGCACGCGTACGAGATGTACCAGACGCTGATGTTCCGCGGCGAGGACCGGACCGTGAAGGTCCGGCCCGGCACGCTCTACCACGCCGTCTCCCGGCTGGAGGAGCAGGGGTTCGTGGAGGAGGACGGGGTGGAGCGCGACGGCAAGCGGCCCGAGCGCACCGTCTACCGCAGCACCCCGGCGGGGGAGGACGCCCTGGCAGCGAACCTCATCGTGCTGCTGGGGGATGCCTCGAACGCCTATCCGCCCTTTCCTCTGGCTCTGGCCGAGTGCCACAACCTGCCGAGCGAGGTGGTGGTGGACCGGCTGGAGGCCCGGATCGCCGGACTGTCCGAGCGCCTCGCGGAGTACCGCTCCGCCGAGGCCCGCGCCGTGGAGCGCCAGGTCCCGCGCCAGTTCTGGCTCGATGTGAAGTACCAGCACCATCTGCTCGCAGCGGAGATCGACTGGCTCACCGGCCTGGTCGCGGAGATCCGCAGCGGGGACCTGGACATCAGCGTCCCCTCCTGACCCTGACGGCGGGGAGCAGGCTTCCCGTCCTTTTCCGACCGACTCGACAACAACACCGAAAGGTTCCGACGTGGAACAGATCGCCCGACCGTGGCCCGCTCTCTGGTCCCTCGTGGTCGGCTTCTTCATGATCCTGGTGGACAGCACCATCGTGAACGTGGCCAATCCGAAGATCATGGAAGGCCTGAACACCGACATCAACGCCGTCATCTGGGTGACGAGCGCCTATCTTCTCGCGTACGCCGTGCCGCTGCTGATCACCGGCCGCCTCGGTGACCGCTTCGGTCCGCGCAACCTCTACCTGACCGGCCTGGCCGTCTTCACGCTCGCCAGCCTTTGGTGTGGCCTGGCCGGCGACGTCGGAATGCTGATCGCGGCCCGCGCCGTCCAGGGCCTCGGCGCCGCCCTCATGACCCCGCAGACCATGGCCGTCATCACCCGCATCTTCAAGCCGGAGGAGCGCGGCTCCGCCATGGCCCTCTGGGGCGCCACCGCAGGTGTGGCCACCCTCGTGGGCCCGCTCCTGGGCGGCCTGCTGGTGGACAGTCTCGGCTGGGAGTGGATCTTCTTCGTGAACGTGCCCGTGGGCATCGTCGGTTTCATCGCCGCCGCCCGCTTCGTCCCCAAGCTCGAACGGCATCAGCACCGCTTCGACTGGCTCGGGGTGCTGCTCAGCGCCGTCGGCATGTTCCTGCTGGTCTTCGGCCTGCAGGAGGGCCAGAGCTACAAGTGGGGCACCGTCACCGCGGGCATCACCGTCTGGGGTCTGATCACCGCGGGCATCGTGGTGCTGGTGGTCTTCGTCATCTGGCAGTCCGTGTACCGGCGCCGCTACAACGGTGAGCCCCTCATGCCCCTGGACCTGTTCAAGGACCGCAACTTCAGTCTGGCGAACCTCGGCATCAGCCTCATGGGCTTCACCATCAGCTCGATGATGCTGCCGATCATCTTCTACATCCAGATGGTCCGTGGCCTGACCCCCACCCAGTCGGCGCTGCTCATGGCCCCGACGGCCGTGGTCTCGGGTGTCCTGGCGCCGTTCGTCGGCAAGTGGATCCCGCGGATGAATCCCAAGGTCATCATCCCCGTGGCCTTCGGCCTGATGTCGCTCTCCCTGTTCATCTACTCGTTCCTCACCACGCCGGACACCCCGGTGCTGATGTACCTGATCCCAGCCGCCATCATGGGTGTGGCGAGCTCCGGCATCTGGGCGCCGATGAGCGCCACGGCGCTGCGGAACCTCCCGCCGCGTAAGGCGGGCGCCGGTTCGGGCATCTACAACTCCACCCGCCAGGTGGGCGCGGTGCTCGGTTCGGCGGCGATTGCGGCCCTCATCCAGGCACGCCTGGCCGCGGAACTCCCGCAGGCCCCGGCCGGCAAGGGAGCCCCGAGCGGCGAGATGGCCACGGGTGTCCTGCCCGAGTTCCTGCACGCCGGGTTCTCCTCGGCCATGGCGCAGTCGATCGTGCTGCCGGCCTGCGCGATCCTCGTGGCCGCGGTGGCCTCGCTCTTCTTCATCCGGCCCGCCGCGACCGCGCCGGCCCCGGAGCAGGAGAAGGTCTCCGCCGACTGACGCGGCACCCGGTGGGCCACGGGGCGGTGCCTCACCGGGCGGAGTCGGGACACGGAAATAGGACGACGACGGCGGGTGCTCACCCGCCGTCGTCGTCCTTTTTCCGTGTCTGCAGTCCGGCCGTCCGCCGGAGCGGCGATCAGCCGAAGAGGACCGCGGCCTCCTCGTAGCGGTGCAGCGGCACGGTCTTGAGGCGGCCCAGGGCGTTCTCGAAGGTGACGTGCTCGATCTCCGTGCCCTTGAGCGCGACCATGGTGCCCCAGCGGCCTTCGACCACCGAGTCGATGGCGGCCATGCCCAGACGGGTGGCGAGCACGCGGTCGAAGGCGCTCGGCACGCCGCCGCGCTGGATGTGGCCCAGGATGGTGGCACGCGTCTCGATGCCGGTGCGGGCCTCGATCTCGGTGGCGAGCTGATCGGCGATGCCGCCGAGGCGCGGACGGCCGAAGGTGTCCAGGCCGCGCTCGGAATGGGGCGCCTCGAGATGCTCCGGGACGAAGCCCTCGGCCACGACCACGAGGGGTGCGCGACCACGGTCGTGGGCCTCGGTGACCCACTCGGAGATCTGCTCGATGCTGACCTGCTGCTCCGGGATGAGGATGGCGTGGGCGCCGGAGGCCATGCCGGCGTGCAGTGCGATCCAGCCGACGTGGCGGCCCATGACCTCGGCGATCATGCAGCGGTGGTGGGACTCGCCCGTGGTGCGGAGGCGGTCGATGGCCTCGGTCGCGATCTGCACGGCGGTGTCGAAACCGAAGGTGTAATCGGTGGCATCGAGGTCGTTGTCGACGGTCTTCGGGACGCCCACGATCTTCAGGCCGGCGTCCGTGAGACGGCGGGCCGCGGCGAGGGTTCCTTCGCCGCCGATCGCGATGATGGCGTCGATGCCGAGGCGCTCCATGTGACGCATGATGGTCTCCGGGCCGCCGCCGTTCTCGAACGGGTTGGTGCGGGAGGTGCCGAGGATGGTGCCGCCCTGTTTGGCGATGCCACGGACCATGGTGCGGGGGATGTCGATGACATCACCTTCGACCACACCTCGCCAGCCGTCACGGAAGCCCACGAATTCGTGGCCGTGGATGGCGATCCCCTTGAGGACGGCGCCGCGGATGACGGCGTTGAGTCCGGGGCAGTCGCCGCCGCTGGTCAGGATGCCGATTTTCATAGCTCAGAGGCCCTTCGTCGATGAAGCAGTGTTGAAGAGCGCCCCGTTGAGCCCACGGCAATTCTACGGTTTTCTGTGACCCAGATGACAAATGGCCCCCCGTTCATGAACGGGGGGCCATGCTCGTCACGGGTCGCGCCGCGGCTGTGCCGCGGACCAGCTTCCTGCTGACGTGATGGTTACTTGACGCCGCGGTTCTGCAGGAAGCCCTGCAGGATGATGCGGCCGTCCTTGGTGTCCGGCAGGAGGAGCCACGCCGCCAGGTAGACCACGAAGGCCGGTCCCGGCAGGAGGCAGAAGAGGAGGTAGCCGATGCGGATCCAGGCCACGTCCACCTTGAACTTGGCGGAGAGTCCGCCGCAGACGCCGCCCAGCCAGCGTTCTGGTCCACGCTTCAGGCCGAGGCCCCTGATGATGCTGAAGAACTTGTCCATGTCTCTAGCCTTCCGTGTCAGGCGTGCTTTGTCACGCGATGCCGGAGCCGTTGCCCGGCGTCCGGCGGTGGTCGGTGCCCCGCCCGGCGGGGTTCTTCCGTGCTGCGGCGGCCACGAGTCCGCCGAGGACGAGGGCTGCGCCCGTCCCGATCATGAGGCCGATCAGGACGTAGGTCCCGTCCAGCGCCACGATTCCCAGCCGGGAGACGATGAGGAGCCCGGCGAGCGCCATGATCAGCAGCCCCCAGACGATGGTGCTGACGCGGGGTCCGCCGCGGCGCTCCTCGGGAGCGACGGCGGCAGGGGCAGCGGGAGCGGTGAGCGGTGCGGCTGCTGGTGCGACGTAGGGTGCGGCGTCGGGCGCAGGGGCCGTGGCCGCCGCGAAGGGGGCGCTGTGAGGAGGCTCGCCGGCGTCGTCCACCGAGGGGGCTTTGCCCGCTCCGGGAGCCCCGAGCGCCTCATCCGCGAAGGACGGGGCGGCGTCGAAGCGATGCGTCGCGGGAAGCGCCGTGCTGAAGGTCTCCGTGCGGGGGACTGCGGTGTCATCGGTGTTCTCCTGGTCCGCGTCCCGGGGGGATTCGTAGGTGTTCATCAGAGGCTTCCTTCCTGGACGGAGATGTTGCTGAAGGTTCCATCGAGTTCGATGACCAGGGGCTGGCCCGGCTTGCCATCGTTGTAGCTGCGGGTGCCCTTGTCGGCCACATGGCCTGTGTCCGAGCCGTCCTGTTCGAGCGAGGCGAAGGTGAGGTCGGTGCGGATCTGCACGGGGATGTTCTCCGGGATCACCAGGGTCAGACTGCCGGCGGTGACGTCCAGCGGGACCACGACGCGGCTGCTCAGGGGCGCCCCGCCGCCCAGGCCGCTCAGATCGACGGTGCCCTTGCCGCCCGTGAGGTCGAAGCCCTGGCGGGCCTGTTCGACGCCGGCCGGGGTCCAGTCGCGGTTCTGGAAGTGCAGTCCTTCGGCCCGCGGCGCGATCGTGAAGAACGCTCCGATGACCAGCCCGACCACGGCCAGGAATCCGAGGAAACCGGAGGTCCGCCCGCGGATCCCGGCGATCAGGACACCGAGGCCGAGCACGGCCGCGCCACTGGCCAGGACCACCGCGGTGGAGGCCGTGCCGAGGTCGATGACCCGGGCCGCGTCCAGAGCCTTGAGCGCGCCGCCCACCAGGAGGGCCAGACCCACGAACACCGCGACGAGCGCGCTGCCGGGACCCTGCCGGTGCCGCGGGATCTTCGGAGGTCGGGGCTGGGCGGGAGGCGTCGCGCGGTGCGGTGCCGTGGCTGAGGGGGCCGCGAGCGACGGCGACGGCAGCGGCGGCGCCGGGAGGTCCGTCGTCGTGGCCTGGAACGCCGGGGCGGGTGCCGCTGTGCCGGCGGCAGCGGCCGTGAACGGCTGCGGAACGCCGGTGGTGTCCCAGTCCGTGTGCCGGAAACCCTCCGCCGGGTGGCGCTGGGCGTCCTTGGCACGCTTGTGCTGAATCAGGTAGTAGATGCCGAAGGCCGCGGCGCCCACCCAGACGAGCGTCCAGAACAGGGCGTTCAATCCGTTCCAGCCCCAGTCCCAGAAGCCGCGTCCGAGACTCGGGAAACCGATGATGGTGGTGATGAGCGCGCCGGTCATGCCGCCGCTCCACCGCCCCGCTCCCGCCTCCTGGACGTGGATCCGGCCGTCCGGTTCGGGCAGCAGGGCCCAGGCGACGCCGTAGGCGAGGACGCCGATGCCGGCGAAGACCGCCAGGACGATGAAGATGCCGCGGACGATCAGCGGGTCGATCCCGAAACGGTCGGCCAGTCCACTGCAGACACCGCCGAGCCAGCGGTCGCTGCCGCGCCGGATGCCGAGGCTGCGGATCCAGGAGAAGAAGTCCTGGGACGTGTGTGCCGTTCCGGGCGCCTCCTGCGAGGTGCCCGCCCCCTGCCGACCGGCCCCGGCCGTGGCCCCGGCCGGCTGCCGGGGTTCCTCTGGTGTGGTGCTGTGCGTGTTCATGGTTCGATCCTCTCGTCCCGGAGCCCCGCCCCTCTACTGGGGGATACCCTGAAGCGTCCCTGAGACTGCCCTGAGATCCCAGTCCGCCCGGCCGGGGAGACCCTGTTCCGTGGTTGGATGGACGACATGACGACAGCCGCCCAGCGCCCGCCCCTGGTCCGCAGTGGCGATCGGATGATCGCCGGTGTGTGCAGCGGGCTGGCCGCGCATCTGGGGTGGCCCGTGAAGTTCGTGCGGCTCGGGATGATCATCGCGGCGTTCGCGGGCGGCGCGGGTCTGGTCTTCTACGGCTGGCTCTGGACCATGGTCCCGACGGCGGACGAGGACGCCCAGCGGAAGGCTGCCCGCCCGGCGTCGCCGATCGCCCCCGCCGTGAGCGGCGCGGAACCGGGTCCCGCGGAGGACGCCGGTGCGCAGACCGCAGGGCGGCCCGCGGGTCCGCCGTGGCTGCGCACGCGCGACGGGAAGGGCCGGTCCATCCCGTACGGCAAGGAGGTGCTGCTGGGAGCGGGCTTGCTCCTGCTCGCCGCGATCCTCGTCGCACGGCAGCTGGGGGTCGACGTCCCTCTCGGCACCCTCATCCCCGTGGCGGCGATCCTGGGTGGCGCGGCCATCGCCTGGATGCAGCTCGATGAGACCCGCCGGGCTCATCTCGTGGACCGGACCCGGGCGAATCAGGCCGGGGGCTGGGTACGGCTCCTGGCCGGACTGGCCCTCGTGATGGCCGGGGTGCTGGTCATGGTGTCCGGTGCGGGTTCGTGGGAACAGACCTGGCTGGCGCTTCTGGCCTCGGTCACGGTGCTGGGCGGGGTGGGGCTCGTGCTGCTGCCGTGGGGGCTGAAGTTCTGGAAGGACTTCGAAGCCGAACGCGCCGGGCGCATCCGCGAGACCGAACGCGCCGAGATCGCGGCCCATCTGCACGACTCGGTCCTCCAGACGCTCGCGCTCATCCAGCGCCGCGCCGGGTCCGAGCAGGACGTCGTGCGCCTCGCCCGTGCCCAGGAGCGCGAACTGCGCACCTGGCTCTTCGGGGACACCAACCGCGACGCCGGCCTGCTCGCCGAGCGGATCAAGGCGGCCGCCGCGGAGGTGGAGGACACGCACGGCCACGCCGTCGACGTCGTCAGCGTGGGCGACGCGGACATGAGCGAACGCCACGAAGCCCTCGTCCAGGCGGCGCGCGAAGCGATGCTGAACGCCGTCCGGCACGGCGGCGGAGCGGTGTCCGTCTACCTCGAATGCTCGGAGCGCGGGGCGGACGTCTTCATCAAGGACCGCGGCCCGGGCTTCGACGTGGACGCCGTGCCCGAGGACCGCATGGGCGTGCGGGAGTCGATCATCGGCCGCATGCAGCGCCACGGCGGCACCGCCGTGATCCTCAGCGACGAGGACGGCACGGAGGTCCGCCTCAGCCTTCCGGCGGCGGCGCACGACCACGACGACACGGACTCCCGGAAACCGGACGCACGGAAACCACAGCCACGGAATGGAGACGACGCATGACCGACCAGAGCCCCGCCGCGGATGCCCGCACGACCGCGGATACCCGCGCCACCACCCGCGTGGTGATCGTGGATGACCACGCCATCTTCCGGTCGGGCCTGCGGGCGGATCTCGGGGACACGATCGAGGTGGTGGGCCAGGCCGGCTCCGTGGATCAGGCCGTCGAGGTGATCACCCACGAGGTTCCCGACGTCGTGCTCCTGGACGTCCACCTGCCCGGAGGTCTGGGCGGGGGCGGCCGTGAGGTGATCAACCGCTGCGCCGCCCTCCTGGGCCAGGTCCGTTTCCTCGCCCTGAGCGTCTCCGACGCCGCGTCCGACGTCGTGTCCGTCATCCGGGCGGGCGCTCGCGGGTACGTGACCAAAACGATCTCCGGGGAGGAGATCACGGCGGCCGTGCACCGGGTCGCCGGCGGCGATGCGGTCTTCTCCCCGCGGCTGGCGGGCTTCGTGCTGGACGCCTTCGGGACCGCGGTGGAGGACATCGCGGACGACGAGCTGGATCGCCTCTCGGCGCGTGAACTCGAAGTCATGCGTCTGATCGCACGCGGCTACAGCTACAAGGAGGTGGCGAAGGAGCTCTTCATCTCCATCAAGACCGTGGAGACCCACGTCTCCGCCGTGCTCCGCAAACTGCAGCTCTCCAACCGCTATGAGCTGAGCCGCTGGGCGGCCGAGCGGCGCCTTCTCTGAGCTTCTTCAGACCTGCCTGGTCCAGACCTGGCCGCTCCCGGCCAGCACGATCGTTCTCACAGCCCGCGCATAGCCTGGGCCGTCTCCTCACACAGCGGGACTGCGCACTCTGAGGGGAGCAGTCCGCGACCGGCGGACTTTTCCCGAGGAGAACCGTGAACGTCCTTGCCCGGAGCGTAGGCAATGCCTTCCGCAACACCATCAGAACGACGGCGGTGGTGGCCGTCCTGGCGGTCGCCATCGGCCTGGCGCTGGCCATGCTCGTGGCCAACCAGGCGGTCGGGGCCAAAGTCCAGGAGCTGAATGCCTCCGTGGGGACCGTCCTGACGGTCAATCCCGCGGGCGGTCAGGGTTTCGACGGCGGCGGGGAACCGCTGACCGAGGCCGAGGCGAAGACGGCCGCCGCGGTGCCGCATGTGCAGTCGGTCGTGTCGACGAAGGCCCTGCGCCTGCGCACGGAGAGCTCGTCGTCGTCCGCCACGCAGGAGCCGGGCTTCGGCGGTCCCGGCGGGCAGAGCACCGCTGTGACCACGAGCCTGCAGCCCGCCATCGACGCCGGCACCCTGGGACGGCGCAACAACTCCGGCTCCACGGACGGCGCCGGCGGGGGAACCGGCGGCGCGCAGAACCGCACTTTCCAGCTCCCCATCACGGCCACCGGCACCGGCGCCGAAGTGGACAGCTCCGGCAAGGCCCTGAACATCACCGAGGGCAGCGGGCTCGGCGACTACACGAAGGCGAGCACCAAGGCCCTGGTCGGCACGACCCTCGCCACGAAGAACAGCCTGAAGCCGGGTTCGGTCTTCACCATCGACGGCAAGAACTACACGGTGGCGGGCCTCTTCGACGCAGGCACCGAGTTCGGGAACAACGCGGTCTATCTGGCCCTGCCGCAGGCGCAGGCTCTCGCGGGAACCATGGGCGAGGTGTCCAGCATGATCGTCACCGTGGACTCGATGGCGAACGTCGACTCGACCCGCACCGCCCTGCAGTCCGCGCTGGGCTCCGGCAAGGCCGACGTGACGCAGGGCCAGCGGAACCTGGCGAGTGCCGTGAGCTCGCTGGACAGCGTCAAGAACATCTCGATGGTGGCCTTCATCGCCTCGCTGGCGACGGCCGGGCTGGTGGTCCTCTTCATCATGGTGCTGCTCGTCCGGGAACGCCGCCGCGAGATCGGCGTCCTGAAGGCGATCGGCGCCCCGAACCGCACCATCGGTCTGCAGTTCGTGCTGGAGGCACTCGTCCTCGTGGCGCTCGGCAGCGTGGTGGGCGGTGTCATCGCCTCCTTCGCCAGCAGCGGGATCGCGTCCGCGCTCGTCAGCTCCAACACCGCGGGGGCGGCGTCCGGGCGCCGTGGTCAGGGCGGAGGGTTCGGTCCGGGCGGCGGGGGAGGCGGCTTCCTGGGAGGCGCTAATCAGCTCCTGACCTCCGTCAATGCGAGCGTCTCCCCGGGTGTCATCGCCCTGGGCATCGGAGCCGTGTTCGTCGTGGCCATCATCGGCGCCCTGGTTCCCGCGCTCCTGACTGCGCGCATCCGCCCCATCGAAGTCCTCCGAGGAGAGTAGTCATGATCGAAGTCAAGGATCTGGTCCGTCAGTTCAGCTCGGGGGACCGCACCATCAAGCCGGTCAACGGCGTCAGCTTCCAGCTGGAGCGCGGGGCGTTCGCGTCGATCGTCGGTAAGAGCGGCAGTGGCAAGAGCACGCTGCTGTCCCTGCTCGGCGCGCTGGACAAGCCCACCAGCGGCGATGTGGTGGTGGACGGGGTGAGCCTGGCCGGCCTGCCGGACGCGAAGCTCACCGCGTACCGCCGCAAGGACATCGGGTTCGTCTTCCAGCAGTTCAATCTGGTGCCGAACCTGACCGCGCTGGAGAACGTCATGCTGCCCATGGAGTTCGCGGGTCTCGGCCGGAGCGCCCGGAAAGCCCGCGCCCAGGCGCTGCTGGAGCGTGTTCAGCTGGACCCGGACAAACACGTCCGGAACGCCAATCGCCTCTCGGGTGGCGAACAGCAGAGGGTGGCGATCGCGCGGGCACTGAGCAACGAACCCAAGCTGATCCTGGCGGATGAGCCGACCGGCAACCTCGATGAGCAGACGGGGGAGCACATCGTCGAGCTGCTCAGTTCGCTGAGCCGTGAGAACCGGACCACGGTGCTGGTGGTCACGCATGACCGTGGACTCGCCCAGAAGACCCAGCGGCGTTTCCGCCTCCAGCAGGGCACGCTGCGCGAGGAGGAGACGTCGCGGGCCTGATGGCGTCCCATGACCGGGGGCGTCCTCCATTGGGGGAGGATGCCCCCGAGCGGCCGTACCGGTCCGGTGCAACTCTTGACAGCTTGGTCGATGTGTTGACAGGTTGTTCGTGGGCATCATGACGCCGTGTTAAACCACGGACGGCGCCCTTCCGCCTCGCCAGCCCATGAGCACTCAGGAGATCAGCCATGACCGATCGTCAGGAACCATCGATCCTGCCCAGCCGACGAAGCATTCTCGGAGGCGGCCTCGCCGTCGCCGGCCTCACCGTGGCGGGCATCGCCGGCGCGCCGGCCGCCCAGGCCGCGTCCTACGTGCGTCCCGTGCGGGACCCCGCCGCCCACCCGATCACGGCGCAGTGGCGTCAGCCCGGCTCCTGGGCCGCCGGCTATCACACGGGCGTGGACATCGGATGCCCCGTCGGCACCCCGGTGTACGCGACCATCGGCGGCGATGTGCGCACCGGCCGGGCCAATTGGGGTTCCGCCTACGGCACCATGATCCTCATCAATGACAATGTGGACGGTTCTGACTGGGGCTATTGCCATCTCTCCCGCTCGGTGGTGAGCGAGGGCCAGCGGGTCGCCACCAACCAGCTCATCGGGTACTCGGGCAACACCGGCAACACCACCGGCCCGCACCTGCACCTGGAGCGCCGTCCGCGCTACGGCGGGTACGGCTCGGACAAGAACCCCAACCTCTGGCCGTGAGCTGAACCCGGGCCCGGCCGGAGCACTCTCAGCTGAATGACTCTCGGCCGGCCTTCCGGCGGGATCCCAGGAATGACCGGGTCCCTGGACGCGTTCCGGTGAAGGTGACGGACTTTCAAGCACAGTGGGAAGCCAGCGCCTCCACCGTGGTCGACCTCGCCGAGGGTGAAGCCCTTCCGTGGACTTCACCCTCGGTCTGGTTTCTGGTGCTCTCCGGGACCGTGGTGCTCCGCTGGAACACCGAGGAGCGCGCGCTCCCGGTTTCTGCGGCCGCGTTCCTCCGGCAGGCGGCACGCTTCCAGGCGCGGGCGAAGGAACCGAGCCGGGTGCTCCACGTCGATCTGGCGGAACTGACGGGCGCCGCCCTGCCGGAGCCCGCGATCGTGCCCGACTTCAATGCCCGGCACCACGGTGTCACTGATTTCATCGCCGCGTGCCCCTTGAGCGGGAAGCCGACGGTCCGCGACTTCAACCGCGGGTACGGGCACTTGATCGGCGGCGCGATGCTCGTCTCCCTGGACACGGCGGAATCCGTGGGCGAATGGGACCCCGGCGTGTGCCGGGCCGCCTCCGCCATCCGCCAGGATCCGGGGCACCCTTGGACCCTCCTGCAACTGTCCAGGCTGGCGCTCCTGAGCCGTTCGGCCCTGGCGGAGCGCTTCCGCGCCCAGACCGGCGTGACGCCCATGCAGTACGTGCGCCAGGAACGGCTCGCCCGCGCCGCCCACCTGCTGCGGCACGGCGACCAGCAGATCAGTCAGATCGCCGCGAGCGTCGGCTACGCGTCCGACGCCGCCTTCGTCCGGGCGTTCTCCGCGGAACGCGGGACCACTCCCGGCCGCTGGCGGGCTTCAGCGGGCTGAGCGGGCAGCATCGCGAAGCCGGCGCCGGCCAGCACGGCCGCCGTCGCCGCGGTAAGGAAGACCGCGGCCAGCCCCGAGTGATCCAGCAGCAGTCCGCCCACGACGGCGCCCAGCGTGATCGCCGCCTGGAACGCGGTGACCTGGAGGCTGACCGCGGCCTCGGCGTCGTCCGGCTCGACCGTGGTGACCCACAGCTGAGTGGTGACGGGCACCAGATTGAATCCAAGTCCCCAGGCGAGGCTCGCCACGGTCAGGGAGGCCGTGGTGCCACTCTGAGAGGCCAGCAGGAGCGACGCGGCCAGGACGAAGGGTCCGAGCGACACGGCGAGCCGCAGCCGGCGGGAGATGGCGCCCGCCAGGACATTCCCCACGAGGCCGCCGACGCCCCAGAGCAGCAGGAGCCAGCCCATGGCCCCCGGATCCACGGAGTCGATCGCGAGCCTGATATACGGGTACGCGGTGAAGTTCGCGAAGGCGGCCAGTCCCACGCAGAGGATCCCGAGCATGAGACGGCGATGCCCAAGAGCCCGGCGCATCATCGCGGACCCGGCCGAGGGATGCGCCGGCACGGACGGCAGCGTGAGCGCGAGCGTGAGGGTGGCGAGGACGCCCACCGCGGCGGCCGCCCAGAAGACCTGCCGCCAGCCGAGCGCGGTCCCGACGACGGCGGCGAGCGGCATCGCGGCGATGGTCGCCACGCTGGTGCCGGTCGCCAGGGCCGTGGAGACCAGGGCGGCACGCGAGGGCAGGACGTGGACACCGGCCCCGAACGCCAGGGACCAGTAGCCCGCGATCGCGACGCCCAGGATCAGCCGTCCGAGCAGCAGGACGGGGAAGGACGGGGCGAGGGCCACCAGCACATCGGCCAGCGTTCCGATCCCGAGCAGGACGATCAGGAGGTGCCGTCGGTCGGCCCGGGGCACCAGACTGGCGAGGCTGGGAGCGGTCAGCGCGCCGGCCAGGGCCGTGGCCGCCACGGCCAGTCCGGCGGTGCCGTCGCTGACCCCCACGTCGGCGGCGATGAGGGGCAGGACGCTCGCCGGGAGGAATTCGCTGGCCACCAGCAGGGTGATGCCGAGGGCCAGGGCGGGGATCGCGAAGGGTGCGCGTCGAAGGGTGGTGGGTTTCATGAACTCCACTGTGCCGGGCTGAGGGCGTTCGTCTTTGACCCGGAGTCCGCGGTCATTGCCCTGCCGTCCAGGACTGCGGGGACGGCGGCTGCCGGGAACCCGACCGGCCAGGAAGCAGGGGAGCCAGGACCGTGGAGACAGACCCCGGAGACACGAACGCCCCGCACCGTGCTGGACGGTGCGGGGCGTTCCGGATGCCGCTCGGTACGGCCGTGCGGCGCTGCCGGCGTGGCTCAGGCGGCCTTGCCGAGGAACTCCTGCAGGCGGCGGACGCCTTCGGCGAGGTCGTCGTCGCCCAGGGCGTAGCTCAGACGGAGGTAGCCGCTCGGGCCGAACGCCTCGCCCGGGACCACGGCCACCTCGACCTCATCGAGGATGAGGGCCGCCAGCTCGGCGCTGGTCTGCGGCGTGGCGGTCCCGCCGGCAGCGGTCGGGAACGACTTCCCCAGCAGCCCGCGGACGTCCGCATACGCGTAGAAGGCGCCCTTCGGCGTCGGGCACTCCACGCCGTCGATCGCGTTGAGGCCCGCCGTGATCGCCTGACGGCGCCGGTCGAAGGCGACCTTCATCTCGTCCACCGCGGTGAGCGGTCCGGAGACGGCGGCCAGCGCGGCGATCTGCATGATGTTGGAGACGTTGCTGGTCGCGTGCGACTGCAGGTTGGTGGCCGCCTTGATGACGTCGGCCGGGCCGATCATCCAGCCCACGCGCCAGCCGGTCATCGCGTACGTCTTGGCCACACCGTTGAGGATGATGACCTTGTCGCCGAGCTCCGGAGCGGCGGCCGCGATGGAGGTGAAGGGCACACCGTCGTAGGTCAGGTGCTCGTAGATCTCATCCGTGACCACCCAGAGGCCCTTGGAGGCGGCCCAGGCGCCGATCTCGGCGACCTGCTCCGGGGAGTACACGGCGCCCGTGGGGTTGGACGGGGAGACGAAGAGCAGCACCTTGGTGTTCTCCGTCAGGGCGGCTTCGAGCTGCTCCACGGTGACCAGGTAGCCCTGCTCCGGTCCGGCGAAGACCTCCACGGGCACGCCGCCGGCCAGCCGGATCGCTTCGGGGTAGGTGGTCCAGAACGGGGTCGGGACGATCACCTCGTCGCCCGGATCCAGGAGCGTGGCGAAGGCGTTGTACACGGCCTGCTTGCCGCCGTTGGTCACCAGGACCTGGGAGGCGTCCACCTGGTAGCCGGAGTCACGGAGCGTCTTCTCCGCGATGGCCTGCTTGAGCTGGGGCAGCCCGCCGGCCGGGGAATAGCGGTGGTACGCGGGGTTCTTCGCGGCCTCGATCGCGGCTTCCACGATGTACCCGGGGGTGGGGAAGTCCGGCTCACCCGCCCCGAAGCCGATCACCGGACGGCCCGCGGCCTTGAGGGCCTTGGCCTTCGCGTCCACGGCGAGGGTGGCGGATTCGGCGATGGAGGAGATGCGTCGGGAGATGCGTGAAGAGGGCATGGGGCGGAGTCCTTCGCGTGTTTTTCAGCGTGATCCCGGGGTCAACCGGCACCTCCAAGCTTAGGCTGAGGTGATCCACGAGGCACAGCCGGAAGCGGCGATGAGTCCCACTTAGACGTTTTCCCACATCTTGCGTATAGTTGTACCTCGGTGTTGGAAGCCGAAAGGCCATCCGATTCCATAGGGTAGTGGCGCAATTGGTAGCGCAGCGGTCTCCAAAACCGCAGGTTGCAGGTTCGAGTCCTGTCTGCCCTGCGCATGGTTAGCTCCAGGCGTGAGCCGGGAAAACCACAGCACCAGCACTGAGGCTTGCCGAACGGTAGCCGCACGGGTTCGTCAGAACAGCACGGCAAAGAAGAGCGAGGGAACAGTGACCGATACTGCCGCCAATGACGCTCAGGGCCGTCCAGCCAAGAGCGGCGGGAAGAAGGGTAAGAAGCTGGGCTTCTTCGCCCGGATCGCCCTGTTCTTCCGGCAGATGATCGGCGAGCTGAAGAAGGTCGTCACGCCGACCCGCTCCGAACTCCTCAACTACACGCTGGTGGTGCTGGTCTTCGTGGCGATCGTCATGCTGATCGTCACCCTCCTGGACCTCGCCTTCGGCGTGGGCGTCGGCTGGGTGTTCGGCGGCACGGGTCCCACGGAACGCTGACCGACTGACTTTCCGCAGGCCACCGGATCGCCCCCGCGAGGGGGTTGAGATGGCTGCCTGTGGAATTGAGCCATTTAAGTGGGATGCCCCTCTGGGTGGCTCGGCCACCCCGAGCGTACCCACGCTTGCAATGCACTAACGACGAAGCAGGAGACCACGTGTCTGAGCAGGAGCTCGAATTCAGCGAGGCCGTCAACCAGGACGTCGCCCCGGAGTCCCAGGACGCCGTCGAGGCTGACACTGCTGCGCCCGAAACCCCGGCCGCCGAGGCCGAGGATGCGGAAGCCGTCGCCGAGGCAGACGACGCGGAGACTGTCGACGCGGAGGAGAGCGACGACGCCGCTCCCGCAGCACCTGCCGAGGATCCCCTCGAGGCCTTCAAGGCCAAGCTCCGCCGCCAGGAGGGCGACTGGTTCGTCGTCCACACCTACGCCGGCTACGAGAACCGCGTGAAGACCAACCTCGAGACCCGCGTCCAGGACCCTGGACATGGAGGACTACATCTTCGAGATCCAGGTCCCCATGGAAGAGGTCGTGGAGATCAAGAACGCGCAGCGCAAGGTCGTCACGCGCGTGCGCATCCCGGGCTACTGCCTGGTCCGCATGGAACTCACGGACGCTTCCTGGGGCGCCGTCCGCCACACCCCGGGCGTCACCGGCTTCGTGGGCAACGCCCACAACCCGGTCCCGCTGAAGCTGGACGAGGTCGTCTCCATGCTGGCCCCGGTCTTCGAGCAGGAGCAGGCGGAGCAGGAAGGCGGCAAGCAGGCCCGCGTCGCCGCCGCTCCGGTCCACGTCGACTTCGAGGTCGGCGAGTCCGTGATCGTGAAGGAGGGCCCGTTCGAGACCCTGCCCGCCACGATCTCCGAGATCAAGGTCGAGTCCCAGACCCTCGTGGTCCTGGTCTCCATCTTCGAGCGCGAGACCCCGGTCACGCTGGCGTTCAACCAGGTCACCAAGATCTGACACCCCGAGATTTCGTTCCCGGACCGTGCTGCTTTAGCGGTTCTGGAACGTCCGGCCACCTCGCCAAGGTGGTCACCCAGCTGAGGCGCACTCCTGTTCCTCAGTAAGCAATTGAGAGAAGGACCCTACATTGGCTCCCAAGAAGAAGGTCACCGGCCTCATCAAGCTGCAGATCCAGGCAGGTGCCGCCAACCCGGCCCCTCCGATCGGTCCCGCGCTTGGTCAGCACGGTGTCAACATCATGGAGTTCTGCAAGGCGTACAACGCTGCGACGGAATCCCAGCGCGGCAACGTCATCCCGGTCGAGATCACGGTGTACGAGGATCGCTCGTTCACCTTCATCACCAAGACCCCGCCGGCTGCTGAGCTCATCAAGAAGGCCGCAGGCGTGGCCAAGGGCTCTGCAACCCCCCACACCGTCAAGGTCGCCAAGCTGACCCAGGCACAGGTCGAGGAAATCGCCACCGCCAAGCTGGCCGACCTCAACGCCAACGATGTCCAGGCTGCTGCCAAGATCATCGCCGGCACCGCTCGCTCCATGGGTATCACGGTCGAGTAATCACGGCCTCAGGCCACCCGCCGGTTCGCCGGCACTTCGAAATTCATAACGTCCCGTGCAACGACGGGGCAGTGGCAGGGCCGAGCGCGGTCCGCAGACCACAACTGCACAAGGAGAAATACGCAGCATGGCAAAGCGCAGCAAAGCATATGAGGCAGCCGCCGCCAAGATCGACGCGGAAAAGCTTTACGCTCCGGCCGAGGCGGTCACCCTGGCCAAGGAGACCAACCCCTCCAAGTTCGACGCGACCATCGAGGTGGCTTTCCGCCTGGGTGTCGACCCCCGTAAGGCCGACCAGATGGTCCGTGGCACGGTCAACCTGCCGCACGGCACCGGTAAGACCGCCCGCGTCCTCGTGTTCGCCACGGGTGACAAGGCTGAGGCCGCACTGGCCGCCGGCGCCGACTTCGTCGGTTCCGACGACCTGATCGAGAAGATCTCCGGTGGCTGGACCGACTTCGACGCCGCCGTCGCGACCCCCGAGCTCATGGGCAAGGTCGGTCGTCTCGGTAAGGTCCTGGGTCCGCGTAACCTCATGCCGAACCCCAAGACCGGCACCGTGACCCCGGACGTCGCCAAGGCTGTCAACGACATCAAGGGCGGCAAGATCGACTTCCGCGTCGACAAGCACTCCAACCTCCACTTCATCATCGGCAAGGCCAGCTTCGACGCCGAGAAGCTCGCCGAGAACTACGCCGCTGCTCTGGAAGAGGTGCTTCGTCTGAAGCCGACCGCCGCCAAGGGCCGTTACATCCAGAAGGCCACCGTGGCCACCACCTTCGGCCCGGGCATCTCCGTGGACCCGAACGTGACCAAGGTCGTCCTCGGCGCCTAGTCGCCCCTCGCAGGCTTGGCCTGCAAGGTCCCGTCTGACGACGGAGGCCACCCCTGACAGAGGCCGCTCAGCATCGCTGGGCGGCCTCTGGCGTTCCCGGACTGCGGCCGCGTCGGATCGGGCTGTGCCGTGCCATCGCCGGGGCCGGGCGGAGCGGCGCCGGGTTAGGGTGGAGGGATGACGGAGTCCACCTTCAGCATCGAACGGCTGGTCCTGCCGGAGTCTCTGGAGTCCCCGGAGGCGCGGGACTTCCTGGACGTGTGCACGCTGTCCGATCAGCTGGTGCTCCGGACCCGGGGCAATCTGGACCTGGCCACTCCGGACCGCGCGCGCTTCATCCTGTGGCGGGACACCGAGTACGCCCGGCTGCGCGTCTATTTCGTGCGCCTCGAAGGCCGCGTGGTGGCCCGCGCCTGGATCCATCTGCCGCTCAAGGACAACCTCGACACGGCCTGGCTGAGTGTCGGCGTGCACCCCGACTTCGAGGGCCGCGGTCTCGGCCGCGCGCTGGCGGGCCACGTGGAGGCGGTGGCGCTGAGTGAAGGCCGCACCGTGGTCCAGATGGGCACCGAACACCCCACGGGCACTGCGGACGACGACGGCGAGCGGCTCCTCCCGCCGACCGGCAGCGGCAGCGTCCCCGCGGCGTCGCGGGCGGTCCGGTTCGCGCTGCGTCGCGGCTATGAGCTGGTGCAGGTGGAGCGGACGAGTGTGCTCGAGGTGTCCGACGAGTCCCGCCGCGCGGCCCACGCGCTGCTGGAGGAGGCCGCCGCCCGGGCCGAGGAGTCCTACGAACTGGTCACGTGGTTCGACGGGACGCCCGAGGAATACGTGGACGATCTCGTGCGGCTCTCCACGAGCATGTCCACGGAGATCCCGCTCGGCGGCCTGGAACTCGGCGAGGAGGTCTTCGACGCCGGAAGGGTCCGTGAGATCGACGCCCGCCGCCGTGAAGGCGGCGTGCGGGCGGTGACCACGGCGGCCCGTCACCGGTCCACGGGGGAGCTCGCCGGCTATTCCGTGCTCGAGTACCTCCCGGACCATCCCGAGGTGGGGGAGCAGGACAACACCCTGGTGCTGCCGGGGCACCGCGGGCACGCGCTGGGCCAGTGGATGAAGGCCGCCAACTTCGAACGGCTGCTGGAGGCGTTCCCGGCGGTGCGCAGGATCTACACGTACAACGCGGACGAGAATCAGCACATGCTTGCTATAAACATCGCGATGGGTTTCCGACCGGCGGGTCATGACGGGCAGTGGCAGGCACATCTGGACGGTCGGGTGGCGGCAGGGGAGGGTTCATGAGCATCAGGATCGAGCAGCTGTGGATCCCGGACACCCTCGACGGTCCGGACGCCGAGGACTTCCTGGCGGCCGTGGACGTGTCACGGCGGGTCCGGCTCGCCACGTGGGGGACGGACGACCTCGCCTACACCCCGCTGGAGAAGCTCTACGAACTGCGGGACCCCTATGAGCGGCAGGTGCTGCTGACCGCCACCCTGGACGGCATGATGGTCGGCGTCGCGGACATTTCGCTGCCACTGCTGGGCGACATCGACGTCGCGGAGTTCACCCTGGACATCCTGCCGGAGGCCCAGGGCCGTGGCGTGGGGCGCGATCTGATCCGCGCCGCGGAGCAGTTCGCCCGTTCGGAGGGTCGGCGGCACCTTCTGGTCGACACGAACCACCCCGCGGCCAGCCTCGGGGACACGGAGGACAGCCTGCAGCCGGACAGCGGTCCGGGTTTCGTGCCGCTCGCGAGCCGCTCCGTCGACTTCGCCCAGCGCAGCGGCTACACCCTGGAGCGGATCGAGCAGTTCAGCTCCTGCGCCCTGCCGCTGGACACGGTGCTGGAGGGGCAGCTCACGGCGGAGGCCGAAGCCGCGAACGACGGCCGGTACCGTCTGCACCACTGGCGGGACCGCTGCCCCGAGCGCTGGCTGGCGGACATGACCGCGCTGGACTCCTCCGCGGAGGACCTCACCCTCGCCGCTGCTGCGGATGCCGGGGTGCCCGCCGATGTCTGGGAGGACTATGACGTGGAGGCGCTGCGCCGTGCGGAGGAGATCGCCATGGCGCAGGGGCGGCGGACGGTGGTCACCGCCGTCGAGCATGTGGAGACGGGCGTCCTCGTGGGCGTCACCACCATCAGCGTGCTGCCGCAGCGGCAGGACGTGGTGTTCCAGGATGAGACCCATGTGCGGCTCGCGCACCGCGGCAACAAACTGGGCCTGCTGCTGAAGATCTCCAATATGCAACAGCTCCAGGACCTCTTCCCGGACGTCCGCGTGATCTACACCTGGAACGCCCTGGAGAACCGGTATCTGCTCACCGTCAATCAGCAACTGGGATTCCGGACGGCGGGGGTGACGGGTCTCTGGCAGAAGCAGTTGCCTGACCTCCGCCAGCCGCACCTGAGCTGAGGACCGGCCGCCGATTTGCCCCTCCGGCGGGGTCTCCCGTAAGCTGGATTCACCAAAGACCGTCGGTTGTTGGATATCCCTGTGCTTTTCTGCCCCGCAGAGGCGTGTGGATCTCCATCGAAGGACCCTTCAGCATAAGGGCGGCCGGCGCAGGTGAACCGAGCGAGAAGTCTGATCTTCCACGCCCCGTGCGCCTGCGCGGGGCGTTTTTTGTTGGTGCCCCTGAGTACCTGATGCGCGGCTCACGCCGCGAGCAGCGAGGACCTTCCTGACCGGCCTGATTCCCCGGAAGGAGGGTTATGACAACGCCGAACAAGGTGGCCGCAGTTTCTGAGATCACCACCGATTTCAACGAATCGACCGCCGCTGTCCTGACCGAATACCGCGGGCTCTCTGTCGCACAGCTCAAGGAGCTGCGTCGTTCCCTGGGCGCGGAGACCAAGTACTCCGTCGTCAAGAACTCCCTGACCGCGATTGCAGCCAAGGAAGCCGGTGTCGACGCGTTCGACGGCCAGCTCGCAGGCCCCACCGCAATCGCCTTCATCAAGGGCGACGCTGTTGCTGCCGCGAAGAGCCTCACGGACTTTGCCAAGGCCAACAAGCAGCTGGTCATCAAGACCGGTTACTTCGAGGGCAAGGCTCTGAACGCTTCGGAAGTCGCCGCACTGGCCGCTCTCGAGTCCCGTGAGCTGCAGCTCGCGAAGGTCGCCGGTGTCCTCAAGGCCCCGGCTGCCGCAGCTGCCCGCATCATTGATGCCCTGCGCATCAAGCTCGAAGAAGAGAACGGCGCTCCGGCGCCCGCCGCTGAGGAAGCACCTGCCGAGGCTCCGGCCGAGGCCGCTTCCGAAGAGGCCTGAGTCTCTTCTCCCCACCCACACACTGTGGTGCGCAGGCACCAACTACAGGAAGGACGCCAATCATGGCGAAGCTCAGCAACGAAGAGCTCATTGAAGCTTTCAAGGAACTGACCATCATCGAGCTCTCCGAGTTCGTCAAGCTGTTCGAGGAGACCTTCGAGGTCACCGCCGCAGCTGTTGCCGTTGCAGGCCCCGCCGGTGGCGGCGCTGCTGAAGAGGCCGAGGAGAAGACCGAGTTCGACGTCATCCTCGAAGCCGCTGGCGAGAAGAAGATCGGTGTCATCAAGGAGGTGCGCGCCCTGACCTCCCTCGGCCTGAAGGAGGCCAAGGACCTCGTCGACGGTGCCCCCAAGGCCGTCCTCGAGGGCGTCAACAAGGAGACCGCCGAGAAGGCCAAGGAGCAGCTCGAGGCTGCCGGCGCTTCGGTTTCCGTCAAGTAGCACCTGCTGCTGGTCGGTTCCCCGGTCCTCTGAGGATCGGGAGACTGTCTGCTGAGAAGGTCCCGTCCACTTCGGTGGGCGGGACCTTCCGCGTTAACCGGACCGGGGGAGTGCCGCGCTGGCCGGCACTGCGCGGACGGGCGGCAACCTCCGGTGAACAATTCAGGAATCGTTTCACAACTCCTTCCCAGGGCTGTGACGGCGGCCTAGACTGGCGCTTTGGGCCCCTCGGTCCATCCCCTCGCGCCCGGTCTCCGGGCGTCAACCCATCGTCACCCCGCAGAGGTAACTCATGAGTGAAACCAGCACCGTCAGCCGCCGCGCCATGCTGAGCGCCGCCGTCGTCGCGGGCTCCAGCGCCGGAGCCCTTCTCGCCGCCGCGCCCGCCGAGGCGAGCCCCGGCCACGGCGCCAAGCGCTTCCGCCTGACCGTGCTGGGCACCACGGACCTGCACAACAACGTTTTCAACTGGGACTACTTCAAGGACACCGCCTACGCGGACAAGGCGGGCAACCAGATCGGCATCGCCCAGGCCTCGTCGCTCATCAAGGCGGTCCGGGCCGAACGCGGTGAGTCCAGCACCCTGACCATCGACGCCGGCGACACCATCCAGGGCACCCCGCTCGCCTATTACTTCGCCAAGATCCGCCCGGCCTCCCGCACGGTCAAGCACCCCATGGCCCTCGCCATGAACGCGGTGGGTTACGACGCCGTCGCGCTGGGCAACCACGAGTTCAACTACGGCATCGACCACCTGCGCACCTGGGAGCGCCAGCTGACGTTCCCCGTCCTGGGCGCGAACGTCCACGTGGCCGGCCGTGTGGCACGCGCCTTCAGCCCGTACGTCCTCAAGCGCGTGCGGACCTCCGCCGGCTGGGTGACCGTGGGCATCGTGGGCTTCGTGACCCCGGGCTGTGCCCTGTGGGACCGCCATAACGTGGAGGGCAAACTGGACTTCAACGGCATCGTCGAGGAGGCGAAGAAGGTCATCCCCGAGGTGCGTGCCGCCGGCGCGGACGTCGTGATCGTCTCCTGCCACTCCGGAGCGACGCCGGGCTCCTCCTATGGCGACGCCCTGCCGTTCCCGGAGAACGCCTCGAGCCAGCTCGCCGAGCAGGTGCCCGGGATCGACGCGATCCTCGTCGGCCACGCGCACCAGGAGATCCCGGAACGGTTCGTGACCAACACGGCCACGGGGCGGCAGGTGCTGCTCACCGAGCCTCTGCGCTGGGGCATGCGGGTCTCCGTCATCGATCTGGACCTCGTCAAGGAGCGGGGCCACTGGAAGGTCGAGACCGCGCACTCCCACCTGCTGGACGCCAAGACGGCGCCCGAGGACCCCGCCGTCGTCAAGGCCGTCACGTCGGCCCACCGCGAGGCCGTGAAGTACGTGAACACCGCCATCGGGTCCTCCACGGCGCCGCTGTCCACGGCCACGGCCTGCTGGGAGGACACCGCGGCCATCGACGCGATCAACTTCGTTCAGGCGACCCGGATCAAGGCAGAAATGGCGGGCGGCCCGAACGCCGGGCTGCCGGTGCTGTCGATCGCCGCGCCGTTCTCCCGCTCGGTCGACGTGGCCGCGGGTCCGCTCACCATCCGCGACATCGCGGGCCTCTACATCTTCGACAACACGCTGCTCAGCATCAAGCTCACCGGCGCCCAGCTCAAGGCCTACCTGGAGTGGTCGGCGACGTACTACAAGACCGTCGCGGGCGCTACGGTGGCCGCCGCGGATCTGACCAACGCCCCCACCGCGCTGGCTCCGGCGGGCACCCCGGATTACAACTACGACATCGTCTTCGGCCTGGACGCACCCCTGGAGTACAGCATCGACGTGGCCCGTCCCGCGGGTCAGCGCATCCAGGGCCTGAGCTACGGGGGAGCGCCTGTCGCGGACGGCGCGGAGTTCGCCCTGGCGATCAACAACTACCGTCAGAGCGGTGGCGGCAGCTTCCCGGGCGTCACCCAGGCCCCGGTCCTGACGAACAGCCAGCAGGAGATCCGTCAGCTCATGATCGACTACGTCGTGGAGCACGGGGTCCTGGATCCCGCGGTCTTCGCCCGCAACGACTGGAAGCTGGTGGTCGACGGCCGGCCGCTGACCGTCACCGCCTGACAAGTCTCACTTAACGCCGGAGGCCGGCCGAGCACGCCCAGATCACTGGGATGCCCGGCCGGCCTCTCGCGTACGGCCTGATGCGGGATCAGCCGCGGTCGAGCACTCAGTCGCGGTAGAGCAGAAGAGCCTCGCCCTGACCGCCACCGCCGCAGAGGGCGACGGCGGCCTTGCCGTGGCCGCGGCGCTTCAGCTCGAACGCGGCGTGCAGCGCCAGGCGGGCGCCGGACGCGCCGATGGGGTGGCCCAGGGCGATCGCCCCGCCGTGGATGTTGCAGCGGTCCAGCGGGTAGTCCAGGTCCTTGAGCGACTGCACGGCCACCGAGCCGAAGGCCTCGTTGATCTCGATGAAGTCCAGGTCCCCGGTCTCCCAGCCGGCCCGGCGGAGGGCCGCCTGGATCGCGTGCGACGGCTGGGAGTGGAGCGAGTTGTCCGGTCCGGCCACCTGGCCGGGGCTGCCCACGACGGCGAGGTAGTCCAGGCCGTGGTCCTCCGCGTACTTGCGGGAGGAGAGAACGAGGGCGGACGCGCCGTCGGAGAGCGGCGACGAGTTGCCGGCCGTGATGGTCCCGTCCGTCGCGAAGGCGGCCTTGAGGCCGCTCAGGGTCTCCAGGGTGGTCCCCGGGCGAACCCCTTCGTCGGTGTCCACGATCAGCGGGTCGCCCTTGCGCTGGGCGATGCTGAGCGGAGCGATCTCCTCGGCGAAGACGCCCGAGGCGATGGCATCGGCGGCGCGGTTGTGGGACGCTGCGGCCACCTCGTCCTGGGCACGGCGATCGATGCCCAGGGTGAGATTCAGGCTCTCCGTGGACAGGCCCATCGACTGGCCGTCGAAGGCGTCCGTGAGGCCGTCGTGCGCCGCGTGGTCGAGCGCCTGCACGGTGCCGTAGTTCCAGCCCTGCCGCGAACCGGGCAGCAGGTGCGGCGCGCGGGTCATGGACTCCTGACCGCCGGCCACGACGACGTCGGCCTCGCCCGAGCGGATGAGGCGCGCGGCGTCGATCACGGCGGTGAGTCCGGAGAGGCAGACCTTGTTGAGGGTCACCGTGGGCACGTTCCAGCCGAGGCCGGCTCCCACCGAGCTCTGGCGCGCTGGATTCTGGCCGGCGCCCGCCTGGAGGACCTGTCCCATGATGACGGCGTCGACGTCTTCCGGGTCGATGCCCGCGCGTTCCACGGCGGCCTTGATGGCGTGGCTGCCGAGCTGGACGGCGGTCTTGCTGGCGAGCTGTCCGTTCAACCGGCCCTGCGGCGTGCGGGCAGCGGCGAGGATGACAACGTCATTGTTGTTTTCAGTGCTGGACATGGGCCTTCGCTTTCCGTGATGTGGTTCTCCACCAAGGCTATCGCGTGGTGGCCTCCGCTTCGCCGGCCTGCCAGGATGGTGGGGACAGCAGGGGAAGGACGGCGATGAAGGAGACCCCCGTGACCGATTCGACAGCAGACGCCGAATCCCAGGGACCGGCCGCCCCCGGAGTGCCCGTGGACCCGCAGGATCGCGTCAGGGAAGCCGCGGCGGCACGTGACCTGGAGATCGAGATCCGTGAGCGGCCCGCCGCCGGGTCCCTCCAGGAGGCTGCGGCGCTGCTGGGCCTGCCGCCGTCGGGCATCGTGAAGACGCTCGTGGTCAAGCGTTCGGACGGGACGTACCTCTTCGCCCTGGTCCCGGGCGGCCGCGCCATCTCCTGGCCGAAGCTGCGCGCGGTGGTGGGGGTGAACAAGCTCCGTCTGCCGGAGGCCGAGCTCGCCTTCGAGGCCACGGGGTTCGTGCGGGGCACCATCACCCCGATCGGGAGCACCACGGACTGGCCCGTGTTCGCGGACCAGTCGATCACGGGCCGGAGGGTGGCCATGGGCGCAGGCGCGCACGGGTACAGCCTGTTCGTGGACGCCGATGAACTGATCCGCGCGTACGGCGCCACGGTCGCCGACATCACGGTCCCGGAGGACTGACCACGGCTCGCCGGGCCCCGGCCCGGCTTGACTAGGGCACCACGACTGCGGTAGACATATTCGTTTCTGTCCTGTATCGTGGATATTTGCGTCTTCCCTCTGTACCTTCGGCCTTCATATAGCGGTGGGCTGGTCGTGTCTGTGGCATTTAAGCAAAGAGTGCTTATGCCGCTCTACGATCCCGGGTCATATAGCGGTCCCGGTCAGGTGGTGCCAAGCGTGTCGCGCGCTTAGCACACTCCATGGGGGAGGGCTGTTCAGCCCGAAGGTCTGTGGAAGGAACCCTCTTGGTCGCCTCGAGCACCCCAAACAATGAAACCGCTACCACTGATGGTGCGACTCGTCGCATCTCATTCGCGAAGATTCACGAGCCGCTTGACGTCCCGAATCTGCTCGCACTCCAGACGGACAGCTTTGACTGGCTGGTAGGGAACGAGCGCTGGCAGGCCAAGGTCGCCGCCGCTGTCGAAGCCGGCGACGAGTCCGTCGCCACGACGTCCGGCCTGGCCGACATCTTCGAAGAGATCTCCCCGATCGAGGATTTCCAGGGCACCATGTCCCTGAGCTTCTCCGATCCGGAGTTCTACGAGCCCAAGTACACCATGGCCGAGTGCAAGGATCGCGATGCGACCTACTCTGCCCCGCTGTACGTCAAGGCTGAGTTCATCAACAACAACACGGGCGAGATCAAGCAGCAGACCGTGTTCATGGGTGACTTCCCGCTGATGACGGAGAAGGGCACCTTCGTGGTGAACGGCACTGAGCGTGTCGTCGTCTCGCAGCTGGTCCGTTCTCCCGGCGCCTACTTCGAGAAGTCTCCGGACAAGACCAGTGACAAGGACATCTACTCGGCCCGCATCATCCCGTCCCGGGGTGCCTGGTTCGAGCTCGAGATCGACAAGCGCGATCAGGTCGGCGTCCGTCTGGACCGTAAGCGCAAGCAGTCCGTCACGGTGCTGCTGAAGGCTCTCGGCTGGACTGAAGGCCAGATCCTGGAGGAGTTCGGCCAGTACGACTCCATTCGCGCCACCCTCGAGAAGGATGCGACGCAGACCCAGGAGGAAGCCCTCCTGGACATCTACCGCAAGCTGCGCCCGGGCGAGCCGCCCACCGTCGAGGCCGCCCAGAACCTCCTGGACAACCTCTACTTCAATGCCAAGCGCTACGATCTGGCCAAGGTCGGCCGCTACAAGATCAACCGCAAGCTCGGCATCGACCGCCCGCTGTCCGACCGTGAGGCCTCCATCCTCCACGTCGAGGACATCGTGGCCATGATCAAGTTCCTCGTGGCACTGCACGCCGGCGAAAGCACCATCAAGGGCGTCCGCGACGGCCAGGAAGTGGATCTGCGCGTCGAGGTCGATGACATCGACCACTTCGGCAACCGCCGCATCCGCGCCGTGGGCGAGCTCATCGAGAACCAGGTCCGCACGGGTCTGTCCCGTATGGAGCGCGTGGTCCGCGAACGCATGACCACGCAGGACGTCGAGGCCATCACGCCGCAGTCGCTGATCAACATCCGCCCGGTGGTGGCAGCCATCAAGGAGTTCTTCGGAACCTCGCAGCTGTCCCAGTTCATGGACCAGAACAACCCGCTCTCGGGTCTGACTCACAAGCGCCGTCTCTCGGCTCTTGGCCCGGGTGGTCTGTCCCGTGACCGTGCCGGCATGGAAGTCCGTGACGTACACCCGTCGCACTACGGCCGCATGTGCCCCATCGAAACCCCTGAAGGCCCGAACATCGGTCTGATCGGCTCGCTGGCATCCTATGGTCGCATCAACGCGTTCGGCTTCATCGAGACGCCGTACCGCAAGGTGGCCAACGGCGTCGTCAGCGACCAGGTCGAGTACCTGACCGCCGATGACGAGGCCGAGGTCGTCATCGCCCAGGCCAACGCGCCGCTGGACGCCGACAACCGCTTCACCGAGGAGACCGTCCTCGTCCGTGAGCGCGGCGGTGGAGGCGAGCCCGTGCTCATCCCGGCCGAGGACGTGCAGTACATGGACGTCTCCCCGCGCCAGATGGTGTCCGTGGCGACCGCCCTGATCCCGTTCCTCGAGCACGACGACGCCAACCGCGCCCTCATGGGTGCGAACATGCAGCGTCAGGCCGTGCCGCTGGTCCGCGCCGAGGCCCCCTTCGTGGGCACCGGCATGGAGCGCGCCGCAGCCGTGGACGCCGGCGACGTCGTGGTGGCCAAGAAGGCCGGTGTGGTCTCCGAGGTCTCCGCCGACCTCGTGGTCATGCTGAACGACGACGGCACCGAGACGAGCTACCGCATCGGCAAGTTCTCCCGGTCCAACCAGGGCAACTGCTACAACCACCGCGTTCTGGTGGATGAAGGCCAGCGCCTCGAGGTCGGCGGCATCATCGCCGACGGTCCCTCCACGGACCAGGGTGAGCTCTCCCTGGGACGCAACCTCCTGGTCGCGTTCATGTCCTGGGAAGGCCACAACTTCGAGGATGCCATCATCCTGTCCCAGCGCCTGGTGGCCGAGGACGTCCTGTCCTCCATCCACATCGAGGAGCACGAGATCGATGCCCGCGACACCAAGCTCGGTGCCGAGGAGATCACCCGTGACATCCCGAACGTCTCCGAAGAGGTCCTGGCGGGCCTGGACGAGCGTGGCATCATCCACATCGGCGCCGAGGTCGAGGCCGGGGACATCCTGGTCGGCAAGGTCACCCCGAAGGGCGAGACCGAGCTGACCCCGGAGGAGCGCCTGCTGCGCGCCATCTTCGGTGAGAAGTCCCGCGAAGTGCGTGACACCTCCCTGAAGGTGCCCCACGGCGAGTCAGGCACCGTCATCGGTGTGCGCGTCTTCGACCGTGACAACGACGACGAGCTGCCCCCGGGCGTGAACCAGCTGGTGCGCGTCTACGTGGCCGCGAAGCGCAAGATCACGGACGGTGACAAGCTCGCCGGCCGTCACGGCAACAAGGGTGTCATCTCCAAGATCCTGCCGATCGAGGACATGCCGTTCCTGGCGGACGGCACCCCGGTCGACGTGGTCCTGAACCCGCTGGGTGTCCCGGGCCGAATGAACGTCGGTCAGGTGCTGGAAACGCACCTGGGCTGGGTCGCGAAGACCGGTTGGAAGATCGAGGGCGAGCCGGAGTGGGTCAAGAACCTCCCGAACCTGCCCCGTGAGACCGCGCCGAACCAGACCCTGGCCACCCCGGTGTTCGACGGTGCACGTGAAGAGGAGATCGCAGGCCTGCTGAACTCCACCAACGTGACCCGTGACGGCGACCGTCTGATCGACGCCTCCGGAAAGACCCGTCTGTTCGACGGCCGTTCCGGCGAGCCGTTCCCGGACCCGATCTCCGTGGGCTACATGTACATCCTGAAGCTCCACCACCTGGTGGACGACAAGATCCACGCCCGGTCCACCGGTCCGTACTCCATGATCACGCAGCAGCCGCTGGGCGGTAAGGCCCAGTTCGGCGGCCAGCGCTTCGGTGAAATGGAAGTGTGGGCGCTGGAGGCCTATGGCGCGGCGTACACGCTCCAGGAGCTCCTCACCATCAAGTCTGACGATATCCACGGCCGCGTGAAGGTGTACGAGGCGATCGTCAAGGGCGAGAACATCCCGGAGCCGGGCGTTCCCGAATCCTTCAAGGTTCTGATCAAGGAAATGCAGTCGCTCTGCCTGAACGTGGAGGTCCTCTCCACCGACGGCACCACGATCGAGATGCGTGACTCTGACGATGCAGTCTTCACGGCTGCCGAAGAACTGGGCATCGATCTGTCCCGCGCAGAGCCCAGTTCCGTCGAAGAGGTGTAGTGACGTGCAGCGGCGGCTCCGGCCGCCGCTGCACCCCACCTCTTCCTGACAGTCAAGACTTAGAGACAAGAGAGAACAGGATTCCATGTCCAGCGAATCTTCCTTCGGCCTCATGCAGATCGGCCTGGCCACTGCGGATGACATCCGTGAGTGGTCCTATGGCGAAGTCAAGAAGCCGGAAACCATCAACTACCGCACTCTGAAGCCGGAGAAGGACGGTCTTTTCTGCGAGAAGATCTTCGGTCCTTCCCGTGACTGGGAGTGCTACTGCGGCAAGTACAAGCGCGTGCGCTTCAAGGGCATCATCTGTGAGCGCTGTGGCGTCGAGGTCACCCGCGCCAAGGTGCGCCGTGAGCGCATGGGCCACATCGAGCTCGCCGCTCCCGTCACCCACATCTGGTACTTCAAGGGCGTTCCGTCCCGCCTGGGGTACCTGCTCGACCTGGCGCCGAAGGACCTCGAGAAGGTCATCTACTTCGCCGCCTACATGATCACGAGCGTTGACGAGGAGAACCGTCACGCCGAACTGCCGAACCTCCAGATCGAGCACGACGTGGAGAAGAAGCAGCTGGTCGACACCCGCGACGCCGACATCGCCGCGATCGCCCGCGACCTGGAGGACGAGCTCGCTCGCCTCGAGGGCGAAGGCGCCAAGGCTGCCGACAAGAAGAAGGCCCGCGACTCCGCCGACCGTCAGATGGCGAACGTCCGCAAGCGTGCGGACGCCGACATCGAGCGTCTCGAGCAGGTCTGGGACCGCTTCAAGAACCTCAAGGTCGCCGACCTCGAGGGCGATGAGGGTCTGTACCGCGAGCTGCGCGACCGCTACGGCATGTACTTCGAGGGCTCCATGGGCGCCGAGGCGATCAAGAAGCGCCTCGAGACCTTCGACCTCCAGGCTGAGTCCGAGCTGCTCAAGGACATCATCCAGAACGGCAAGGGCCAGCGGAAGACCCGTGCGCTCAAGCGCCTCAAGGTCGTCAACGCGTTCCTCACCACGGACAACAGCCCGCTGGGCATGGTCCTGGACGCCGTCCCGGTGATCCCGCCGGAACTGCGCCCGATGGTGCAGCTGGACGGTGGCCGCTTCGCGACCTCCGACCTCAACGACCTGTACCGCCGCGTGATCAACCGCAACAACCGCCTCAAGCGTCTGCTTGAGCTGGGTGCTCCGGAGATCATCGTCAACAACGAAAAGCGCATGCTGCAGGAAGCTGTCGACAACCTCTTCGACAACGGCCGTCGTGGCCGCCCTGTCACGGGTCCGGGCAACCGTCCGCTGAAGTCCCTGAGCGAGATGCTCAAGGGCAAGCAGGGTCGTTTCCGTCAGAACCTCCTCGGCAAGCGCGTCGACTACTCCGGCCGTTCGGTCATCGTCGTCGGCCCGCAGCTGAAGCTGCACCAGTGTGGTCTGCCCAAGCAGATGGCCCTGGAGCTCTTCAAGCCGTTCGTGATGAAGCGCCTCGTGGACCTCAACCACGCGCAGAACATCAAGAGCGCCAAGCGCATGGTCGAGCGTTACCGTCCGCAGGTCTGGGACGTGCTGGAAGAGATCATCACCGAACACCCGGTGCTGCTCAACCGTGCTCCCACCCTGCACCGTCTGGGCATCCAGGCCTTCGAGCCGCAGCTCGTGGAAGGCAAGGCCATCCAGCTGCACCCGCTCGTCTGCGCCGCCTTCAACGCGGACTTCGACGGCGACCAGATGGCTGTGCACCTGCCCCTGAGCCCCGAGGCCCAGGCTGAGGCGCGCATCCTGATGCTGTCCTCGAACAACATCCTGAAGCCGTCCGACGGCCGCCCCGTGACCCTCCCGTCGCAGGACATGATCATCGGTCTCTACCACCTGACCACCAAGCGTGTGGGCTCTGCTGGTGAAGGCCGGATCTTCTCCTCCGTCTCCGAGGCGATCATGGCGTTCGACGCGCGGGAACTCCACCTGAACTCCAAGGTGAAGATCCGCCTGGACAACTTCGTGCCGTACGAAGGCTGGGAAGGCCCCGAGGGCTGGGAGCTCGGTCAGCCGGTGCTGGTCGAGACGTCCCTGGGACAGGTCATCTTCAATGACACCCTGCCCGCGGACTACCCCTGGGTCGAGGCCGTCGCCGACAAGGGCGAGCTCTCCCGGATCGTCAACGATCTGGCTGAGCGTTACCCCAAGGTCGTCACCGCCGCGACGCTGGACAACCTCAAGGACGCCGGTTTCTACTGGGCCACGCGCTCCGGTGTGACCGTCGCCGTGTCCGACATCGAGGTCCCGGCCGCCAAGCCGCAGATCCTCGCGGGCTACGAGGAGAAGGCAGCGAAGATCCAGAGCCAGTACGACAAGGGTCTGATCGACGAGGACGAGCGCCGTCAGGAGCTCATCGAGCTCTGGGGCAAGGCCACCGACGAGGTCGCCTCGGTCATGCGCAAGTCGCTGTCCCCGATGAACACCATCAACCGCATGGTGTCCTCCGGTGCTCGTGGTAACTGGATGCAGGTCCGTCAGATCGCGGGTATCCGTGGCCTCGTGGCCAACCCCCGTGGTGAGATCATCCCGCGTCCGATCAAGTCCTCCTACCGTGAGGGCCTGTCCGTGCTCGAGTACTTCATCGCGACGCACGGTGCCCGTAAGGGTCTGGCCGACACCGCTCTGCGTACCGCCAACTCGGGTTACCTGACCCGTCGTCTGGTGGACGTCTCGCAGGACGTCATCGTCCGCGAGGCCGACTGTGGCACCGAGCGTGGTCTGGTGACCCCGATCGCCCTGGTCGACGAGAACGGTGAGCTGCGTCTGGACGAGAACGTCGAGAACAGCGCCTACGCCCGCACCCTGGCCGTCGACGTCGTCGACGCCGAGGGCAATGTGCTGGCCGCCGGTGGCAGCGACTGCGGTGACGTCGTCATCGCCGAGCTGTTCGCCGCGGGCATCACCGAGGTCAAGGTCCGCTCCGTGCTGACCTGTGAGTCCACGGTGGGCACCTGCGCTCTCTGCTACGGCCGTTCGCTGGCCACCGGCAAGACCGTGGACATCGGCGAGGCTGTCGGCATCATCGCCGCCCAGTCCATCGGTGAGCCCGGCACGCAGCTGACCATGCGTACGTTCCACACGGGTGGTGCCGTGTCCGCCGGCGGTGGCGACGACATCACCCAGGGTCTGCCCCGTATCCAGGAGCTCTTCGAGGCCCGCACCCCGAAGGGTGTGGCCCCGATCTCCGAGGCCGCCGGCCGCGTGAACATCGAGGAAGGTGAGAACTCGGTCCGCATCGTCGTCACTCCTGACGACGGCACGGAGGAGCTCGCCTACCCGATCCTGCGCCGCTCGCGTCTGCTGGTCGCCGATGGCGAGCACGTCTCGGTGGGCCAGAAGCTCGTCCAGGGTCCGGTGGACCCCAAGCAGGTGCTGCGCATCATGGGTCCCCGTGCCGCGCAGAAGTTCCTGGTGGACGAGGTCCAGGGCGTGTACCGCAGCCAGGGCATCGGCATCCACGACAAGCACGTGGAGGTCATCGTCCGCCAGATGCTGCGTCGCGTCACCGTGATCGAGTCCGGCGATTCGGATCTGCTGCCCGGCGAGCTCGCCGAGCGCAGCCGCTTCGAAGGCGAGAACCGCCGCGTGGTGTCCGAGGGCAAGAAGCCGGCCTCCGGCCGTCCCGAGCTCATGGGCATCACCAAGGCGTCGCTCGCCACTGAGTCGTGGCTGTCGGCCGCTTCCTTCCAGGAGACCACCCGGGTGCTCACCCAGGCGGCCATGGAAGGCAAGAGCGACCCGCTGCTGGGCCTCAAGGAGAACGTCATCATCGGTAAGCTCATCCCGGCCGGCACCGGCCTGCCGCGCTACACCGATGTCAGCGTCGAGCCGACGGAGGAGGCCAAGGCGAGCATCTTCTCCGCGCAGGCCTCGTTCAGCGACTTCTCCTACGACCCCATGGGTGTCGACGGAGGCAGCGAGTTCCACGCCATCCCGCTGGATGACTACGACCTCGGCGGCGACTACCGCTAAGGATCGCAGCGCATCTGATGCGTGACAGGGAGGGCCTCACCGGTTTCCGGTGGGGCCCTCCCGCGTTTCCGTGGGCGGCACGACGGCGGCCACGCGCCGTCGTCGGTCGGGCAGGGGACCGCCGGGGCAGGGGGAGCGCGGCGAGGCGCCAGGCCGCCCGCGATTCACGGGGGCGGTCTCCGCCGTGGTACAGTTGATCTGATTGATTTACGTGGCAGCGGACACCGTCCATGTTGTGGGGAACTTGCACAACGAATGCCACGATTTTGCATGCCTGGGGCCCTTGCGGATTGTTCGGATCGGGGCCGGGTGTGCATCTCTTTGAAGTGCTTCGCCTTGGCGTTCCTGTGGTTCGGTCCGCAGACTGACAGGCCGGGGCAAAGCAAATGGGGAGCGGCTGGGAACGGCCGCTCCAGATGATGGAGAACACGAACAGTGCCTACTATTCAGCAGCTGGTCCGTAAGGGCCGCACGCCGAAGGTCTCCAAGACCAAGGCTCCTGCCCTTAAGGGCAGCCCGATGCGCCGCGGCGTCTGCACCCGCGTCTACACCACCACCCCGAAGAAGCCGAACTCGGCTCTCCGTAAGGTCGCCCGTGTCCGCCTCAATGGCGGCGTCGAGGTTACCGCGTACATCCCGGGTGTGGGTCACAACCTGCAGGAACACTCCATCGTGCTGGTGCGCGGTGGTCGTGTGAAGGACCTCCCCGGCGTTCGCTACAAGATCGTCCGTGGTGCCCTCGACACCCAGGGTGTGAAGAACCGCAAGCAGGCTCGCAGCCGCTACGGCGCAAAGATGGAGAAGAAGTAATATGCCTCGCAAGGGTCCGGCCCCCAAGCGGCCGCTCGTTTCGGATCCGGTTTACGGCTCCCCGCTGGTCACCCAGCTGATCAACAAGGTTCTCGTGGACGGTAAGAAGTCCACCGCCGAGCGCATCGTCTACGGTGCTCTTGAAGGTGCCCGCGAGAAGAACGGCAACGATCCCGTCGCCACCCTGAAGAAGGCCATGGACAACATCAAGCCGAGCCTTGAGGTCAAGTCCCGCCGTGTCGGTGGCGCCACCTACCAGGTTCCGGTCGAGGTCAAGCCGGGTCGCGCCACCGCGCTGGCCCTGCGCTGGCTCGTCGGTTACTCCAAGGCCCGTCGTGAGAAGACCATGACCGAGCGCCTCCGCAACGAGATCCTGGACGCCTCCAACGGTCTCGGCGCCGCCGTGAAGCGTCGCGAAGACACCCACAAGATGGCCGAGTCCAACAAGGCCTTCGCCCACTACCGCTGGTAAAAACACACGAACCGCCGCCGGCCTCCTCGGTCGGCGGCGGACGTGTTGTCCATCTCAAAGGGAGACACCGTGGCACAGGACGTGCTTACCGACCTTAACAAGGTCCGCAACATCGGCATCATGGCCCACATCGATGCCGGCAAGACCACTACTACGGAGCGCATCCTCTTCTACACGGGTGTGAACCACAAGATCGGTGAAACGCACGACGGTGCGTCCACCACCGACTGGATGGAACAGGAAAAGGAACGCGGCATCACCATCACGTCTGCCGACCGTGACCTGCTTCTGGAACAAGAACCAGATCAACATCATCGATACCCCCGGTCACGTGGACTTCACCGTTGAGGTTGAGCGCTCCCTGCGCGTCCTCGACGGCGCCGTCGCCGTCTTCGACGGCAAGGAAGGCGTTGAGCCGCAGTCCGAGACCGTGTGGCGTCAGGCCGACAAGTACAACGTCCCCCGCATCTGCTTCGTCAACAAGATGGACAAGCTGGGCGCCGACTTCTACTTCACCGTCGACACCATCATCAGCCGCCTGGGCGCCAAGCCGCTCGTCATGCAGCTGCCGATCGGTTCCGAGAACGACTTCATCGGTGTCGTGGACCTGCTCGAGATGCGCGCCCTGGTGTGGCCCGGCGATGCCAAGGGTGACGTGACCATGGGTGCCTCCTACGAGGTCCAGGAGATCCCGGCCGATCTGCAGGAGCGTGCCGAGGAATACCGCGCACAGCTCGTGGAGACCGTCGCCGAGTCCTCCGAAGAGCTCATGGAGAAGTACCTCGAGGGCGAAGAACTCACTCTCGAGGAGCTCAAGGCCGGCATCCGCAAGATGACCGTCAACTCCGAGCTCTACCCCGTGTTCTGTGGCTCCGCCTTCAAGAACCGCGGTGTGCAGCCGATGCTCGACGCCGTCATCGACTTCCTGCCGTCCCCGCTGGACGTGCCCGACATGATCGGTCACAACCCGCGCAACGAGGAAGAGGAACTGGTCCGTAAGCCCAGCGCTGACGAGCCCTTCTCCGCTCTCGCCTTCAAGATCGCGGCACACCCGTTCTTCGGTCAGCTCACCTTCGTCCGCGTGTACTCCGGTCACGTCGAGGCCGGCGCCCAGGTGGTCAACTCCACCAAGGGCAAGAAGGAGCGCATCGGCAAGCTCTTCCAGATGCACGCCAACAAGGAGATGCCCGTCGAGGGCGCCACCGCCGGCCACATCTACGCCGCCATCGGTCTGAAGGACACCACCACGGGTGACACCCTGTGCGATCCGAACAACCAGATCGTGCTGGAGTCCATGAGCTTCCCGGAGCCCGTGATCTCCGTGGCCATCGAGCCGAACTCGAAGGGTGACCAGGAGAAGCTCTCCACGGCCATCCAGAAGCTCTCCGCTGAGGACCCGACCTTCCAGGTCTCCCTCAACGAGGACACCGGCCAGACGGTCATCGCCGGCATGGGCGAGCTCCACCTGGACATCCTGGTGGACCGCATGCGCCGCGAGTTCAAGGTCGAGGCCAACGTGGGCAAGCCCCAGGTCGCGTACCGCGAAACCATCAAGAAGGCCGTTGAGAAGGTCGACTTCACCCACAAGAAGCAGACCGGTGGTTCCGGTCAGTTCGCTAAGGTGCAGGTTTCCTTCGAGCCGCTCGAGACCACGGACGGCACCTTCTACGAGTTCGAGAACAAGGTCACCGGTGGCCGCGTTCCGCGCGAGTACATCCCCTCCATCGACGCAGGTATCCAGGACGCCATGCAGTTCGGCATCCTGGCCGGCTACCCCATGGTGGGTGTGAAGGCCATCCTGATCGACGGCGCGTACCACGACGTCGACTCCTCGGAAATGGCGTTCAAGATCGCCGGTTCCCAGGTGTTCAAGGAAGGCGCACGCCGTGCCAACCCGGTTCTGCTGGAACCGCTCATGGCTGTCGAGGTCCGTACTCCCGAGGAGTACATGGGCGATGTCATCGGCGACCTCAACTCCCGCCGTGGCATGATCCAGTCCATGGAGGATGCTGCCGGCGTCAAGGTCATCCGTGCCAACGTTCCGTTGTCCGAGATGTTCGGCTACATCGGTGACCTGCGTTCCAAGACGCAGGGCCGCGCGGTGTACTCGATGACCTTCGACAGCTACGCCGAGGTTCCCAAGGCTGTGGCTGACGAGATCATCCAGAAGAACCGCGGCGAGTAAGTTGTCGCACCCCGGTGGGGGAGGCCTTCGGGCTTTCCCCGCCGGCGTCGCGTGGCTTTCGGCAGCTCGCCGAGGGAGCCGCGACACTCAGGCCCCAGGGACCAACCGGCCCCTGAACCGCAATTTCATCAAAACCCCTGCCCCCAAGTAGACTTGTAGAAGTTCTGCCGCGACACCCGTAGCAGAGTCAGCACGTCACTTGAAAAATGTTCTAGGAGGAACCTGTGGCAAAGGCAAAGTTCGAGCGGACTAAGCCGCACGTCAACATCGGCACCATCGGTCACGTTGACCACGGTAAGACGACGCTGACGGCCGCCATTTCCAAGGTGCTGTACGACCAGTACCCGGATCTCAACGAGCAGCGCGACTTCGCTTCCATTGACTCTGCTCCGGAAGAGCGCCAGCGCGGTATCACCATCAACATCTCCCACGTGGAGTACCAGACCGAGAAGCGTCACTACGCACACGTTGACGCCCCCGGTCACGCTGACTACATCAAGAACATGATCACCGGCGCTGCTCAGATGGACGGTGCAATCCTCGTGGTTGCCGCCACTGACGGCCCGATGGCTCAGACCCGTGAGCACGTTCTGCTCGCCCGCCAGGTTGGTGTCCCCTACCTGCTGGTCGCGCTGAACAAGTCCGACATGGTCGAGGACGAGGAACTCCTCGACCTCGTGGAGATGGAAGTTCGTGAACTTCTGTCCTCGCAGGACTTCGACGGCGACAACGCTCCCGTCATCCGCGTCTCCGGTCTGAAGGCTCTGGAAGGCGACCCCAAGTGGGTTGCTTCCGTCCAGGAGCTCATGGCCGCCGTCGACGAGTCCGTTCCGGACCCGGTTCGTGACCGTGACAAGCCGTTCCTGATGCCGATCGAGGACGTCTTCACCATCACCGGTCGTGGCACCGTGGTGACCGGCCGCGCCGAGCGTGGCACCCTCGCCATCAACTCCGAGGTCGAGATCGTCGGCATCCGCCCGGTCCAGAAGACCACGGTCACTGGTATCGAGATGTTCCACAAGCAGCTCGACGAAGCATGGGCCGGCGAGAACTGTGGTCTGCTGCTCCGTGGCCTCAAGCGCGACGATGTCGAGCGTGGCCAGGTTGTGGTGAAGCCGGGTTCCATCACCCCGCACACCAACTTCGAGGCCAACGTCTACATCCTCTCCAAGGATGAAGGCGGCCGCCACAACCCGTTCTACTCGAACTACCGCCCGCAGTTCTACTTCCGCACCACGGACGTCACCGGCGTGATCACCCTCCCCGAGGGCACCGAAATGGTCATGCCTGGCGACAACACCGAAATGAGCGTTGAGCTGATCCAGCCCATCGCCATGGAAGAGGGCCTCGGCTTCGCCATCCGTGAAGGTGGCCGCACCGTTGGTTCGGGTCGTGTGACCAAGATCATCAAGTAGTCACTGACTGATGATCGCCGGCTGATGCCGGCGTGAAGGCCCCGCTGCTTCGGCAGCGGGGCCTTTGCTGTTAATGCCCGCCGGTGGGCCAGAGTGAAGCCGGGCTGGGTTGCCACGTTCTCGGCGCAGGCGGGGAACGGCCGACGGCGCTGTTCACAGGCGCTGGAGCACGCCTGGCAGGCTTCTCCCGGCTTCTGGGTGCACTGTGTGCTGCTCGGACGCTGCTGGGCGCGCCCTTGTGGGCGGCGCGGCGTCTCGACGGGACTGCTGGAGCGCGGACACCTCCAACCGGCATCGCCCCCCGAAGGTGCGTCGAAGGCGCTGCCATAGCGCACGGGGCGGGCCCTGCGAAGGTCCGTTTGGAGGCCGATTCGCTATTCCCTTCCAGATGCGCCATACTTGAAGGGTTGTTCAAGCGCCCCTTCGTGCCCCGACCCGGATAATGCCGGGTGTCAGGGACCAGGCTGGGGACCAAACATGACCAATCCATCCACTGAGAACGGTGTGGCGCGTCCAGAATCTGGCCGACACGCCCGACCGCGTGGGTCGGTTGCTCCGGTGGGTTGAGGAACCCGGGCTCAGCTCGGATTCAGCTCATGCGGAGAGCGGTAGTCACGACTTCAAATGCCTCGGCAGCCGCACATAACAGCAAAGAGATGCGAATAGCGGTCCTGATCACTCAGGACTGAACCTAATGAAAGAGAGTCAGGCGACATGGCGGGACAGAAGATCCGCATCCGGCTGAAGTCATATGACCACGAGGTCATTGATGTTTCGGCACGGAAGATCGTTGAGACGGTCACGCGCGCAGGCGCAACGGTAGTCGGCCCGGTGCCGCTGCCCACGGAGAAGAACGTTTACTGCGTTATCCGTTCTCCCCACAAGTACAAGGACAGCCGTGAGCACTTCGAAATGCGTACTCACAAGCGTCTGATCGACATCATCGACCCCACGCCGAAGGCTGTTGACTCGCTCATGCGTCTCGACCTGCCGGCCGACGTGAACATCGAAATCAAGCTCTAGGGAGGTGCTGAGAGACTATGACCGCAACCCGCAACGTTAAGGGCCTGCTGGGCACGAAGCTCGGCATGACCCAGGTTTGGGACGAGAACAACAAGCTCATCCCCGTGACCGTCGTCCAGGCCGACTCCAACGTCGTCACCCAGCTGCGTAACGCAGACACCGACGGCTACACCGCGGTTCAGATCGGCTTCGGCCAGATCGACCCGCGCAAGGTCACCAAGCCGCTCGCCGGCCACTTCGACAAGGCCGGCGTCACCCCGCGCCGCCACGTCGTCGAACTGCGCACCGCTGACGCCGAGAGCTACGAGCTCGGCCAGCAGCTCTCCGTGGAGCTCTTCGAAGCCGGTCAGAAGATCGACGTCGTCGGCACCACCAAGGGCAAGGGCTTCGCCGGTGTCATGAAGCGTCACGGCTTCCACGGTGTCGGTGCTTCCCACGGTGCTCACAAGAACCACCGCAAGCCCGGTTCCATCGGTGGCGCATCCACCCCGAGCCGCGTCTTCAAGGGCCTGAAAATGGCCGGCCGCATGGGCAATGTCCGTCACACCACGCTGAACCTCACGGTTCACGGTGTCGACGCCGAGAAGTCGCTGCTCCTGATCAAGGGTGCCGTTCCCGGCGCCCGCGGCTCGGTCGTCCTCGTACGCACCGCCGTGAAGGGAGCCTAGTACCATGGCCAACACCATCAAGGTTGACCTGCCCGCCGAGATCTTCGACGTTCAGACCAACGTGCCGCTGCTGCACCAGGTCGTCGTCGCGCAGCTCGCTGCTGCTCGTCAGGGCACTCACAAGACCAAGTCCCGCGGCGAAGTCGCCGGTGCCGGTCGCAAGCCGTTCAAGCAGAAGGGTACCGGCCGCGCCCGTCAGGGTTCCGTCCGTGCTCCTCACATGACCGGTGGTGGCGTCGTCCACGGCCCGACCCCGCGTGACTACTCGCAGCGCACCCCCAAGAAGATGAAGGCTGCTGCTCTCCGTGGCGCCCTCTCCGACCGCGCTCGTAACGGTCGCATCCACGTGGTGGAGTCCCTGGTTTCCGGCACCACGCCGAACACCAAGGATGCACGCGCCGCGCTGAAGGCGATCTCCGACCGCAAGAACCTGCTCGTGGTGATCGACCGCGCCAACGATGTTGCAGCACTGTCCGTGCGCAACCTCGTCGAGGTTCACGTTCTGTACGTCGACCAGCTCAACACCTACGATGTGCTGATCTCCGACGACGTGATCTTCACCAAGGACGCCTTCGACGCCTTCGTTGCCGGTAAGGACAACAAGACCGTGGAGGAAGCCAAGTGAGCGCCGTCTTCAACAAGGACCCGCGTGACGTCATTCTCGCGCCCGTGGTCTCCGAAAAGAGCTACGGCCTGATCGACGAGGGTCAGTACACCTTCCTGGTGGACCCCCGCTCGAACAAGACCGAGATCAAGCTGGCCGTGGAGAAGATCTTCTCCGTGAAGGTCGACACGATCAACACCATCAACCGTGCCGGTAAGCGTAAGCGCACCAAGTTCGGATGGGGGCAGCGCAAGAGCACCAAGCGCGCGATTGTCACCCTGAAGGAAGGCACCATCGACATCTTCGGCGGTCCGCTCGCGTAGCGGAGACCACTTTAACGAGGAATAAATTATGGCAATCCGCAATTACAAGCCGACCACCCCGGGCCGTCGTGGCTCGAGCGTGGCCGACTTCAGCGAAGTAACTCGCTCGACTCCGGAAAAGTCGCTGCTGCGTCCGCTCACCAAGAGCGGTGGCCGCAACAACACCGGTCGTATCACCACCCGTCACAAGGGTGGTGGCCACAAGCGCCAGTACCGCGTGATCGACTTCCGTCGTCACGACAAGGACGGCGTGAACGCCAAGGTCGCGCACATCGAGTACGACCCCAACCGTACGGCTCGCATCGCGCTCCTGCACTACGTTGATGGCACCAAGCGTTACATCATCGCTCCCAACAAGCTCTCCCAGGGCGACGTCGTGGAGTCGGGTCCGAACGCTGACATCAAGCCTGGCAACAACCTGCCGCTGCGCAACATCCCGGTCGGTACCGTGATCCACGCAGTTGAGCTCCGCCCCGGTGGCGGCGCCAAGATGGCCCGCTCCGCCGGCGCCTCCGTGCAGCTCGTCGCCCGTGAAGGCCGTTTCGCCCAGCTGCGTCTGCCGTCCGGTGAAGTCCGCAACGTCGACGTGCGCTGCCGCGCTACCGTCGGCGAGGTCGGCAACGCCGAGCAGTCGAACATCAACTGGGGCAAGGCCGGCCGTATGCGCTGGAAGGGCGTCCGCCCGACCGTGCGTGGTGTGGCCATGAACCCGGTTGACCACCCGCATGGTGGTGGTGAAGGCAAGACTTCTGGTGGCCGTCACCCGGTCAACCCGAACGGCAAGCCTGAGGGTCGCACCCGCCGCCCCAACAAGGAAAGCGACAAGCTCATTGTGCGTCGTCGTCGTACCGGCAAGAACAAGCGATAGGAGCCTGGAAACATGCCACGCAGCCTGAAGAAAGGTCCTTTCGTTGACCAGCACCTCTTCGTGAAGGTCGCCAAGGAGAACGAAAAGGGCACCAAGAACGTCATCAAGACGTGGTCCCGTCGCTCGATGATCATCCCGGACATGCTGGGTCACACGATCGCCGTGCACGACGGACGCAAGCACGTGCCGGTTTTCATCACGGAGTCGATGGTCGGGCACAAGCTCGGCGAATTCGCCCCGACGCGGACTTTCCGCGGCCACGTGAAGGACGACCGCAAGGGCAAGCGCCGCTAGGCGCCTGACCTCGGTCTTAAGACGAGAGAAGGAAAGCAATGGAAGCCAAGGCTATTGCGCGTCACATCCGCGTAACGCCTATGAAGGCCCGGCGCGTCGTCAACCTTGTTCGTGGCAAGCAGGCGAATGAGGCTCTGGCGATCCTGAAGTTTGCTGAGCAGGCAGCTTCGGAGCCGGTCTACAAGGTAGTTCAGTCCGCCATCGCGAACGCCCGTGTCCTCGCGGACCGTGACGGCGTCGCGTTTGACGAAGGTGATCTGTACATCAGCGAGGCATTCGTTGATGAGGGTCCGACCATGAAGCGGTTCCAGCCGCGTGCCCAGGGTCGTGCCTTCCAGATCAAGAAGCGCACCAGCCACATCACCGTGGTTGTCGCTACCCCGGAGAACGAGGAGGCCCGCTAAGTGGGACAGAAAGTAAACCCGAACGGGTTCCGACTCGGCATCACCACCAATCACATCTCGCACTGGTTCGCGGACAGCAACAAGCCCGGTCAGCGCTACAAGGACTTCGTCCGTGAGGACGTCAAGATCCGCGAGCTCATGACCACCGGCATGGAGCGCGCCGGCATCGCCAAGGTCGAGATCGAGCGTACTCGTGACCGTGTGCGTGTGGACATCCACACCGCCCGTCCGGGTATCGTGATCGGCCGTCGTGGCGCCGAAGCAGACCGCATCCGCGGCGAGCTGGAGAAGCTCACGGGCAAGCAGGTTCAGCTGAACATCCTCGAGGTCAAGAACCCCGAGATCGAAGCTCAGCTGGTGGCCCAGGGCATCGCCGAGCAGCTCTCTTCCCGCGTGGCTTTCCGCCGTGCGATGAAGAAGGCCATGCAGTCCGCGCAGCGCGCCGGCGCCAAGGGCATCCGTGTCGCTTGCTCCGGTCGTCTGGGTGGCGCTGAAATGTCCCGCTCGGAGTTCTACCGCGAAGGTCGTGTGCCGCTGCACACCCTGCGCGCCAACATCGACTACGGCTTCTACGAAGCCAAGACCACCTTCGGCCGCATCGGCGTGAAGGTCTGGATCTACAAGGGCGATGTGACCGCGAAGGAGCTTGCTGCACAGCAGGCCGCAGCCCCGTCCCGTGGCCGCAACGAGCGTCCCGGCCGCCCCGGTGGCGACCGTCGTCGTCGCAACGAGCGTCCGGCCGCCGACGCAGCTCCGGCTGCCGAGGCACCGGCTGCTGAAGCAGCAGAAGGAGGACAGGCTTAAATGCTGATCCCACGTCGAGTCAAGCACCGTAAGCAGCACCACCCGGGTCGTTCCGGCGCTGCCACCGGTGGCACCGAGGTCACCTTCGGTGAGTACGGTATCCAGGCGCTGACCCCGGCCTACGTGACGAACCGCCAGATCGAATCTGCGCGTATCGCCATGACCCGTCACATCAAGCGTGGCGGTAAGGTCTGGATCAACATCTACCCGGACCGCCCCCTGACCAAGAAGCCTGCCGAAACCCGCATGGGTTCCGGTAAGGGTTCCCCCGAGTGGTGGGTGGCCAACGTCAAGCCGGGACGGGTTCTCTTCGAACTCTCCGGTGTGAATGAAGAAGTGGCCCGCGAGGCACTGCGCCTGGCAATCCACAAGCTCCCGTTGAAGGCACGCATTGTGCGTCGCGAAGGTGGTGAATAGAAATGGCAGTTGGATCCAAGGATCTGGCCCCGGCACAGCTTGACGGTTTCGACAGCGAGCGTCTGGTTGCTGAACTCCGTAAGGCCAAGGAAGAGCTGTTCAACCTGCGTTTCCAGTCCGCCACTGGTCAGCTGGAGAGCCATGGCCGACTCAAGTCCGTGAAGCGCGACATCGCTCGCATCTACACGGTCCTGCGTGAGCGCGAGCTGGGCATTCGCCCGGAGCCCGCTCCGGTGGTCGAGGCCAAGGAAGAGAAGAAGGCCAAGAAGTCTTCCAAGAAGGCCGAGGCCGTTGAGGCCGCAGCTACCGAGGAGGACGCCAAGTGAGTGAAAAGGATCAGAACGTGACGGAAACTGCTGCGCAGCAGCGCGGTTACCGCAAGACGCGTCGCGGCTACGTGGTCTCCGACAAGATGGAGAAGACCATCGTCGTCGAGGTCGAGGACCGTGTGAAGCACGCTCTGTACGGTAAGGTCATCCGTCGTACGTCCAAGATCAAGGCTCACGACGAAGAGAACACCGCCGGCATCGGCGACCTGGTTCTCCTCGCCGAGACCCGCCCGCTCTCCGCCACCAAGCGCTGGCGTCTGGTGGAGGTCATCGAGCGCGCCAAGTAAAACCGGCCGCTTGATCGCTCCACTGAGCAACGAGAAGACCCCCGTTCCCTTCTGGGAGCGGGGGTCTTCCGCATTCCCCGGTCCCGGCATCGGCTGAGTGCAGCGCGCGGACGGCGAGACGACGACGGCGGTCTGGCTGCGCGGCGTCGTGCGTCCACCGGGCGCCGGGCCAGGATGTCCGAGGCGGCGGGTATTCTGTCCTCAGTGCGCGGGGGAGCGCTCCGCCGATGATCCTGAGGTGACTCATGCCTGCTGACCTTGCCCGCCATGCCGCCGATTCGCACGGCCTGATCAAAGTGCGCGGGGCGCGCGAGAACAACCTTCAGGACGTCTCGCTGGATCTGCCCAAGCGCCGCATCACGGTGTTCACCGGAGTGTCCGGCTCGGGCAAGAGCTCGCTGGTCTTCGGAACCATCGCCGCGGAGTCTCAGCGGCTCATCAACGAGACCTACACGACCTTCGTGCAGTCGTTCATGCCGAGCCTGCCGCGTCCTGACGTGGACGAGCTGGAGAACCTCTCCGCGGCGATCGTGGTGAACCAGGAGCGGATGGGGAGCAACTCGCGGTCCACCCTGGGCACCGTCACCGACGCCCATGCCCTGCTGCGGATCATCTTCTCCCGCGTGGGGATGCCGAGCGCTGGTCACGCCGGGAAGTACTCGTTCAACCTGGCCGAAGGGATGTGCCCTGAGTGTGAGGGCGCGGGGGAGATCTCCGCGCTGGACGTGGACGTGCTCCTTGACCGGAACCTGTCCCTGTCCCAGGGGGCCATCAAAGTGCCGGGCTTCACGGTGGACGGCTGGCTGATCAAGGTGCTCCTCGGCACGGGACGGTTCGATCCGGAGCTGCCGGTCAAGGACTACGACCCGGAGACGCTCGACTTCCTGCTGCGTTCGCCGGCCGTCAAGGTCAAGATGGACAACGTCAACATGACGTTCCTCGGGCTGGAGACCCGGATCCGGCAGAGCTACCTGGCCGGTGGCAAGGAACCCAAGCAGGCGCATATCAAGGCCTTCCTGGAACGGGCCGCCACCTTCGCCGAGTGCCCGCTGTGCCACGGTGGCCGCCTGAACCAGGAGGCCCTGGCCAGCAGGATCGACGGACGGAACATCGCGGAGTGCGCTCAGATCCAGGTCACGGATCTGATCGAGTTCCTGCGGAGCGTCGACGAGCCCTCCGTGGCGCCGGTGATCTCGAACCTGCTCGGCACCCTGCAGGCCCTGGTCGACATCGGTCTCGGATACCTCAGCCTGGACCGGGCTTCCTCCACCCTGTCCGGGGGAGAGGCCCAGCGGGTGAAGATGGTCCGTCACCTCGGGTCTCCGCTCTCCGACGTCACCTATGTCTTCGATGAGCCGACCGTGGGCCTCCACCCGCATGACATCGCCCGGATGAACGACCTGCTGCGAAGCCTGCGGGACAAGGGCAACACGATCCTGGTGGTCGAGCACAAGCCGGAGGTCATGGCGATCGCCGACCACATCGTCGACATCGGCCCAAAGGCCGGCATCCACGGCGGAGAGATCGTCTTCCAGGGCACCTTCGAGGACCTGTCCTCCGCTCAGACCCTCACCGGACAGCACGTCGGCTCGCGGGTCCCCTTCAAGGAGTCCGTGCGGACCGCGACCGGAGCCTTGGAGATTCGCGGTGCGAACACGCACAATCTGCGGGACGTGGATGTGGACGTGCCCACCGGGGTGCTGTGCGCCGTCACGGGCGTGGCCGGTTCGGGGAAGAGCTCGCTCATCCACGGGGCGCTCGGCAAGCGGGACGGTGTGCATGTGGTGGATCAGTCCGCCATCCGCGGTTCGCGCCGTTCCAATCCCGCCACCTACACCGGGGCGCTGGACCACATCCGCGCAGCCTTCGCCAAGGCCACCGGCACCAAACCGGCCTTGTTCTCCGCCAACTCCGAAGGGGCCTGCCCCACCTGCAAGGGGGCGGGGGAGACGTTCACCGAGATCCCCGGCATGGCGCCGGTGGGAACGCTGTGCGAGGACTGCGGCGGCAAGTGCTTCACGGACGAGGTCCTGGAGTACCGCCTGGGCGGGCTCAACATCTACGAAGTGATGCGCCTGAGCGTCGAAGAAGCTCTGGACCAGCTCGCGGTGCCGAGGGCCCGGCCCATCCTGGAGAGGCTGGCCCGCGTCGGCCTGGGATACATCACCCTGGGCCAGTCGCTCTCCACCCTGTCCGGCGGGGAGCGGCAGCGGATCAAGCTCGCCACGCACATGGGCAGCGACGCCGGGGTGTTCATCCTGGATGAGCCGACCACCGGACTGCACCTCGCCGACGTCGAGAACCTGCTCGGTTTGCTCGATCAGCTGGTGGACGAAGGCAACACCGTGGTGGTGATCGAGCATCATCTCGGCGTGGTCGCCCATGCGGACTGGGTGATCGACATGGGTCCGGGAGCCGGCCACGACGGCGGCACCGTGGTCTTCGAGGGCACCCCCGAGGCGCTGGCGGACTCGGACAGCCTGACCGGCCGCTACCTCAAGGCGTACGTGTCCTGAAACACCCCGGGATCCCGGCATTCACGCGGGATCCCGGTTCGTGGAGCGAGCCTTCGCTGTGCTAGGATATTGAGCTTGTATGGGTGCGTCATGCGCCCGAACAGATCCTCGTAAACCATCGTGCCAGTGCATACTGCCTCAGGGCCGGTCCCCGGCCAGGGGGCCCAGATGCGTCTGGAACGAGGGTTTAACCCTGTGCTGGCAAAATCCAGGCAGGGCAGAGACACCCCAACAACCGTTCCGCAAGGCTCGCACTGTAGGCAGTATTTCAGCGTGAGAACCGGCGCGACGCAAGGAGTAAACATTGATTCAGCAGGAGTCGCGGCTTAAGGTCGCCGACAACACGGGTGCCAAGGAAATCTTGACCATCCGCGTTCTCGGTGGATCCGGTCGCCGCTACGCAGGCATCGGCGACGTCATCGTCGCCACCGTCAAGGACGCTATCCCTGGCGGAAACGTGAAGAAGGGCGACGTCGTCAAGGCTGTCGTCGTCCGCACCCGTAAGGAGCGCCGTCGTCCGGACGGTTCCTACATCAAGTTCGATGAGAACGCAGCCGTGATCCTGAAGAACACGGACGGGGAGCCCCGCGGCACCCGTATCTTCGGCCCGGTTGGCCGCGAGCTTCGCGACAAGAAGTTCATGAAGATCGTCTCGCTGGCCCCGGAGGTGCTGTAACTATGGGTGCAAAGATCAAGAAGGGCGATCTCGTCCAGGTCATCACCGGCGCTCGTCAGTCCCGTGGTGGAGACCGTGGCAAGCAGGGCAAGGTCCTGCGTGTGTTCCCGGAATCCAACCGCGTTCTGGTTGAGGGCATCAACCGTGTCACCAAGCACGTGAAGGCCGGCCAGACCCAGCGCGGCACCAACACCGGTGGCATCGAGGTCGTCGAGGCCCCGATCCACCTGTCGAACGTCGCTCTGGTGGATCCGTCCACCAAGAAGCCGACCCGCGTCGGTTTCCGTGTCGAGAAGGTTGAGCGCGACGGTGTGGAGCGCGAAGTGCGTATCCGCGTCGCCAAGGCCTCCGGGAAGGACATCTAATGACTGAGACCCTCGAGACCCCGGTGAAGATCGTCCCGCGTCTGAAGACCAAGTACGCCGAGAACATCAAGCAGTCCCTGCAGGATGAGTTCGAGTACGAGAACGTCAACCAGGTTCCGCGCCTTGTGAAGGTCGTCGTGAACATGGGTGTCGGTGACGCCGCCAAGGATTCCAAGCTGATCGACGGCGCCGTCCGCGACCTGACCGCGATCACCGGTCAGAAGCCCCAGGTCACCAAGGCCCGCAAGTCCATCGCCCAGTTCAAGCTGCGTGAGGGTATGCCGATCGGCGCCCACGCGACGCTGCGTGGCGACCGCATGTGGGAATTCCTGGATCGTCTGGTCACCCTCGCACTGCCCCGTATCCGCGACTTCCGCGGCCTGAACGGCAAGCAGTTCGACGGTAACGGCAACTACACCTTCGGTCTCACGGAGCAGGTCATGTTCCACGAGATCGACCAGGACGCCATCGACCGCGTCCGTGGTATGGACATCACGGTTGTCACCACCGCGAAGACCGACGAGGAAGGCCGCGCGCTGCTCAAGCACCTCGGCTTCCCGTTCAAGACCGAAGACTAATCCAACTACGTAAAAGGTCCACTGGCTCCGCCCGTGGAAACCGGTACGAGGAAGGGCATGAGCCCTCATGACCATGACTGATCCCGTCGCAGACATGCTGACCCGTCTGCGCAATGCAAACTCGGCGTACCACGACACCGTGTCGATGCCGTACTCCAAGCTGAAGGCCCGCGTCGCCGACATCCTGAAGGCCGAGGGTTACATCTCGGACTGGAAGGAAGAAGAGGCACGCGTCGGCAAGACGCTGACCATCACCCTTAAGTTCGGTCCGAGCCGCGAGCGTTCCATCGCTGGCGTCCGCCGTATCTCCAAGCCCGGTCTGCGCGTTTACGCGAAGTCCACCAACCTGCCGCACGTGCTGGGTGGCCTGGGTATCGCTATCCTGTCCACCTCTTCCGGCCTCCTGACTGACAAGCAGGCCGGCAAGAAGGGCGTGGGCGGCGAAGTCCTCGCGTACGTCTGGTAACGGGAAAGGAAGAGAAGAATGTCGCGTATTGGACGTCTCCCCATCACCGTTCCGGCTGGCGTTGAGGTCAAGATCGATGGAGCCGTTGTCACCGTCAAGGGTGCCAAGGGCGAACTGAGCCACACCGTGGCCAGCCCCATCGAGGTGGCCCTGGAAGAGGGCACGATCTCCGTGTCCCGCCCGAACGACGAGCGCACTGCTCGCTCGCTGCACGGCCTGACCCGTACCCTGATCGCCAACATGATCGACGGCGTGACCAAGGGCTACGAGAAGAAGCTGGAAATCGTCGGCACGGGTTACCGTGTGCAGGCCAAGGGTTCTGACCTGGAGTTCGCTCTGGGCTACAGCCACCCGGTCAGCGTCGTCGCTCCCGCCGGCATCACGTTTGCCGTTGAAGGCCCGACCAAGCTCTCTGTTGCTGGCATTGACAAGCAGCAGGTCGGCGAAGTCGCTGCCAACATCCGCAAGCTGCGCAAGCCCGACCCCTACAAGGGCAAGGGCATCCGTTACGCCGGCGAAATCATCCGCCGCAAGGTCGGAAAGGCTGGTAAGTAACCATGGCCATCAGCATTAACAAGAAGCGCAACAGCAAGAACAAGACCTCGGCCCGTAGCCGTCGTCAGCTGCGTATCCGCAAGCGCATCTCCGGTACCCCGGCTCGTCCGCGCCTCATCGTCAACCGTTCGGCCCGTCACATCTTCGTGCAGGTCGTGGATGACACCGTGGCAAAGACCCTCGCCTCGGCCTCCACCATGGAAGCCGATCTGCGTGCGTTCGAAGGTGACAAGACCGCCAAGGCCAAGCGCGTTGGTGAACTGGTCGCCGAGCGTGCCAAGGCAGCCGGTGTTGAGGCCGTGGTCTTCGACCGCGGTGGCAACAAGTACCACGGCCGCATCGCCGCCGTCGCTGACGGTGCTCGCGAAGGTGGTCTGGCGCTGTGACCGAAGTGAACAACGAAAAGGAAACCCAGGTGACTGAAGCTGCAGCCGCTGTTGCAACTGAAACCACTGAGGCTGCCAACAACGACAACCGCCGTGGCGGCCGTCGTGGTGAGCGCGGCGAACGTGGTGGCCGTGGCGAGCGTGGCGGCCGTGGCCGTGACGCCCGCGAGGCCGAGAAGAGCCAGTTCGTTGAGCGTGTTGTAACCATCAACCGTGTCGCCAAGGTGGTCAAGGGTGGCCGCCGCTTCAGCTTCACCGCCCTCGTGGTGGTCGGCGATGGCAACGGCATGGTCGGTGTCGGTTACGGCAAGGCTCGCGAAGTCCCCGCCGCCATCGCGAAGGGTGTTGAAGAGGCCAAGAAGTCCTTCTTCCGCGTCCCCCGCGTCGGCAGCACCATCCCGCACCGCGTCCAGGGCGAAGCCGCCGCTGGTGTCGTGATGCTCCGTCCGGCTTCCCCGGGTACCGGCGTTATCGCCGGTGGCCCGGTCCGCGCCGTGCTGGAGTGCGTCGGCATCCACGACGTGCTGTCCAAGTCGCTGGGCTCCTCCAACGCCATCAACATCGTTCACGCGACCGTTGAGGCTCTGCGTCAGCTCGAGGAGCCGGCAGCTGTTGCCGCTCGTCGTGGCCTGCCGCTGGACGAGGTTGCTCCCGCAGCTCTGGTGCGTGCTCTGAACAACCAGAAGGCAGGTGCCTGAGCCATGGCAAAGAACCTGACTCCGTCCGACGCTCAGTTGGAAATCACCCAGATCAAGGGCGTCATCGGCGCCAAGCAGAACCAGCGTGACACGCTCCGGTCTCTCGGTCTCAAGCGCATCGGCCACTCCGTGGTCCGTTCCGCCGACGCCGTGACCGTGGGCATGCTCAACACGGTTCCGCACCTCGTAGAGGTCAAGGAGGCGAAGTAATGGCTGAGAAGAAGACTGCTGAGCCTGCAGCGACCGAAGAGAAGCAGCACGCTCTGAAGATCCACCACCTGCGTCCCGCCGCTGGCGCCAAGACCGCGAAGACCCGTGTGGGCCGTGGTGAAGGCTCCAAGGGTAAGACCGCCGGTCGTGGTACCAAGGGCACCAAGGCGCGCTACCAGGTCAAGGCCGGCTTCGCCGGTGGCCAGCTGCCGCTGCACATGCGCCTGCCGAAGCTTCGCGGCTTCAAGAACCCGTTCCGTGTCGAGTTCCAGGTGGTCAACCTTGACCGTCTCTCCGAGCTCTTCCCGGAGGGTGGCACCGTGACGGTGGCCGACCTGGTCGCCAAGGGTGCGGTTCGCAAGAACCAGCCCGTCAAGGTGCTCGGCTCTGGTGACATCACCGTCAAGGTCGATGTGACCGTGGATGCCTTCTCCGCCAGCGCGGCTGAGAAGATCCAGGCCGCCGGTGGTTCCGTCACCGCTCTCTGAGAGCCGGACCCGCTGAACGCGATCTGAGAACTCCCGGCACCCGGACAGCTGTCCGGGTGCCGGGAGTTCCTGCATTCGCGACGAATTACGGGGCTGACCGACACAACGGTTAGACTCTGATGTCGGGTTCAACCAGGAACCCACTCTCCTTTACCTCACAGATCCCTCAGGAGGACGCTTGCTCAGCGCATTCGGCCGTGCCTTCAGGACCCCTGACTTGCGACGCAAGTTGCTGTTCACTCTTGGCATCGTCACGATCTTCCGGCTCGGCGCGTTCATCCCGGCACCGGGTGTGAGCTATAACAACGTTCAGCAGTGTCTCCAGCTGACGCAGGGCAACAGCAGCCTGCAGCAGATGGTGAACATGTTCTCGGGTGGCGCCCTGCTTCAGGTCTCCATCTTCGCGCTGGGCATCATGCCGTACATCACCGCCAGCATCATCGTTCAGCTGCTGCGCGTCGTGATCCCCCGGTTCCAGGAACTGTATGAGGAAGGCGCCTCCGGGCAGACCAAGCTCACGCAGTACACGCGGTATCTGACCATCGCGCTGGGCCTCCTGAACGCCACCACGCTGGTGTCCCTGGCCCGCTCCGGTCAGCTGTTCCAGGGCTGTGCCCTGCCGCTGATCCCGGACAACAGCATCATCACGACGATCCTGCTGATCATCACCCTGACCGCAGGCACCGGCCTCATCATGTGGATGGGCGAGCTCGTGACGGAAAAGGGCATCGGCAACGGCATGTCCCTGCTGATCTTCACCTCCATCGCCGCCGGCTTCGTGCCCGCCATGAACGGCATCATCGGCGCCAAGGGCTGGGGCACGTTCATCGCAGTCCTGCTGGTCGGCCTCCTGACGGTGGCCCTCGTGGTCTTCGTCGAGCAGTCCCAGCGGCGCATCCCGGTGCAGTACGCCAAGCGCATGGTCGGTCGCCGTACTGTCGGTGGCACCACCACCTACATCCCGATCAAGGTCAACATGGCCGGCGTGATCCCCGTGATCTTCGCGTCGTCCATCCTGTACCTGCCGGCGCTGATCGCGCAGTTCAACACCCCGACGGACGGGCGCCCCGTGCCGGACTGGGTCGTGTGGATCAACAACAACCTCACCAAGGGCGATCACCCGTTCTACATGGCGGTGTACTTCCTGCTGATCATCTTCTTCACCTACTTCTACGTCTCGATCACCTTCAACCCTGAAGAGGTCTCGGACAACATGAAGAAGTACGGTGGCTTCATTCCCGGGATCCGGGCAGGCCGTCCCACTGCTGAGTACCTGCAGTACGTGCTGTCCCGGATCACCCTGCCAGGTGCGCTGTACCTCGGCATTGTTGCGCTCATCCCGCTGGTGGCCCTGGTCCTGGTCCAGGCCAACCAGAACTTCCCCTTCGGCGGCACCTCGATCCTCATCATGGTCGGTGTCGGGCTGGAGACGGTGAAGCAGATCGACGCGCAGCTTCAACAACGGCACTACGAAGGGCTCTTGCGATGACAAGAATGCTGATTATCGGTCCTCCCGGCTCCGGCAAGGGAACGCAGGCCGAGCGGATCTCCGATCGTCTCGGTGTGGTGGCCATCTCCACCGGCGACATCTTCCGCGCCAACGTCAAGGGCGAGACCCCGCTGGGCCTGGAAGCCAAGAAGTACATGGATGCCGGGGACTTCGTCCCGGACTCGGTCACGAATCGCATGGTCCGTGACCGGCTCGGCCAGGACGACGTGGCGGAGGGCTTCCTGCTCGATGGCTACCCGCGCACCGTGGCGCAGGTGGACGAGCTGGACCAGATCCTCTCCGAATCCGGCACCCGCCTGGACGTGGTGCTCCAGCTGACCGCGGACGATGAGGAACTCGTCACCCGTCTGCTCGGCAGGGCGCTGGAGACCGGCCGCAGCGATGACAACGAGACCGTCATCCGCCACCGGCTGGATCTCTACCACGAGCAGACCGAAGCCGTGGTGGGCAAGTACGCCGAGCGCGGGATCCTCCGCCGCGTGGATGGCATCGGAGCCATCGACGAGGTCACGGACCGCGTGATGGCCGCCATCGCCGAGGCTGTGGCGGACGAAGCCGCCAGCGCCTAGAAATCCCTGTCATGCCCCCGGAGACACTCCGGGGGCATGGTTTTTCCCCGTCGGCCTCGACCGGCCGCCCCGACGCCAGTAACCCAGAAGGCCGCGTGACGCGCGGCCGGAACCGAAGGAAGACCTGTGGCATTCCACTCTCCGCGGATCGAATACAAGACCAACGCCCAGATGCGCATCATGCAGGAGGCCGGCGAGCTTCTCAGCCGTGCCCTGGACGCGGCCGTGGCCGCGGTCGCACCGGGTGTCACGACCGATGAGCTGGATGCCGTCTTCGCCGCAGTGGTGGACGAGGCGGGCGCGCAGTACAACTTCCTGGGCTACCACGGCTACCCCAAGCACATCTGCGCTTCGGTCAACGACGAGGTGGTCCACGGTATCCCCGGCCCTCGCGCTCTGGAGCCGGGTGACGTGGTGAAGATCGACGGCGGCTGCATCGTGCGCGGCTGGAACGCCGACTCCGCGCGCACCGTGATCGTGGGCGAGGGGGATCCGGAGGACGAGCGCCTCTCCGAGGTCACCCGTATGGCGATGTGGCACGGGATCGCGGCCCTGGCCACCGCCAAGTACGTGGGGGACATCGGCGACGCCATCGACGACTACGTGTCTGCCCAGAAGGGCAAGCCGCTCGGCATCCTCGAGGACTACTGCGGGCATGGCATCGGCTCGCAGATGCACATGGCGCCCGACGTCCTGAACTACCGCAGCAAGCACCGTGGGCCGAAGGTCAAGCCGGGCATGTGCTTCGCGATCGAACCGATGCTGGTCCGCGGTGGTCTCGAAACCGCCGTGCTGGAGGACGACTGGACCGTCGTCACCACCGACGGATCCCGCGCTTCGCAGTGGGAGCACTCGGTGGCCGTTCACCGCGAGGGCATCTGGGTTCTCACGGCGCCCGACGGCGGCGCGTCCGAGCTGTCCAAGCTGGGCGTGACCGTGGTGCCGATCCCGGCGTGAGCCAGGCCCGTCGTCGCGCGTGAACGGGCGACGGCGACGGCGTGACAGCCTGCGCAGAGGCCCCTGACCGTGGTTGGTCAGGGGCCCCTGGAGTTTCTTGGTGCGGCTCGCCCCACTCAGGCGAGCGGGAAGCTCGGCGGGAGCAGTTCTACCGTGGGCCGGTGGGCGTGGTCGGATGCGCTGAGCGACGCCATGTAGCGGTTCAGGAAATCCTGCGCACGGCGGCGGTGCTCGCTCGTGTCCACGGTGATGATCCGGTGGTCCTCGACCACGGTCCGGCCGGCGACGACGACCCGTGAGATGTCCCGCCCGTCGGCGTTGAGGACCAGGGTGCGGATGGGGTCTGGGTATGGGCCGATGTGACGTCCCGTGAGATCCAGGACGAAGTAGTCCGCCTGGCAGCCGGGCGCGAGGCGTCCGAGGTCGTCCCGCCCGAGGGCTTCTGCGGGATCGAGGGTCGCGGAGCGGAAGAGGTCGCCCGCCTGGGCCGCCGCCCGGTCTCCGGTGACGGTCTTCTGCATGGCCATGGCGAGGTCGAGGCCGCGGATCATGTTCGGCGGCGCCGAGTCGGTGCCCATCACCACCCGGATCCCGCGGGCGCGGTACTCGTCGTAGTCCTCCAGCACGCTCCCGTAATGGGCGGAGGGGATGGGGCAGAACACCACGGTCGTCCCCGTCTCCGCGAGGAGGGCGAGATCGTCGCCGGCGCCGAATGCCTGAGGCACATGACGGTGGCCGGGCACCGTCCAGGCGTGCGGGATAAAAGTGCGTTCCCCCAGGAAGCCGATCGAGTGGAGGTAGGGGAGGGGGCGGAGCCCGGTGCGCTCGATCATGGTCTCCACCTCGGACAGCCCCTGCGCGGCGTGGAGCCGGACCGGAATCCCCAGCTCGTCGGCCGCCCGGCGCGTGAGCCGGAGTGTCTTCTCCGTCTGCGTCTCGATCCGGGCGGGCAACAGGGCGGTGCGGATCCTTCCATACGCCCGTCCTTCGTGGTCCTTCGCGAAGCGGATGGCTTCGGCCAGCCCGTCCAGGCCCCGCTGCTCGTCCTCGTGCAGCAGCACGCGTGTCCCGTCGGTGTAGGGGACGTGGGTGCGGTAGCTGGGACCGAGGTACGCGCGCAGGCCAATGTCCTCGACGGCCGAGGCCAGGCGCGCCAGATCCTCATAGTCCTCGCACCAGTCGAGGTAGCTCTCCGCCGCGATCGGCATGAGGGTGGTGATGCCGTTGAGTGCGAGCTGTGTGAGCGCGAACTCGCGGCGGAAACGCAGTTCCTCGGGAGTGAAGACCGGCGCGTGGTCCTGGAGGTATTGCTCTGACCAGAGGAGGCCGAGCCGGGTGTTCGGCCCGTGCCAGGAGTCGAAGATCGCGTGGTCGATGTCGGCGAGGGCGTTGAGATCGATGAAACCGGGGGAGACGATCGAGAGTCCCGCGTCGATCTCCCGGTCGACCGGCCCGGAGTAGTCCCGGCCGACGAAGAGGATGGTGCCGTCCTCGTGGACGAGTTCGGCGTCCGGCAGGATGCGATGATCACCGTCGGCGTAGCCGATGATGAAGGCCGCCTTGATGCGGGTGATCACTCGTATGCTCCTCGGATGGCTGGGGGAGTGTGGGGTCACCGGTCGGGAACCCCGCCTGACCAGGATGGCATCCCCGGTGTTCCAGGACCAGCAGGCTCCGCCGTTCATAGCGCGTACGTGCTAAATCCCGGCCTGCAGCGGTTGATGGCAGTGCCGTGCTGTTGTCGCGGTGTCCCGCCACTGTGCCCGCCGCGGCGGCTGGGCACCCCGACGCACCGACGCCCCGACACGACGACGGCGGCGGCCACCGCTGAGGTGACCGCCGCCGTCGTGCTCCGAAGCGTGAATGCCCTACTTGGCGATCTTCGGCTTCACGTCCTTGGTGTAGATGCCTTCGAGGGTGCCCTTCAGGGTGGTGAGGCTGCTCTTCACATCGGCCTTCTGGGTCAGGATCGCCGCGGCAGCCTTGGCCATCTCCTGGTCGGCGCCCGGCAGGAACACGCGGGCGTTGTCCTGCTTGCGGGTCACGGCCAGCTGGTCCATGGCGATCTTGATCTGAGGCGTCTTGGCCAGCGCCGAGGTCATGTCCGCGGACTTGCGGGTGGGCATGTAGCCGGTGGCCGCGGAGAAGAGCGCGGTGTTCTCCGGCTCGGTCACGAACTTCAGGAACGTGGCGGCGGCGAGCTGCTGGTCCTTCGGCACACCGGCGGGGATGCCCAGGCCGGCGCCGCCCGTGGGGCAGACCGGGTTCTGCGAGGCGGAGCCGCCCGGCAGGAAACCGACGCCCACGTTGAACTTGGCGCCCTGCAGCACTCCCACGAGCGAACCCGTGGAGGACAGGGTCGCGGAGGCGATGCCCGCGGAGAAGTCGTCCGCGGAGTCCTTGGAGGAGACGCCGGCCCAGCCGTCCTTGTAGACGGAGTCCTGAGCGAACTGGAGCGCCTTGACGTTGGCGTCCGAGTCGGCGGTGATGTCCCAGTCCTTGGACCAGCCGCCGCCCTCACCCCAGAGGTTGTTCTGCAGGGTCCAGCCCGCGTAGCCGGCCAGCGCCGGGTACATGAAGGCGAACTGCGCCTTGGACGCGGCCTTGAGCTTCGGCGCCCACTCGGCGAACTCGGCCCAGGTCTTCGGGGCGCGGTCCGGCAGGCCCGCCGCCTTGAAGTGGTCCTTGTTGTAGTAGAAGAGCGGAGTGGAGCGGGCGTACGGCATGGCCCACTGTTGGTTGTCGTAGCCGTAGTCCGCCACGAGGGTCTCGCGGAAGTCGGACATGCTGAAGTCGAGCTGCTTGATGAGGCTGTCCAGCGGGATGATGCTCTTGTTCATGTAGTAGCGGAACCACCACACATCGGACAGGACGACGAGCGCCGGCAGCCCGCTCTTGGCGGCCTGTGCGGTCTGGAACTTCTGGGCGATCTCCTCGTAGTCCTTGCCGCCCGTGATGAGGTTGACCTTGATATCCGGGTGCTTGGCCTGGAACTTCTCGATCAGCTGCTTCTCGACGTCCTGGGACTTCCCGGGGTGGGTGGACCAGAAGTCGAAGCTGGCGGCGGGCTTCACGCCGGAGAAGTCCGTGTCGGCGGCGGCCTGGGAGGCTCCGCCACCCCCAGTGGAGGGGCCGCCGCAGGCGGCCAGGGCGGCAGTGACGGCCGCGGCGGCGGAGAGGCCGAGGAATTGACGACGGCGCAGTGGCGTGTTCATGAGGTGACCTTTCAGTGATGCTGGGGTGCGATGGTGCTGGTGTGGTGTCGGTGGGGAGGCGCGCCTCCCGGGGTGGGGCCGGAGATCAGCCCGTGACGCTGCCCTGGGTGAGGCCGGCGACGATGTAGCGCTGGAGCATGGCGAAGATGAGGAGGACGGGCAGGATGACCAGGACCGAGCCGGCCATGAGGATGCCCCAGCCGGCGCCGTTGCTCTCCGAGTTCTGAAGGAGTGTCAGGCCGACGGGAAGGGTCATGCTCTCGGGGCGGTCCGTGATGATGAGAGGCCAGATGTAGTCGTTCCACTCGCTGACCACGGTCACGAGGCCCACGGTGGCGATCGAAGGGATGGAGACCGGCACCACGACCCGCCAGAGCCGGCGCCAGTGCCCGGCTCCGTCGAGCTCCGCGGCTTCCAGGATGGAACCCGGCAGGGTGAGGAAGTGCTGACGGAGCAGGAAGGTCCCGAAGGCGGTGCCCAGGCCCGGCAGGATGATGCCCCACAGGGTGTTCTTCCCGCCCAGCCCGGCGATCAGGATGTAGTTCGGCAGGATGGACACCTGGGCAGGGACCATGAGGGCCACCAGGATGATCACGAACACGA